>JAIYAO010000070.1 GCA_027488965.1 Alphaproteobacteria bacterium
GACAAAATCATCACACGTTCGACACAAAACTTTTACACGTCAGATCGGCCGGGACTTGGCCAATTTGTCAAACGCCACAAGGTCTTCGACCAGTTGCGGCAGGTCTTTGAAGGGCACCATGTTGGGCCCGTCGCTCGGCGCCTTCTCCGGATCGGGGTGCGTTTCGATGAACACGGCCGCCACGCCGATGGATACCGCCGCGCGCGCCAGCGTCGGCACGAACTGGCGCTCGCCGCCCGAGGAATCGCCCTTGCCGCCCGGCTGCTGCACGGAGTGCGTGGCGTCGAACACCACCGGCGCGCCGAAGCCCTTCATGATCGGCAGCGCGCGCATGTCGCTCACCAGCGTGTTGTAGCCGAACGTCACGCCGCGCTCGCAGGCCATCACGTTGGGATTGCCGCTCTCGGTCACCTTGGCGAGCACGTTCTTCATGTCCCAGGGCGCGAGGAACTGCCCCTTCTTGATGTTGATCGCCCGGCCGGTCTCGGCGGCGGCGATCAGCAGGTCGGTCTGGCGGCAGAGGTAGGCGGGGATCTGCAGCACATCGACGACGCTCGCCACATCCGCGCACTGGTCGGGCAGGTGGACGTCGGTGATCACGGGGATGCCCAGCTTGCCGCGGATTTCCTCGAACACAGGGCCCGCATACGCGAGGCCCGCGCCGCGCTTGCCGGAGAGGCTGGAGCGGTTGGCCTTGTCGAAGCTCGTCTTGTAGATGAAGCCCGCGCCCGCCTTGGCGAAAAGGCCCTTGAGGAATTCGGCGGTCTCCAGCGCGTGCTCGCGGCTCTCCATGGCGCAGGGGCCGGCGAGGAAGACGAGCGGGCGGTCGTTGGCGATCTGGAGGGCGCCGACGCGGACGGTGTTCTGGGCGGTGTTCTGGGGGGCGGGGCTGGTCATGGGGCAGAAATAGCGGCTGGGGCCCCGGTTCACAACGCGGCGCGGCGCCCTGGCCGTCCTTGGGTGCCCCGGCTTTGCGTTCCCCGGCCGAGGGGATAATTGGCCCCCATGACGATCCCCACGCTCCACACCCCCCGCCTGATCCTGCGGCCGCCGGACGTGGCCGATTTCGACGCCGCCTTCGCCATCCGCAACGAAGACGCCGTGACGCGGTTCATCAACGGCCAGAAGTCGACGCCGGAGGACGTCTGGAGCCGCCTGCTGCGGTACGTGGGGCACTGGACCGTGCTGGGCTACGGCTTCTGGACCATCGTGGAGCGCGAGAGCGGCGCCATCGTGGGCGAGACCGGGTTCGCCGATTTCCACCGCTCCATGGTGCCCTCCTTCGGGGCCACGCCGGAGATGGGGTGGATCCTGTCGGGGGCGGTCCACGGCCGGGGCTACGCCACCGAGGCGGTGCAGGCGGCGCTGGCGTGGGGCGACGCCCACCTCGGCTGCGACCGGGTCGCCTGCATGATCGATCCGGAAAATGCGCCGTCGCTGCGGGTGGCCGGCAAGGTGGGCTTCTACGAGACCGTGCGCACCACCTATCACGGCGGCGCGGTCATCGTGTTCGAGCGGCCTACGGCCCGCCCCTAGACCGGGCGCGCATCTGGACGGGACGCAACCGGCGTGGAAACGTTGCGGCCTCTGATCATGCGGGGCCGCTGTTCATGACTGTACCTGCCGCGACCGCGGGCTACCGCGCCTACGTGCTGTTTGCGCTCATCGTGGTCTACACGGTGAACTTCATCGACCGGCAAATTCTCGGCATCCTCTCGATCCCGATCCAGAAGGAGCTGGGCCTCTCCGATACCCAGCTCGGTCTCATGCGCGGGCTGTCGTTTGCGCTGTTCTATTCCACGCTCGGCGTGCCGGTGGCGCTGCTGGCGGACCGCATGAACCGCGTGCGCATCATGACGGTGGCGCTCACCGCGTGGAGCGCGTTCACCATCGCGTGCGGGCTCGCCGGCAATTTCGTGCAGCTGTTCCTGATGCGGATGGGCGTCGGCGTGGGCGAGGCCGGCGGCGTGGCGCCGGCGTACTCCATCGTCTCGGACTATTTCCCGCCCAACGAACGCGCCCGCGCGCTCGGCATCTACTCCTTCGGCGTTCCGCTGGGCAGCGCCATCGGCATCGTCTTCGGCGGCGTGATCGCCACGTTGCTGGACTGGCGCGCGGCGTTCTTCCTCGTAGGCGCCTTCGGCCTTGTGCTCGCGCCCATCTTCTACTTCACCGTCCGGGAGCCGCCGCGGGGCGCCTTCGATCCGGCCTCCGCAAAGCGCGAGCCCGCGAAGATCGGCGAAGTGATCGCCACGCTGTCGAAGAAGCCGAGCTTCTGGCTGCTGTCCATCGGCGGCGCATTCTCCTCGATCATGGCGTACGGCCTGTTTGCCTGGGCGCCGGCGTTCTTCGTGCGCCTGTTCGGCGACCAGTTCCCGGCGCTGTTCGCCGGCTTCCCGCCCTTCCTGCTGCCGCCCAATCCGGGCCCACTGCTCTATGCGGCGTATTTCTACGGGGGAATCGTGGCCATCGGCGGTGTGGCCGGAATCTTCCTCGGCGGCCTGCTGGCCGATCGCTTCGGCGCCAAAAACAAGGCCGCCTATGCGCTGGTGCCCGCTATCGCCTTCACGGCGACGGTGCCGTTCCTCATCCTCGGGCTCAACACGCAGTCGCTGCCGGTGGCGTTCTTCGCGTTCCTCGTGCCCACGGCGTGCGGCCTCGCCTGGCTCGGGCCTGCGCTCTCGGCGTTCCAGAACATGTCGCCGCCGAACATGCGCGCCACGGCGGGGGCGGTTTTCCTACTGATCAACAACCTGATCGGGCTTGGGCTGGGCGATGTGTTCATTGGCGCGCTGTCGGATCATTTCCGCGCGCAGTACGGCGATGAATCCATCCGCTATTCGATGCTGGCGGGCGTCGGCTTCTATGTGGTGGCCGCCGTGCTCTATTTCCTCGCCGCGCGCTTCGTGAAGAGGGACTGGCACGTCGAGCACTGAGGTCAGTCGCGCACGCCGTTCAGCAGCTGCTTGGCCGGCGCGTCCGGATCGTCGAGCACGTAGGCAGGCTGGCACAGGCCGGAGGCGCGCGCGCGCAGCGCTTCCGTGATGGCGCGGCCCTCGGCGATGGTGGTGCGGAAGTGGCCCGTGCCCGGCGCCATGTCGCCCTGGTGCAGGTAGTAGGGCTTCACCCGCGCCGCCACGAGCGCGCGCATCAGCGCCTCCAGCGTCTCCGCATCGTCGTTGACGCCCTTCAGCAGCACCGTCTGGCTCACCATGGGGATGCCCGCGTCCACCAGCCGTGCGATGGCGGCGCGCGCCTCGGGGGTGATCTCGCGCGGATGGTTGGCGTGCAACGCCACCCACACGGCCTTGTCGCACTTCAACGCGTCGACAAACTCCGGCGTCACGCGCCCGGGATCGACCACGGGCATGCGCGTGTGCCAGCGGATCACCTGCACGTGCGGGATCGCCGCCAGCCGCTGCGTGATCTCTCGCGCGCGCCGGGCGGAGAGCACGAACGGATCGCCGCCGGTGAGGATCACCTCCCAGAGTTCGGGATGGCTCTCGATGTAGGCGAACGCCGCGTCGAGCCTGTCGTTGGTGATCGGCGCGGCCTTGCCGGGGCCCACCATCTCGCGCCGGAAACAGAAGCGGCAGTACACCGGGCACACGTGCGTGACCTTCAGCAGGCAGCGGTCGCCGTAGCGGTGCACCACGCCCGCCACGGGCGAAAACCGTCCATCGTCGATGGGATCGGCGCTTTCCCCGGGCGCGGCGTCGAGTTCGCGCGCGTCCGGCGTGAACTGGCGCGCGATGGGGTCTTGCGGGTCGCCGGTGTCGATCAGGCGCTCCATGGCAGGGGTCATCGCCACGGCGTAGCGCTGGGCGACCAGCGCCAGGGGATCGAGGATCTGCTTGTTCATGGGCGCCTAGTATCGGTCATGCCGCGTTGCGGCAATCACGCCGGCGCCCACATCACGTCCCGCACGTCGCGCGCGCCGGTGGCCAGCATCACGAGGCGGTCGAACCCCAGCGCGCAGCCGCTGGCGGGGGGCATGTGGGCAAGTGCTGCGAGGAAATCCTCGTCGATCGGGTAGCGTTCGCCGTAGCGGCGCGCGCGCTCGTCCATGTCGGCGATGAATCGGCGGCGCTGTTCCACAGGGTCGGTCAGTTCGCCGAAGCCATTGGCGAGTTCGACGCCGCAGGCATAGAGCTCGAAGCGTTCGGCCACGCGTGGGTCGCGCGGAGAGGGCCGCGCGAGGGCGGCTTCGACGACGGGATAGTCGTGCAGGATGGCGGCGCGATCGGCGCCCAGATGCGGCTCAACGCACTGCACCAGCACGCGCGCGAAGAGATCGCTCCCCGTGTCATCGGCGCCGACGCGGACATGGCAGGCGGACATCTGCGCCGCCAGCGCGTCGCGATCGACGGCGCCGCTTGCATCCATCGTCGCCATGAGGTCGACGCCCGCATGGCGTGCGAACGCGTCGGCCACGGTCAACCGCTCCGGCGGCGCGAAGGGATCGCATATGCGGCCGCGCCAGGCGAAGACGGACGCACCGGCCTGTGTCGCGGCGATCTCCAGCAGCGTCGCGCAATCGTCGAACAACGCTTCGTAGGGCGCGCGGGCGCGGTACCACTCCAGCATCGTGAAGGCCGGCGCGTGCAGGGGCGAGCCGTCCTCCCGCGCGCGATAAACGGTCGACAGCGCGAAGATCTTCGTCTCGCCGGCGGCCATGAGCTTCTTCATGGCGAACTCGGGCGAGGTGTGGAGCCACGCGGCGGCCCCCGCGGCCGGGCTCACCGCAAAGGCGTGCAGATGCACCTCCGCGCCGGGGCAAACGACCAGCGCGGCGGGGTCCGTTTCGGTGAAGTCTTCCCGGGCGAACCAGTCCCGCGCCGCCGCCGCGATCCGGTTGCGGGCGAGAAGGCGGGGGCGGCGGTCCGCGTGACGGGCGGGGTCCCACCAGCTCATGCCCGGCAAGTCCCGCCCACACGCCGCAGTTCACGGGGCGCGTCATTTCGGGCTATGAGGCCGGTCAATGGTTTGCAGGCGGCGGCGAAGGCGCGCCGCGTGAAAGGATTCAACATGGTAAAGGTTATCGCCAGCGACGTCCGCAAGGGCAACGTCCTGGAGCTGGAGGACGGCAAGCTCTACGTGGTCATGAGCCACGAGACGTTCCGCCCCGGCAAGGGCACGCCCACCACCACCCTGGTCATGCGGCGCATCACCGACGGCCTCAAGCAGACCATGACCTACAAGACCTCCGACGGCCTCGAAAAGGCGTTCGTGGAGGAGGTGAAGCACACCTACCTCTACGAGGACGAGGGCGTGGGCTACGTGTTCATGAACCCGCTCAACTACGAGCAGGTGACGGTGGGCAAGGACACCGTGGGCGACGACGCCGCCTATCTGGCCTCGGACATGGAAGTCCACCTGACGATGTTCGACGGCCAGGCGCTGTCCATCGACCTGCCGCCCCGGGTGACGCTCGAGATCATGGAGACAGAGCCGGTGACGAAGGGCCAGACGGCCTCGTCCTCCTACAAGCCGGCCATGCTCTCCAACGGCCTGCGCACCATGGTGCCGCCCCACATCGGGCCGGGCACGCGGGTGATCATCTCCACCGAGGACGGCGCCTATGTGGAGCGGGCCAAGGACTGATGTAGGCGCATATAGCCAAAGATGGCTATATAGCCTCATTCAGATATAGGCGGCTATACTCTCTCGCGCCTATATAGGCATCGTGTGCTATACTTGGCTTCATGGCCAAGCCCGATCCCTGGCACTTCACACGCAAGGACGCCGCCCAGCGCACGTTCATGCTCATCGAGAAGCGGCTGGCGACGGCGCTGTTGCTGTTCGGGCCGCGCCGCATGGGCAAGACGGAGTTCCTGCGCCAGGACGTGGGGCCGCTCGCGGAGAAGGCCGGGCATAGGGTCGTTTACGTGAGTTTCTGGCAGGCGCCGCTGGCGCCGGCGGCGACGATGATCGCCGCGCTCGACCATGCGCTGCGCCACGGCAGCCTTGCCGACCAGCTGCGTAACCAGGCGCAGGGCCTGCGCCCGAAGGTGCGGCTGGGCGGCGCGGTGGCAGGGGCGGAAGCGCACGCGGAGATCGATCTCGCCGGCATTCCGGAGGCGCCGTCCGGCGATGTGCTGCTGGCGATGGATGCGCTCCTGGGCAAGCTCGCCCGCAAGGGCAAACCCACGCTGCTGCTGCTGGACGAGGTGCAGGAGCTGGCGCTCGATCCGAAGAACCGCCCGTTCGTGGCGGCGCTGCGCACCAGCCTCGATACGCGCCGCGACGGGCTGGCCGCGATCTTCACGGGCTCCAGCCGCGAGGGGCTGGCGGCCATGTTCTCCGATCGCGCTGCGCCGTTCTTCCACTTCGCCACCAGCATCGATCTCGAGCCGCTGGGGCCGCCGTTCGTCACGCACCTGCTGGACGCGTTCGAGAAGGCGACCGGCGAACGCCTCGACGCCAAGGCCGCGCTGGCGGCGTTCGAGTCCCTCGACCGCAGCCCGTACTTCTTCCGCATGCTGCTGGAGCAGCTCCTGCCGTTGCCGAAGCGCGACATTCCCGCCGCGCTGCTGCGCCTGCGCGAAGGGCTGGCAGCGGCGCTGGGCTACGACCGGTTGTGGTTGTCGCTCACGTCGGTCCAGCGGGCGCTGACGGCCACGCTGGCGCGCGGCGCGGCTGCACCGTTCGGCGAAGCCAACCGGGCCGAGATCGGCCGCCTGGTCGGCGCGGCGACGCCCACCATCGCCCAGACCCAGTCCGCCCTGCGCCGGCTGACGCGCCTCGGGATCCTCGACAAGGCGGGGCCGCGGGGCGGCTGGACGTTCGACGATCCGGAGTTTGCGCGGTGGGTGGCGGGGCTGCCCGATGAGGCCTTCTAGACTGCGACGACTTGTCGCATGCAGCGCTGATCGGCGCGCAGTGCGGGTCGCAATTCTTACAAAATGGTTATGCTAACGTCGCCGCCAACCATGGGCTAAGCGTCTAGACCCAAGGGGAAACGGGCGAGGACTTCGATGAACCGGAACGTGATCGTGGCGGCTGCGGCGGCGCTGGCTGTCGGGCTGTTGGGCGGTGTAGTTCTGGGACAGACGGGCGGGGGCCCCAGCGGCTGGTTCCGGGCCGCCGCGGGCGGGGCGGAGGCGATCCGTTCGGCGCGTGCGCCGCGCCTCGGCGCCATCGCCGCCGGCGACATGGCGTTCGAGCGGCTGCGGGTGGAAACCGGCGGCGACACGCCCGTGGCCTGCCTCGAATTCACGCAACCCCTCGCCAACGATCCGCAGACGAACTTCGCCGACTTCATCGTCCTGCAACCCGCCGCCGCCGTGCAGTTCGAGCCGGTGGAGAAGTCCCTCTGCCTGCGCGGCCTGCCGTACGACGTGGACCGAGAGGTCACCGTGCGCGAGGGCCTGCCGTCTGCGGGCGGCGCCAAGACGCGCAAGGACGAGACGTTCAACCTCACCTTCGGCGATCGCCCCTCGTTCGTGGGCTTCGCCGGCTCCGGCGTCATCCTGCCGCGCGCGGAGGCGGACGGCGTGGGCATCGAGACCGTCAACGTCTCGAAGCTGAAGCTTGAAGTGCTGCGCGTGTCCGACCGCATCCTCTCGCAACGCTCCATCACCGAAGGCCAGGCGGCCGCGGAGGGCTCGTGGGAGTCGTGGGACATCGAGAACGAGGGCTCCGATTTCGGCGTCTCGATCTGGAAGGGCGACCTGCCGGTGCAGCTGCGCGCGCAGGACCGCAACCGGACGCAGACCACCGTCTTCCCGCTCGGTTCGGTGCTCAAGGACAAGAACCCCGGCGCCTACGTCATCCGCGTGGTGGACGCCACGCCCGGCGCCGGTGCCCGGGGCCAGAACAACGATCGCCCCGCCGGCGCCGCGCGCTGGATCATGTACACCGACATGGCGCTGCAGAGCTTCACCGGCGCCACCGGCATGGACGTGGTGGTGCGGTCGCTCAAATCCGCGCGGCCCATGGGCGGGGTCACGCTCACGCTGATCGCGCAGAACAACGATGAACTCGCGCGGGCGCGCACCAACGGCGAAGGCCGCGTGCGGTTTGCGCAGGCGCTGCTTAAGGGCGAAGGGCCCCAGCGCGCGCGCTACGTGTTCGCCTACACCGGCGGCGGCGATTTCGCGGCGCTCGATCTCGAACGCGGCGTGCTCGATCTGTCGGAACGCGACGTGGGCGGCCGCGTCGCACCGGGCGATGTGGACGCCTACATGTTCACCGAGCGCGGCATCTATCGTCCGGGCGAAGTGGTCCGCGTCAACGGCATGCTGCGCGATCCGTCGGGACGCTCCATCGCCAATCGCCAGTCCACGCTCGTCGTCTATCGCCCCAACGGCACCGAGTTCCGTCGCCAGCGCCTTGGCGAGGCGGTGGATGCCGGCTCCATCATCAAGAACTTGCAGATCGACCGTTCCGCGCCGCGCGGCCAGTGGCGCGCGGTGCTGGAGGTGGACGGTCAGGATGCGCCCGCGGGCGAAGTGACGTTCGCGGTGGAGGACTTCGTGCCCCAGCGCCTGCGCGTGAAGGTCGATGGTTCCGAGGCGCCGCTCACCGCCGACCAGAGCCGCGCCATCGGCGTCGATGCACAGTTCCTGTACGGCGCGCCGGGCGCAGGCCTCGTGGTGCAGGGGGAGGGCCGCCTGCAGGTCGATCCCAACCCCTTCGCCACCTTCGCCGGTTATGCCTGGGGTCGTGAAGACGACCGGTTCGACGAACAGTTCTTCCAGCTTCCCGAAACCGTCACCGACGGCGCCGGACGCGCGCAGCTGCAGGTCGCGCTCCTGTCGCCGCCGCAGACGTCGCTGCCGCTGCGCGCCAAGATCATCGCCAGCGTGTCCGAGCCCGGCGGGCGCGTGGTGCGCGAAAGCTTCGACATTCCGGTGCGGCTGCAAGGCCTCTACATCGGCGTGAAGGCCAAGGGCGACGGCTACATCGCCGCCGGCCAGCCCGCCGCGTTCGAGGTCATCGCCGTCAACGCCGAAGGTGCACGCACCGCCGCGCGCGTGCAGTGGCGCCTCGTGGAGGAGGACTGGAACTACGACTGGTATCTCGAAGGCGGGCAGTGGAAGTGGCGCCGCACGGGCCGCGACATCCAGGTCGCCGGCGCACAGGGCACGCTCGACGTGGCCGCCAACGCGGCGCAGACGATCACCCAGGCCAGCCTGCGCGAAGGCGCCTATCGCCTCATCGTCCGCAACGAAGCCACAGGCGCCGAGACCACGCACCGCTTCGGCGTCGGCTGGGGCGGCTGGACCGCCGACAGCGACACGCCCGACATGGTGGCGGTGGCGCCGCCGGCAGCACCCGTGAAGCCGGGCTCGCGCATCGAGGTGGACGTGCGTCCGCCTTACGCTGGCGAGGCGCAGATCGTCGTCGCCACCGATCGGGTGCTCAGCACGCGCACGGAGACCATTCCCGCGGGCGGCAAGAAGATCTCGCTGCGCGTGGACGGGGACTGGGGCGCGGGCGCCTATGTGCTCGTCACCGTCATGACGCCGCGCGATCCTGCGGGCCGGCGCGATACGCCGGTGGTGCCGCGCCGCGCCGTCGGCGTGAGCTACGTGCCGGTGGACATGACCAACCGCACGCTCACGGTGGCGGTGGCCGAGGACATGGGCGTGGTGCGCCCGCGCCAGCGCGTGAACTTCCCCATCACGGTGACGGGCGCGCCGCGCGGCGAAAGCGTGCGCGTCACGCTCGCGGCGGTGGATGAAGGCATCCTGCAGCTCACCAAGTTCACCTCGCCCGATCCCACCGATCACTACTATGGCCGCCGCGCCCTGGGCGTGGGCATCCGCGACGACTACGGCCGCCTGCTGAATCCAAATCTCGGCGCAGCGGCCACGCCCCGTCAGGGCGGCGACAGCCTCGGCGGCGAAGGCCTCACGGTGGTGCCGACGAAGACGGTCGCGCTCTGGTCGGGCCTCGTGAAACTCGACCGCGCAGGCAAGGCCATGATTCCGCTCGATGTGCCGGACTTCAACGGCGAGCTGCGCATGATGGCGGTGGCGTGGAGCGAGACCGGGCTGGGCGCCGACGAGACGCCGGTGACCGTCCGCGATCCGGTGGTGGCCGATCTCACGCTGCCGCGCTTCCTAGCGCCCGGCGACGAGGCGTTCGCCACGCTGCGCATCGACAACATCGAAGGCGCCGCAGGCGACTACCAGGTCTCGCTGGCGGGCCAGGGCGCTGCACGTGCGCAGGCCGGCGCGCAGCGTCTCACGCTGGCGAAGGGCGCCAACCAGACCATCCGCATCCCCGTGTCGGCGCCTGCATCGGGCATCGGCAAGCTCACGCTCAACGTGGCGGGGCCGGGCAATCTCGCGCTCACGCACGCCTACGACATCGAATCCCGCGCGCCGTTCCTGCCGGTCACGGCGGTGCAGATGGAGGCGCAGCCCCGCGGCGCCACGTTTGCGCTCACGGCGGCGTCGCTTGCGGGCTTCCAGCCGTCGCAGTCGAAGGCCATCGTCAGCTATTCCAGCCTCGCCGGGCTCGATCCTGCGCCGCTGCTCGACAGCCTCGACCGCTATCCCTACGGCTGCACCGAACAGCTGGTGAGCGTGGCGATGCCGCTGCTCTACGCCAACGTGCTCGCGCCGCAGGCCGCGCGCCTGCGCGATCCGCGGCTCAACCCGCGCCTGAACGACGTGGTCACCAAGCTGCTCGACCGGCAGACGCCGGACGGCGCCTTCGGCCTCTGGCGCGCGGGCGACAGCGCCGCCAGCCCCTGGCTCGGCGCCTACGTGGCGGACTTCCTGCTGCGCGCGAAACAGGCGGGGCTCGTGGTGCCGGATGCGCCGATGGAGGATGTCTACAAGGGCCTGCGCGCCGTCGCCCGCCTCGATGACTTCTCCAACGTCTCGTACGCCTACGAAGTCTACAAATGGGTGGGCAACCCGGACACCACCGCGCTGCTGCGGTCGCGCTCCACGGCGTATGCGCTGTACGTGCTCGCCAAGGCCGGCAAGGCCGACATCGGCCAGGTGCGCTACTTCCACGATGCGCGCCTCAGCGCGGAGCCGAGCCCGCTCGCCCGCGCGCAGATCGGCGCGGCGCTGGCGCATCTCGGCGATCGCGCGCGCTCCCGCAGCGCCTTCCGCGCCGCCGAACAGGCGCTCGGCTACCGCAACCCGGGGGACTACTATCAGTCGCCCGTGCGCGACACCGCCGGCGTGCTCGCCCTCGTGGCGGAGGCCGCGAAAGACGACGCCTCACTCAATCCGCTGATCCAGCGTCTCACGCGCCGTCTCGGCGCCGACCAGCCGCGCGCGGACCAGCTGATGACGCAGGAACAGGCGCAGCTGCTGATGGCGGCGAACGCGCTCCTGCGCACGGCGGGCCCGGTGCTGGTGTCGGTGAACGGTCAGAAGGCGGGCCCCGTGTCGGCGTTCGAGGCGGTGGCGTCCCAGCTGCAGACCGCGATCACGTTCCGCAACGATGGCGCCGGCGCGGTGTGGCGGTCGCTCACGCTGTCGGGCGCGCCCACAAGCGCACCGCCGGCCTCGTCCAACGGGCTGTCCATCGACAAGCGCGTGTTCACGCTCGTCGGCGGCCTCGCGGACCTCAACAACGTGCGCCAGGGCGACCGCGTGATCGTGGCGCTCTCCGGCGCGCCGGAGGGCCAGCGGCTGTATCCTGCAGCGATCATCGACCTCTTGCCCGCGGGCCTGGAGATCGAGTCCATCCTGAGCCCCACCGACGGGCAGGGCGAGGTGGGCTATGACGGCAAGCGGGTGGACGGGCCGTTCGCGTGGCTCGGCCGCGTCAGCAGCGCACGCCTCACCGAGAAGCGCGACGACCGCTTCGTGGCGGCGCTCGACGTGCAGGGCGGCGGCTACACGCTCGCTTACGTGGCGCGCGCGGTGACGCCGGGGTCCTACACGCTGCCGGGTGCGGCCATCGAGGACATGTACAAGCCCGGCGTCGCAGGCCGCAGCGCCACGGGCCGCATCCGCGTGGCGGCGCGATGACGCCGGTGCTCCTCGTGCATGGCGCCTGGCACGGCGCATGGTGCTGGGAGAAGGTCACGCCGCTGCTCGCCGCCGCCGGCGTGGGCGCCAAGGCGCTGGACCTGCCCGGCCATGGCGGCGCGGGCAAGCCGGGCTGGGGCATCGGTCTCGATGACTATGCGCGCGCCGTCGCCGATGCCGCGCGCGCGATGGGACGTGCGCATCTGGTGGGTCATTCCATGGGCGGGATCGTGATCGCGCGCGCTGCTGAAATCGCGCCCGAAGCGATCGGCGGCCTCACGTTCCTTGCCGCCTTCCTGCCGCGCGACGGCGACTCGCTCTTCCGGCTCGGTGCGGAGGATGGCGCATCGGACGTGCCGTCCGTGGTGCGCACGGACATGCTCTCCGGCGTCTCGCGCCCTGCCGCTGCGCGCACAAAGCCCGTATTCTATGGCGACTGCACCGATGCCGATGTGGCCTGGGCGCAGGCCCGGCTCCAGCCCCAGCCGCTGCGGCCGCTGGTGGAAGGTGCGCGCGTTACGGAGGCCCGCTTTGGCGCCGTCCCGCGCTACTATATCGCCTGCACGCAGGATCGCGCCGTGTCTCACGCGTTCCAGCAGCGGATGCTGGCGCGCCTGCCGTGCCGCGATGTCGTCACGCTGCCCACCTCGCATTCGCCGTTCCTGAGTGCGCCCCGCGAGACCGCCGACGCCATCGCGCGGTTCGCCGCCGCCGCCTGACGCCACGCCATGAAGCGCGGCCGCACCCTCGCTGTACCGCTGGACGACGCCACCCGGCGCTGGTGGCGGCGCGGCCTGCTGGTGTTCCTGCTTCTCTTCGCGCTCGATCTTGCATTTCCGCCGCCGCTGCAGCGCGCCTACGTCGTCTCGCCCGTGGTGCTCGACAAGGACGGCGCGTGGCTGCGCGCGTTCACCACGCGGGACGGCAAGTGGCGGCTCGCCGCGCGGCTCGACGAGATCGATCCGGAGTTCGTGCGCCGCCTCATCGCGGTGGAGGACAAGCGGTTCTACGTCCATCCCGGCGTCGATCCGCTGGCGTTGGGCCGGGCCGCGTTCACGTGGGCGCGCTCCGGACGCATCACGTCGGGCGGCTCCACACTGACCATGCAGCTGGCGCGTCTCATCGAGCCGCGCCCGCGCACGGTGCCGTCCAAGCTCATCGAGATCGTGCGCGCGCTGCAGATCGAGCGGCGGCTGTCGAAGCGGCAGATCCTGTCGGCCTATCTCACCGTCGCGCCCTATGGCGGCAACCTGGAAGGCGTGCGCGCCGCCAGCCGTGGCTACTTCCATCGCGATCCGCAGGGGCTTTCCGAAGCCGAGATGGCGTTGCTCATCGCATTGCCCCAGGCGCCGGAGGCGCGCCGGCCGGATCGCCGGCCCGAAGCGGCGCGCAAGGCGCGCGACTGGGTGCTCGCCAAGTTCGCAGCGCTGGGCCTCACCCCGCGCAAGCTCGCCGCCGAGGGCCGCGCCGCACCCATCCCCACGCGCACGCCGTTTCCCGTACTGGCCGACCGCATCGCCGACCGCCTCGTCCGGCAGGACCCGGACGCGCGCATCCTTTCCACCACGCTCGATGCGGGCCTGCAGCGCTCGCTCGAAGCGCTGGTGGCGGCCGAACTCCGTGCGCTCGATCCCGAAACGAGTGCGGCGATCGTCGTGGTGGAGGTGGAGGGCCGCCAGGTGCGCGCTGCGGTGAGCGGGGCGGAACGCGCGCGCGCCGGCGCCTTTCTCGACATGACTCGCGCCGTGCGCTCGCCGGGATCGGCGCTGAAGCCCTTCATCTACGGCCTCGCCCTCGATGACGGCATCGCAGCGCCCGAGACGTTGATCGACGATGCGCCGCGCCGCTTCGGCGGCTACCTGCCGGAGAACTTCGACCGGCGCTTCCACGGCGAGGTGCGCCTGTTCGAGGCGCTGCAGCACTCGCTCAATCTGCCGGCGGTGGCGATCCTGCAGAAGGTGGGCCCGGCGCGCTTCGAGGCGGCGCTCACGTCTGCGGGCGCAAAGCCCCGCTTCCCGCGCCGCAACCTGTCGGAGCCCGGCCTGGCGCTCGCCCTCGGCGGCGTGGGTCTCACGCTGGAGGAGGTGACCACGCTTTACGCGGCGCTGGGCGACGGCGGCGTCGCGCGGCCGCTGGCGTACACGGCGCGCACGCGCTGGGGCCAGAGCCGGCTGATGAAGCCCGAGAGCGCCGCGAAAATTCTCGGCATCCTCGCGCGTACGCCGTCGCCCGCGGGCCGCGCGCCCAGCGCGCTCATCGAAGGCGCGCCGCAGATCGCGTTCAAGACGGGCACGTCCTACGGTTTTCGTGATGCATGGGCGTTCGGCGTCGGCGCGGGCTATGCGGTGGGGGTGTGGGTTGGGCGGCCCGACGGCGCGCCGCGGGTCGGCGCCACGGGCCGTGCGGAATCGCTGCCGCTACTCTACGCCGTCTTCGACCGGCTGACGCCCGGCGCCGCGCCGCTGATGATCGCAGAGGATGCGCGCGCGCGCGCCGCTCCCGGCCAGCGCCGGCTCGATCCCGACCGCGCGCAGACAGGCCCCGCCATCCTGTTTCCTCCCGACAACGCCGAAGTGCTCGTGACGGAGTACGGCGCAGAGAGCCGTGGCGTCGCGCTCGCCGCCCGCGGCGGGGCAGCGCCCCTGGTGTGGTACGCCGAAGGGGTGCGCATCGCCGAGGAGGCGTCGAGCGGGCGGCCGGTCTGGCGGCCGTCCACGCCGGGCTTCCACGAAGTCCTCGTGGTGGATGCCGAGGGCCGGCGCGCGCGGTCCCGCGTGCGGGTGCGTCAGTAACCGTCGCGTCGCCATTACCTCCCGCATAATTGCGGGCATTCCCCCGTGCAGGCACCGTCTTCCCCGGAAGTCTTGGGAGAAGCGCAGATGGATGCCGACAGGATCGTCGCACCCCTCGATGTGGTGAAGGCCTTTCTCGCCGCGATGGCGCAGCTCGACTATGACGCCGCGCTGCGGTTCGTGGCCGAGGACTGCGAGTATCACAACATGCCCATGGCCAAGTTGCATGGCCACGCAGGCATCCGGGGCATGCTGGAGCCGTTCTTCGCGCCGACGCTGGAGAACGAGTTCATTGTGCTCCGGGCGGCGGCGGACGGGCCCGTGGTGTTCACTGAGCGCCTCGACCGGCACCGCCTGAAGGACAAGTGGGTCGAGTTGCCGGTGACGGGCGTGTGGGAGGTCCACGACGGGCTCATCACGCTGTGGCGCGAGTACTTCAACGCCGCGACCGTGCTGGACGCCTGGCCATCGCCGGGCGCGTGAGCGGAGAGACCGGACAGTTTCGGGGGAGAACCAATGCAGGCGTTCCGCATTTTCCTTGGCGTCTATCTGATCGGCCTTGCGGCCTACACCGGCGTGGTGATCGCCAACCACGGCTGGGGCCTCTTCCAGATCTTCTTCGGCGACATCGCCGCCATGGGCTGGCCCGGCCAGTTCAATGCGGACTTCATGGGCTTTCTCCTGTTGTCCGGGCTGTGGCTTGCGTGGCGGCACAACTTCTCGCCGCTGGGCCTCGTGCTGCTGCCGTGCGGCCTGTTCGGCGGCATGGGCTTTCTCGCGCCCTACCTGCTCGTGGCCAGTTTCCAGGCGAAGGGGGACATGCGCGCGATCCTGCTCGGCCCCACGCGCGCCCGCGGCTGAGGCGCTGCGCCGCTACAGCGGCTGGGTCAGATCGAAAACCACGCGAAAGTGGCGATTGGCGCGGTTGAGTTCGTAGGCGAACGTGGCGCCAGGCTTCAGTTCCAGCGTCCACACGTTGGTCATCGATACGGCGCGGTTCTCGCGCGCGAACAGCGCCTTGGAGAACGCATCGACTGGAAAGTCCTGTCGCGTGGCGTCGCCGCGGGCTGCGGTGTCTCCGCCATACTGCGACAGCACATCCTCGGCGCCGTCGGCGTGGCGGTGATCGTGCTTGAGCCGCAGGCCGCCGCCGGGCAGTTGCGTCACCACCCAGGTGCGCGAGCGGTCGGCCCCGACGGCGAACGGGATGCGCACCACGCCGGATTGCGCGCAGTCCACCACGCCCATCACCAGCGGCTTGCCCGCGAACTCGGCGTCCGCGGCGTCGGTGGAGTCGAGCCGACCGGCGAAGCTCTTGCCGCAGAGCGCCGACAGGTTGGCGAAAAAGGTGGCCTGCACCGGCGGCGGCGTGCCGGCGCAGGCGGCGAGGGCGAGGAGGGACAGGGCGGCGAGAATGATCTTCATCCGCCGACCATGCCTGCTCTCCCGCGATGGGCCAATACATGGCCACCCCGCCTCACTCCCCGCGCGTGCGGCCGTCACCTTCCTCGGCGAGCACGATGGCGGGGTTTTCCGGCGCCAGCCGTTCGAACAGGCCCACGAAGGGATCGGCCTGCGGGCCGTCCGGGCGCAGGGGCGCTGCGGCGCGCTGGGCGAGTTCGTCGCGCTCCGACTGGGCAAGGCGCGCGCCTTGCCCGGGAGAGCGCACCGGGCGCCAGTAAGACAGCACCACCACGTAGCCGCCCTCGCGTTCCTCGGTCCGCGCCAGCCCTGCCTCCACGGCCTCGCGAAACGCCATGCGGGCGCGGCCCAGCGTGCGGTAGGTGCGCGGCAGCGCCTCCGCCACCAGTTCCGCCGGCCCGCCGAGCACGGCGCGGGCATCGTCCGGCGTGCGCGCCACGCCCAGCGGCTTGCGTGCGGCGGCCGATGCGCTGCGCGCCACCGGCGCGGGCGGCGCGATGCGCCAGTAGCGGGCCACCACGCGCCAGGCGTCCTCGCGCCAGATCAGTTCGTACCGCCCGTCGCCGTAGAGCCCCGGCACAGCTGCCTCTGCGGCGGCGATGTCGGCGAAGGCGCCCGGCAGTTCCTCCGCCGCAAGGAACACGAGCCCGCCGGCCAGCCGTGCGGCGGCGGCGGCCGTGCGGGCCACGGGCGCGTCCGGCGCGCGGGCGCCGGCAACGGAACTGGCGATGGGGTAGGCCGTCATCAAAGGTACACCTAGCGCATAATTCCGGACGTTGCTTCCCCGCGCCCTTTTTCGGCGCCTTCGGGCGGGCTAGGGTCCGCCCGCGACATCCGGGGAGCCGTCACATGCGTCCATCCAGTGGAAGCCCGTCCGCCCGGTCCGGACGCGCGGCGTTTCTGGCGCTGATGCTCGCGCCCCTCGTGGCGCTTGCGGCGTGCGACCAGATCGGCAGCGTGCTGGAGAAGGCGGGCATCGGCCCCACGGCGCTGGGCGATGTGGCGCCGGAGGCGCGCTCCATCGGCGGCGCCGCGGTGCTGGCGGCGTCGGACATGGAGGCGATGCTGTCGCCCGATCCGGTGAAGTTCGTGCCGGGCGAAATCCTTGTGGGCGCCAAGGTCGATGCGGAGCTGGCGGGGGCTGCGGCCTCGCTCGGCATGCCGTTCATGTCGCGCCTCACCAGCGACGGCGAACCGCAGGCGCTCGACACGCGCGTGGAAGCCAAGGCCATCGAGGATGCGGTGGAGGAAGCCACGCGCGATGCGCGCACCGTGCTCACGCGCCTCAAGGTGGGGGGCGAGATCGAGGTGAGCCCATCGGGTATGGTCAAGATCGATCTCACGCCGGACAACGCCGCAAGCCCCACAGGACTTGCACGTCTCGCGCAGGCCGCCGCGCCGGAAGCAGGCGCGCCGCCCGCCGCCGAGCCGCCCCACGCCGAGCCGGAAGCGCTGCCGATGACGCCCACGCCCCCCGGCGCCGAACTCGCCGAAGCGGGCGCCGCCAACGAACCGGAGGCCGTGGTCGACACCGGCCAGAAGTGCCCGCGCACGGTGACGGCCGCGGAGCTGGAAGCCGATCTCACGTTGAAAACGATCTGCACGCTGGAGCGCCTGCAGGCGTCGCGCCAGTTCGATTTCGTGGAGAAGAACTACGTCATCGAGACCGGCTTCGACCGCCTGCCCATCTTCAACAAGAAGCCGCCCGCGCCGACGTCGCCGCCGAAGGGCGCAGCGCCTGCGCCGGCGGCGCCCGGCGCCGAAGCCGCGGCCACCGGCGCGCTGCCGAACGATCCGCTGCTGCCGCTCCAGTGGGACATGCGCGGGCGTGGTGCGGGGCCGGGTCTCTCGCCGGGCGGTGCGGGCTTCGAGCCGTTCTGGCTGAACGCGCGCCAGGTGGGGCGGCGCGCCGTCAGCGTGGCGGTGATCGACACCGGCGTGGATCTAACCCATCCGGACATGCGCGCCAGCCCCAATCTCTCGCGGGGCATCGATCTCATCGTCGACTATGACCGCGCGGGCGACGGCACCGGCATCGACCGCGACGCCAACGACGCAGGCGATGCCTGCACGGCGGGCAAGGAGAATTCCTGGCACGGCACGCACGTGGCCGGCACCGTGGGCGCCGCCACCACCAACGATCGCCGCGGCGTCGCGGGCGGGGCGTGGAACGTCAACGTCATCCCGGTGCGCGCCATCGGCCGCTGCGGCGGCGAGCTGGAGGACATCGTCAACGCCATCCGCTGGTCCGCCGGGCTGTCGCCCGCGCTCACCGAGACGGGCGAGCAGATCGTCAACGCCACGCCCGCCGACATCATCAACATGAGTTTGTCCGTGGGCATACCGTGCCCGGCCTCCATGCAGGCGGCGATCGATGCGGCTGTGGCGCGGGGGTCGGTGATCGTGGTGGCGGCGGGCAACAAGGCCAATCCGGTGACGCAGTATGCGCCGGCCAACTGCCGCAACGTGATCGTGGTGTCGGCCAACGACGCGCAGGGCCACATCGCCTTCTATTCCAACTTCGGCCCGGAAGTGGATGTGATGGCGCCGGGCGGGGACCTGTTCAGCGACACCGACGGCGACGGCCGCCCCGATGGCGTGCTGTCCACACGCACCACCACGAAAGACTGCTACGATCCCGAGACGCGTCAGCCCGCGGCCACCTGCTACTACGGCTACCTGCAGGGCACCTCGATGGCGGCGCCGCACGTGGCGGCGGCGCTCGCGCTGCTGCAGTCGCAGTTCAACGTGAAGGGCCGCGCGCTGGAGACGCTGCTGCTCACCCGCGCCATCAGCCCCATCGATGCGCCCGTGCAGTGCGCCATCGCCTGCGACAAGCCCAACGCCACGCCCGTGCCCGGCCAGGCCGGCAAGTGCGTGCGGCCATGTGGGCGCGGCATGCTCGACCTCGCGCGCGCGGCCCCCGCCGCAGCCGCGCCTGCGGGCGGGAGGTGAACGCCATGGATCACGGCGATGGATGCTAATGGCGCCCGGAATCTCGGCCTGATCGGCGGCGGCGGCGCGCTGCTCGTGGCCCTGGCGGTCGCCTTCATCGGCGATCAGGGTGGAACGGACCGCGCCCCCGTCGCAGATCCGCCGGTGGTCGCCGGCGCGGTCTCAGCGGCGCCTTCGGTGGCGGCCAGCGCGCCCATTCCCGCACCGGAGGTGGAGACGGCGATGGCCGACGGGCCGCCGTCCCGGCCGGTCTCGATCCCGCAGGCGCCCAAGGCCGCGCCCGCCGCCGATGCGCCGCCCATCAACCCCAATCTCGAGTTCATCGTCCGCTTCGACGATCGCCACCCGCTGAGCCGTGCGCAGGCGCTCTACCTCCAGGGCAAGTACGCCGAGGCCGAAGCTGCCGCGCGCGAAACGCTGGCCCGGCGCACGGAGTTCGCCGGCCTGTGCTTCACGCGCTTCACGCTCGGCGCGGAGCTGGTGCTGGCGCATTGCACCCGCGTGTCGCGCGCGCAGATGCAGCGCACGTCGGACCGCTGGGTCCGGCGCCTGAAGGCCATGACAGGCGTGCAGTACGCGGACGCCAACGTGATCGTGGCGCCGGAAGGCAAGTAGCGCCGGCGCGGGCGGATCATGGCCTCGTCCTGCGACAAGCTCGCGGCATGAGGGCAGGCGTGGACCTCCTTGATCTTCCGGGTCGGACGTCTGTTGCGC
>JAIYAO010000117.1 GCA_027488965.1 Alphaproteobacteria bacterium
AACCCGCTCCCTGCTGCACCATACGCCCAACGCCGGCCCCCGGTTACCGGGAGCCGGCGAGCCGGGGGGTCAGGCGGCGCGGGGGCGCGGCGTCCAGGCGTTGGCCCGGAAGGGCGCGTCGAGCGGGGTTTCCGCGATGTGGTTGACGTAGTTGGACATCACCTTGAGCGCGATGCCCATCACCGTTTCCAGCACCTGCGCCCGGGTGAAGCCCGCATCGAGGAACGCGGTGACGTCCGCGTCCGACACAAAGCCCCGGTTCTGCACCAGCTTGATGGTGAACTGGCGGAGCGCTTCCAGGCGGCCGTTGGCGATGGGGCGGCGCTCGCGGATGGCGGCGATCACCGCCTGGTCGAGCTTCTGGCCCTGGGTGACGGTGGTGTGGGCGGCCACGCAGTAGTGGCAGTCGTTCTCCACGGAGGTGGCGATCAGCACCGTCTCGCGCTCCAGCGCGGTGAACGAGGATTTGCCGAGCGCGCCGGCGAGGCCGAGGTAGCCTTCTGCCACGGCGGGGCTTTCCGCGAACAGGCCGATCAGGTTGGGCAGGATGCCGAAGGCCTTTTGGGCCGCTTCCATGGCGGGGCGGCTGGCTTCGGGGGCGGTGGCGAGGGTGTGGACGGCGAACGGGGTCATGGGGTTGATCCTTCAGGCTTTGCCGGCGCTGCATCGCGCCGCCCCGTCTATTTGGATCATTCCCGATCTGCGCAGAATACATTGATCCGCCATTTGATCCATGCAAATTGAGAATGAATGGACCGGATCGACGCCCTCCGTGTGTTTCGCCGCGTGGCCGAGACGCAAAGCTTCACCCGCGCCGCCGCGGAGCTGGGGCTGGGCCAGCCCACGGTGAGCCGGGCGGTGGCGGAGCTGGAGGCCGCGTTCGGCGGCCAGCTGGTGCGGCGCACCACCCGGGCGGTGTCCCTGACGGAGGCGGGCGTGCAGTTCCACGCGCGCGCGCTGCGCATCCTGGAGGAGGTGGAGGCGGCGGAGGCGGAAGTGCGCGGCCTGGAGGCGGCGCTCATCGGCCTGCTGCGCGTCCAGGCGCCGGTGTCTTACGGCCGCGCGGTGGTGGCAGGGCAACTGGCGCGGTTCGCCGCCCGCCACGCCCACGTGCGTGTCGATCTGCTGTTGTCGGATGCGATGGTCGATCTTGCGGCGGAGGGCTGCGATCTCGCGATCCGCGTGGGAGAGCTGCCGGACTCCGGGCTGAAGGCGCGCCGCATCGGCGTCACGCGGCGCGATCCCCACGCGACGCCCGCGTTCCTTGCGCGCCACGCACCGCTGTCCCATCCGCACGATCTCGCCGGCCTGCCGTGCCTTGTGTTCACGCGCCTGCGCGCGCCGCGCCTGTGGCGGTTTCATCGGGGCGATGAGACCGCGTCCGTGGAGATCGATGGCCCGTTCCGCAGCGACAGCATCGAGGCGCTGCACGCAGCGGCGCTGCAGGGGCTGGGCGTCGCGCCCGCGCCCGCGTGGCTCGTCGCGGACGATCTCGCCGCCGGCCGCCTCGTGCGCGTGCTGGAGGGATGGGAAACGCCGGCGGCGCCGATCCATGCGGTCTGGCCCGCCGGCCGGGAGCTGGGCGCCAAGGCGCGCGCGTTCGTGGAGTTCGTCGCGGCGGGCGCCTAGTGTCCGTCGCGCGCGCCCGTGCGGAAGGGCGCGGCCTTGTACACGCCCAGCACCTTCAGTTCCGTGGAGAAGAACTGCAGCTCTTCCAGCGCAAGACGCACGTTGCGGTCGGACGGGTGGCCGTCCACGTCGGCGTAGAACTGCGTGGCGGTGAACGTGCCGTCCACCTGGTAGCTCTCCAGCTTGGTCATGTTCACGCTGTTGGTGGCGAAGCCGCCCATGGCCTTGTAGAGCGCCGCCGGCACGTTGCGCACCTTGAACACGAAGCTCGTCACGCAGGGGCCGTCCTCGGGCTCGGCGTCATCGGGGTGGGGCGCCAGCACGATGAAGCGCGTGGTGTTGTGCCGGGCGTCGGCCACGTCGGCCTTGAGGATGTCGAGGCCATGGATTTCCGCCGCCAGCGCCGACGCAAGCGCGCCGTCCTCCAGGTTGTTGAGTGCGGCGATCTCGCGCGCGGCGCCTGCCGTGTCGGCGCTGGTCACGGGCGTGAGGCCCAGCGTGCGCAATGTGCGCCGGCACTGGCCCAGCGCCTGGATGTGCGAGTGGACGCGCTTGAGCCCCGCCAGCGTCGCCCCCTTCGGCGCCATCAGCTGGTGGCGGATCGGGATGAAATGCTCGCCCACGATGAAGAGCTTGCCGTCCGGCAGCAGGTGGTGGACGTCGGCCACGCGGCCCGCCACCGAGTTCTCGATGGGGATCATCGCCAGCGCCGCCTCGCCGTCGCTCACGGCCGCGAACGCGTCGTCGAAGCTGGGGCACGGCATGGGCTCCATGCTCGGGTACGCCTGCCGGCACGCGATGTGGGAGTTGGCGCCGAGCTCGCCCTGGAATGCGATCTTGTTGGTCATGACGTCGGCTGCCTAACGCATTCCCTTCTCCCCCGCGAGGGGGATAAGGCTCACCTCACGTCACGGCTTGCGTGCGCGCCCGCCACTGGCGATGACTCCCCCAGAAAGAGGATCCGCCTATGCCCATCGCCAACCGCGTCACCGCCATGCTCGGCGTACAGTATCCCATCGTGCAGGCGCCGATGGGCTGGATCGCGCGGGCGCAGCTGGCGTCGGCGGTGTCGAACGCCGGCGGCGTGGGCATCATCGAGACGTCCTCGGGCCTGCTTGACGAGATCAAGATCGAGATCGCCAAGATGCGCGACCTAACGGACAAGCCGTTCGGCGTGAACATCGCCCAGGCCTTCGTGCGCGATCCCGGCATCGCCCATTTCGTGATCGACCAGGGCGTGAAGTTCGTCACCACCAGCGCGGGCGATCCCACGAAGTTCTGCGCCACGCTGAAGGCCGCGGGGCTGACGGTGTTTCACGTCGTCCCCACGCTCCGCGCCGCGCAGAAGGCGGTGGAGGCGGGCGTCGACGGGTTGGTGGTGGAAGGCGGCGAGGGCGGCGGCTTCAAGAATCCGCAGCCGGTGATGACGATGGTGTTGCTGCCGTTGGTGGCGGAGAAGCTTGGCGTGCCGATCATCGCGGCCGGCGGCATCACCTGCGGGCGCACGATGGCGGCGGCGTTCGCTCTGGGCGCCGAAGGCGTGCAGATGGGGACGCGCATGGTCAGCGCGGCGGAAAGCCCGGTCCACCACAACTGGAAGCAGGCGATCATCGATGCGGAAGAAACCGACACGCTCTTCCTCAACCAGTTCGGCAAGCCCGCGCTGCGCGCGCTGAAGACGAAACGCACCACGCAGCTCGAACACGACGTGCTGCAGGACGGCTACAGTGGCCCCCCGCCGATGGCGGCGTTCGGCAACGCGCTCGATCTCTACTTCGGCGGCGACATGGAGGCCTCCATCGCGCTCTCGGGGCAGGTGGCCGGCCGCATCGACAGCGTGAAGCCCGTGGCGGAGATCATCGGCGAGACGGTGCGCGAATTCGAGGAGACCGTGCGCGCGATGGGCGTGAAGTACGGGTGAGCGGGCAGACAGAAGGGTAGCACAGTGCACTATGACGACGTCGTCCTCGGCCGCCGCAGCATCCGCGGCTTCAGGCCCGATCCCGTGCCGCAGGCGGTGCTGCGGGAGGTCATCGCGCTGGCCATGCGCGCGCCGTCCTCGCTCAACACGCAGCCGTGGAATTTCTACGTGCTCACCGGCGCCCCGCTGGACCGCATCCGCGCCGGCAACACGGAGCGCAACCTCGCGGGCGTGCCGGCGTCGCGGGAATCGCGCAGCCACGGGGAGTACGCGGGCGTTCACCGTGAACGGCAGATCGAGATCGCCAAGCAGTTGTTCGCCGCCATGGGCATCGAACGCCACGATGCGGCGGCCCGGCAGGACTGGGTGCTGCGCGGCTTCCGCCAGTTCGATGCGCCCGTGTCCGTGGTGATCACCTACGACCGCGCCATCGCCGGCGGCGACATCGGCCCGTTCGACTGCGGCGGCGTCGCCAACGCGCTCGTGAACGCCGCATGGTCGCGCGGCCTCGGCTGCGTGATCAACAGCCAGGGCATCATGCAGTCTCCCGTGGTGCGCGAGCATGCGGGCATTCCGGACGATCAGGTCATCATGATCTGCATCGCCATGGGCTATCCCGACGACGCCTTCCCCGCCAACGCCGTGGTCTCGCGCCGCAAGTCCGTGGAGGAGGCGGCGGTGTTCGTGGGGTTTGAGGATGAGCGGGCGGTGGCGGCGCAGGACTAGCTGGCCGCCACAGGCGCGTCAGGGCCCCGGTGATTGCGCATGGGCGGCGGCGCCGTCGCGCAGCGCACGCAGCGCGTCGCGATCCAGGTAGGCGCCGGCGCTGACGACCCCCGCCGGATCGGCCAGCGGTGCAAGCCCGTCCAGCGGGTTCGCGCTCAGCAGGACGAGGTCCGCCGACGCGCCGGCCTTGATGGCGCCAGACTCCATCGCCCCGGCCTTCCGCGCGCTGGCATATGTGGCGGCGCGCAGCACCTGCGCCGGCGTGAGGCCGGCGGCGACAAGTTCATCGAGTTCATCGAGCAGGATGAGGCCCGGGATGCCGCAGCTTTCCGGGGCCCCGTCCGTTCCGGTCAGGATGTCGACGCGGGCATCAGACAAGTCGCGCACGACGGCGCCGATCATCGCGCGATAGGCGTCGGCGTCTGCGCCTGCCGCGTTGTCGAGAAACGCCTTTGACTCCGTGCACTTCTTCATCTGTCCCTGTGGCAACAGGCGTCCCGCCGCGGCGTAGGTGCGTTCGTGCACCGGCGCCCGCACGCTCAGGGTCGGCGTGACGGTGGCGCCCGAAGCGGCCAGCGCCGCGAACAAGGCGCGGCAACCGTCGGGGTTGTAGAGCTTCGCCATCTCCCGCTCGTAGTAGCCCGGTCCGCCCGTGTACCAGCCGCGGTAGAATGCTTCGGCATCGCGTCGGCCGTTGTCGCCGCAGTGGGACAGCAGTTCCGGCGGCAGGTGATCGAAGTCCTTCTGACCATTGGCGACCGCCTCGCGCGGACCGGCGTAGCCGCGGAGGTGGCCGATGAGCGGCAGCCCTGCCGCGCGGGTCTCGGCGGCGATGGCGCGGTAGATCTCCGGCGCGATGAAGTCGTGCACCTTGATGAAGTCCACGCCGCGCGCGGCCTGCGCGCGCACCATGTCCGCCGCCTCGGTCTCCGTCTGGGGAATGAGGGTGTGGTCGAAGGCGCCCCACGGCTGCTTGCCCGAGAACGATTGTCCGGCCACGCGCAGGTTCGGCGCGGCTTGCCCGGCCGCCCGTGCGCGCTGGAACGCGGCGCGCAGGGCGAGGATGTCCCCGGTGCGCGAGCCCATGTCGCGCAGCCCCAGCACGCCGTACGAGATGGAGAGCGGTGCGTGCCAGCGGCGCGGATCGAGCTTCCTGTCTTCCGGCGCCGTGAAGGCTTCGAGGTGCACATGCATGTCCCAGAGGCCGGGGATGAGGTACTGCCCGCGTGCATCGATCGCCCGTGCGTTGATGCGGGCGCCGGCGGCGCGCACCTCCCGGATGCGTCCACCTTCGATGACCACGTCCTGGTTGGCGAGGATTGTCGCCGTCTCCACGTCCACGACGTTCACGGACGTCAGGATCAGGTCGGCGCGCACCGCTTCCGGCGGCGCAGATGCGCACGCGGCGAGCGCCAGAACCATCAGCGCCATGCCGGCCTGGCGTTTGCGCATGTTCGACCTTCCGCGTTTCGTGAAGATGAGATGTTGCGAGTACGTCACGTGGACCACGCCGGATCAGCCGCGCGCCGTGGGCGGAATAGGGCGCGAAATGGGGGGATAGCGACAACTGCTATCCCTCTTTATGCGGCGAAGAGGACCGCGGGCGGCCTCGCCGGCATGCGGTGGTTCCGCTTGCGCCCCTTGGCGGGCGGGGGCGCCGGCGGTCCATGCCGTCCACTTTTTCTAAGCCCGCCAATCCGGGGGGTGAAAACCCCGTGTCATGCTCCGCCC
>JAIYAO010000184.1 GCA_027488965.1 Alphaproteobacteria bacterium
GCCGTAGCTTTTGGTGTGCGCACTGGAGGAAGAGACGGCCTACGCGCTGGTGGATGAGATCGCCCGCGCCATGAAGCAGGGATTCCGCCCGAAACCCGGCGTTCGCTACGACCAGTTCCTCGAGGAGGCCGCGGTCGCCTTCGTGCGGGTGGAGACGCAGTTCTACGAGCCCGTGCTGGAGCACGCGGTCTGGTACTACAGCCACCACCTGTCGCCGCCGCAAGCGTTTCCGGCCATCCAGTGCGTGCTGCCGCACCGCGGCAGCGGCCTCCTGCCCTGGGAGGGCGGCTACCCCACCCACCTCGACGACATGCAGCCGCTTCTCGGCCACCCCGGCTGATCGGTCAGGCGTCGTCGTGGCGATCCGGAGTTTCCGCGATGGTGTCGCTGCAGCCATCTTTGCAGGAGAACGGCCAAGGCGCATGCCGCCGGACATCCTGCCCCGCGTCCGGCGGCGGCTCGCCCAGATCGACGCGGCCGAGCGGCTGGAGGATTTGAGGGTTCCGCCGGGTAACCGGCTCGAAGCTCTTGCCGGAGACCGCGCCGGGCAGCACTCTGTGCGCGTCAACGACCAGTGGCGGATTTGCTTTGTGTGGACGGAAGGAGGGGCGGAGAATGTCGAACTTGTCGATTACCACTGAGCCCGCCGACGCCCCCGACCTGCCGTGCCACCCGGGCGAGATCCTCCGCGAGGAGTTCATGCCGGATTACAGCCTCGATGCCGCCGCGCTGGCGGGAACGCTGGGCGTGGCCGAGTCTGCACTTGCATCCGTGATCGCCGAGACCGCGCCGGTCACGCCCGACCTTGCGGTCCGCCTCGGTCGTGCCTTTGGGACAACCGCGGAGTTCTGGATGAACCTGCAGGTCCGACGGGACTTGACGCTCGCCGCGCGCGCCGCCGCAAACGACATCGACGCCATCAAACCCATCCATGCGGCGTGACGCCGCCAAAGACATCGAGGAGACGCCCCATGGATTTCAACTTCACCGAAGAGCAGACGATGCTCCGCGATTCCATCGCGAAGTTCGTCGCCGCCGAATATGATTTCGACAAGCGCAAGGCGATCCTTGCGTCGCCGGACGGCTGGTCGAAGAAGGCCTGGGGCACGTTCGCGGAGCTTGGCCTGATGGCGGCGCCGCTGCCGGAGGCCTACGGCGGTCTCGGCGGCGGGCCGGTGGACACGCTCGTGATCATGGAGGAGTTCGGCAAGGGCCTCGTGGTCGAGCCGTGGCTGCAGACGGTGGTGCTCGGCGGCGGCTTCCTCATGCACGCGGGATCGGAGGCGCAGAAGCAGGAGCACCTCAACGCCATCGCCACCGGCGAGCGGATCGTGGCGTTCGCCTACGCGGAGCCGAAGGGGCGCTTCAACGTCGCCGATCTGGCCACCACCGCGAAGAAGGACGGCGCCGGCTACACGCTGAACGGCCACAAGGCCGTGGTGATCGGCGCACCGCAGGCCGACCACCTCATCGTCACCGCGCGCACCGCCGGCGGCCAGCGCGATGCGAAGGGCGTGTCGGTGTTCATCGTGGCCAAGTCCGCCAAGGGCGTGACCACGCGGGACTACGTGACCGTCGACGGGTTCCGCGCCTCCGAAGTGTATTTCGAGAACGTCTCCCTCGGCGCCGAGGCGCTGATCGGCGCCGCCGACGGCGCGCTGCCGCTTGTGGAGCAGGTGATGGACGAAGGGATAGCGGCGGTGTGCGCCGAGGCGGTCGGCACGTTCCGCCTCATGCACGCGCTGACGCTGGAGTACGCCCGCGGGCGCAAGCAGTTCGGCGTGCCGATCGGCTCGTTCCAGGTGCTGCAGCACCGCATGGTGGACATGTTCATGGCCACCGAGCAGTCGATCTCGATGGCCTACATGGCCACGCTCAAGCTCGGCGAGGACGCGCGCGAACGCGCCATGGCGGCCAGCGCCGCCAAGGTCCAGATCGGCAAGGCCGGCCGCTTCATCGGCCAGGCGGCGGTGCAGATCCACGGCGGCATGGGCGTGACGGAGGAAATGCGCGTGGGCCACTACTTCAAGCGCGCCACCATGATCGATGCGCAGTTCGGCAACGTCGACCACCACCTGAAGCGCTTCACCAACCTCTCGATGCCGGAAGCCGCGTAAAGGCATTCAAGGGGGCCCGCCCGTGCTGGACATGCGGCCGAACTGCGAGTGCTGCGACGCCGATCTGGCGCCGGATGTGTCCGGCGCCATGATCTGCTCCTTCGAGTGCACGTTCTGCACGGCGTGCAGCGAAAGGCTCAGCGGCAGATGCCCGAACTGCGGCGGCGCCCTGGCGGTGCGGCCGGCCCGGCCGGCGCAGGCGCTTGCGACGCATCCGGCATCGACGCGGCGCGTGCGACGCGCAACCGCGTGCTTCTGAGATGATCGACCACGCGGGCAAAGTGGCGCTCGTCACCGGTGCGGCGTCCGGCATCGGGCGGGCGCTCGCGGCGGCGCTCACGGCGCGCGGCGCCACCGTGGTGGCGGCCGATGTGCAGGGGGGCGACGGCGTCACGCCGTGCGATCTCGCCGAGCCGGGCGCTGCGGAGTCGCTCGTTGCGCAAGTGTTCGCGGCGCATGGCCGGCTCGATCTGGTCTGCTCCAACGCCGGCGTCGGGCGCAACAAGCGGCTGTTGAAAGAAACGCCGGGCGACGGCGCGGTGGAGCGGCTGTTTGCGGTCAACACCTTCGCCGCGATCCGCCTTGCGCAAGCCTATGTGCCGCGCCTCAGGGATGCGGGCCTGGCGGGGCGCATCATGATCACCGGTTCGGAGAATTCGCTCAGCGTGCCCGCCGCGGTGAAGGGCGCGGGCCTCGGGCTCTACGCCGCCAGCAAGCACGCGGTGCTGATCGCCGCGGAATGGCTGCGCGACGAACTCGCCGGCATGGGCGCGCCCGTCGCGGTGCACGTGCTGTTGCCGGGCGCCGTGTACACGCCGCTGATCGCCGCCCAGCTGCCCGATCCCGCGAACGCGCCGCCGGAACTCGGCCTGATCATGCCGGAGCGCTGCGCCGCCCTTGCGCTGGACGGCATGGACCGGGGCCTCTTCTACATCCCCACGCACGGCCACATCGTCGACGACATGCGCGCGCGCAGCGAAGGCGTGGCCGCCGCGGCGCGGGCGCTCGGCCTCAGGGACTGACGCGGCGGCGGCTGAGCAAGGGCCAGAAAAGATTGAGCGCAAGGCCCGCCATCACCAGCCCCATCGCAGCAAACTTCCACGGCGGGAACGGTTCGCCCAGCAGCAGCGCCGACGCGGCCATGCCGAACACCGGCACCAGCAGCGCCATGGGCGTTACGGCCGACGCCGGGTGCTTCGCCAGCAGCCAGCCCCACGCGGCGTAGCCGAACAGGGTGTTGCCCACCGATTGCCACAGCACAGCCGCCCACGTGATCGCCCGCGCCTGCGTCACGCCCTCCACCATGGCGGGCCAGCCGTCGAAGATGAGCGTGAGCGCCAGCAGCGGCGGCACGGAGAACAGGCTCGCCCACACCACGTAGCCCAGCATGTCCACGGCGCCGGCCTCCCGCGCCACCATGTTGCCGCCGGACCACGACAGCGCCGCCAGCAGCACAAGGCCGATGCCCAGCGGGGTGGCGTCCGCGTCGGTGTGCGCCAGGATCACGCCCAGCCCCGTGGTGGCCAGCGCGAGTGCGGCCCACTGGAACGGGCGCACGCGTTCGCCCGTCAGGCGCATGGACAGCCCGATGGTGAAGAAGATCTGCGTCTGCACCACGAGCGACGCGAGGCCCGGGGTGATGTCGGACCGCATGGCGATGAAGAGAAACCCGAACTGGCCGGCGCCGATCAGCACGCCGTAGGCGGCGAGGTTGCGCCACGGCACGGCCGGGCGCTTCACGAAGAAGGCCAGCGGCAGCAGCACGAAGGCGAAGCGCAGCGTCGCCAGCAGCAGCGGCGGCAGGTCCTCCAGCGCCACCTTGATGACCACGAAGTTCGTCCCCCACACCGCCATGACGGCAAGGGCGAGCGCGAGATGCGATGGCGGGAGGAGGGCGGATGACATCCGCGCCGCGTCGCACGGATCGCGTCGCGGGACAATCAGGCAGCGGGGGATGCGACGGCAGCGCCGCTAGATCGGCATCCGCAGGATTTCCTGGTAGGCCTGGATCACCTGGTCGCGGACGGCCATCACCGTTTCCAGCGTCGCTTCCGCCTCCGCGATGGCGGTGACCACGTTGACGATGTCCGCCTTGCCGGTGGCGGCGGCCATGCCGGCCTGCTCCGCCTGGCTTGCGGCGCCTGCCGCTTGGCCGATGGCGTTCTGCACCAGCTTGCCGAAGTCGACCACGTCGCCCGCCTCGCCGCCGGCGCCGGCGCGCATGGCGGACTTCGCCGCATCGAGATAGGCCTTGGAGGCTGAAAGCGGATCGATCGCCATCTAGCGGCGTCCCTTCATGCTAGCGCCGCAGCAGATCGAGCGCGCGCGTGGTCATCGCGCGGGCGTTTTCGATCATGTTGAGGTTGGCTTCGTAGGCGCGCGTCGCCTCCCGCAGGTCCATCATTTCCGCAAGGCTGTCGACGTTGGGCAGCTTCACGTAGCCGTCGGTATCGGCGGCGGGATGGCTTGGATTGTATTCGCGCTTGAACGCGGACGGATCGTCCATGGCGCCGGTCACGCGGACGCCGACCACGCCGTCGCGCGCGCGATTCTCTTCCAGCATGGGGATGCGCCGGCGATAGGGATCGCCGCCCGGCGTCTCGGCGGTGGAGTTGGCGTTGGCGACGTTCTCCGCGGCGATCCGCATGCGCATGGTCTGGGCGCGCATGCCGGAGGCGGCGGCGGTCATCGTGGCGCGGATGTCATCCATGGGTCAGCCGTCCTTCACGCGCGATCACCGGCCCGGCGCCCGTGCGGCCATCCGCATGAGCTGCAGGCCCTTCTGGTAGAGCGAAAGCCCCGTCTCGTACTGCATGCGCACCTCCATCGCGCGCATGGCCTGATCCTCAAGCACCACCGAATTGCCGTCGAGCGTCGTTTCGCTGTCGGGGCGGGTGAGGACGCGCGACGTCGGCATCCGCATGGCAGCGCCGCTGCGTCCGCCGTCCGCCGCCTGCGCCATGGCGCGTTCGAAGGCTGCGGCGTCGAGGTCGCGCGGCGTGTAGCCGGGCGTGGAGGCGTTGGCGATGTTCTCCGCGATCAGCTTCTGGCGATCTCCGAGGAAATCCAGCCGCGCGCGCAGGAGGGCGAAGTAGGGGGTGTCGTTGATGCTCACGACTCACAGCATCGGTGATCGTGGTTAACGCCGCGTTTACCGGTTCGGCCCAGCCGGGAGCGGGAATGATGGAGAGTCCAGAATGGACGTTCTCGACTGGTTGCGCGCCGTCGTCGCGCTGGCCGTCACGCTGTCGCTGATCGGCATCGCCGCCCTCGTGCTGCGCCGCCTCGGGATGTTGCAGGGCGCGCTGCCCGGACAGGGGCCGCGGCGGATGCGGGTGATGGAGCGCCTCAGTCTCGATCCGCGCCGCAGCGTGGTGATCGTGCGCGTCGATTCGGAAGATCACGTGCTGCTGCTGTCGCCCTTCGGCGAACGGAAGCTGGCGCGCCTGTCCGCGCCGCCCCCGCCCGTGGCGGAGGCCCCGGTCCTTCGCAGCGAAAGTCAGGGAGAGGGCGCGTGAGACCTTGCCTCCGGTTGCCGTCATGCCAGCGCGCGCGGACGCGCTGGGCCGTCGCCGCCTTCCTCGCGGCGCTGCTCGCGCCCACGCTGGCTTTCGCGCAGGAGGCGGCGCCGGCGATCAACATCGATCTCGGCACGGGCGGCGGCCTGACCGAGCGCGTGTTCCAGCTCATCGCCCTCGTCACCGTGCTGTCGATCGCGCCGTCGATCCTCATCATGACCACGTGCTTTGTGCGGATCGTGGTGGTGCTGTCGCTGCTGCGCACGGCCATCGGCCTGCAGCAGGCGCCGCCGAATGCGGTGATCGTGTCGCTGGCGCTTTTCCTCTCGGTGTTCGTGATGCAGCCCACGTGGGAAGCGGCGTGGCGCGACGGGGTGAAGCCCGTGATGGATCAGGAGATGACGCTGGAGGAAGGCTTCCCGCGGATGGCGGCGCCGGTGAAGACGTTCATGCTGGCCCACACGCGGGAGGAGGATCTCGGCCTGTTCATCGGCATGGCGAAGCTGGAGACCCCGCCCCAGACCGCGGAGGACACGCCGATCCGCGTGGTCATCCCGGCGTTCATGATCTCGGAGCTGCGGCGCGCGTTCGAGATCGGGTTCATGCTGTTCATCCCGTTCCTGGTGATCGACCTCGTGGTTTCGTCGCTGTTGATGAGCATGGGGATGATGATGGTGCCGCCCATCACCATCAGCCTGCCGTTCAAGCTGATCTTCTTTGTGCTGGTGGACGGGTGGCGGCTGGTGGCGGGAAGCTTGGTGGAGAGCTTCGTCGCCGGGGCGCCGCCGGGTTTGTAGGGGCGGGGCCTGCCGCTACCGCCCGAGCCCGTAGTGCGCCGCAAGGCGCTGGCCGAAATCGTCCTGGCGGCCCGCGAACAGGGCGGCGAAGCGGCTGCGAATGGCGTTCCACATGGTCGATCCCCTCAGATCTGCTGACCAGTAGAACGCATTCAGCCTACGATTCGGTTGCCGCCGTCGCGGAATTGTACGGGCCGTGTGTCATTTCTGCCGTGTGTGTCGGGAAGGCCGCGGCGGGACCGCTAGGAGCTGACCGCCGACAGCCGCAGCACATCGCCCTGCGCGCCCTTCTGCACGCCCTCGATCCGCCAGGCGGTGACCGTGCCGGCGCTGGACCGGATGCACAGCCCGCGATCCCGCGTCAGGTCCCGCTCGGCGATGGGCGTGCGGCGCAGCAGCGTGTCGGCGCAGGCGGCGGGCGTGGCGCGCCGCGCCCCCACCAGCCGCAGGCGCGCGCCGTTGGCCACGCCCAGGAACACGCCGTTGCCGGACCGGTCGAGGGAGAACCAGAGGTCGGTCTGGCGGGTGGCGCCGGGTGGGTCGAGATCGATGAAGCGGCCCTCCACGATCTCCACCCGGTTCAGCCGGAACGCCGGCGGCGGGGCCGGCGGGAGGGGCGGGATATCGGAGAAGGCCGCCACCGGCGGCGCCTTGGGCGCCGGGGCGGGGGACGATGCGGGCAAGGTCCGCAGCACCGGCGGCGGGGTGTAGCTGTCGCGCCAGTCCTCCATGGTCCGGGTCATTTCCGGAGCCGGGAGCGGGGCGGGCTTCGCCGCCGCCGGCAGCGCGTTCGGCGCGGTCTCTGCGGGGGCGAGCGCATCGGGCGCTGCAGGCGCGGGCGCGGTCGCGGCGGGTGCGGCGCGCTCGGCGGCGGGCATCGTGGGCAGGCGCGGAATCTCTGCCACCTCGGTGGCGGGCGGCGTCCAGGCGGCGCGCAGGCGCAGCGCCTCCTCGTTGAGCCGGTCGCGGTAGACCCAGCCGGCCGCGGCCGCCCCGCCCAGCAGCAGCAGCGTCATCACCGAAACGGCCCCGCCGCCGCGCCGCGGTTCGTACGACGGCGGCGGGGGCAAGGGCGTGCTTGTGTAGGCCACCCGCGCCCGCGGCGGCGGCTGCAGGGGCGACTGCATGGGCCGGGGCGGGGGCAGCACGTCGGCCTCGATCACGGTGGCGCGTTCGGACGCTTCCAGCTTGGCGCGCACGGGTTCGCGCAGGCGGATCCAGGCGACGTCGTCGCCCGCGCCCTCCCAGTCGCGCATGTCGATCACCGGGCCCTTGTGGAACGGCGAGGGCGGCGGTGTCGCGTCCGACTGGACCGACACCAGGACGCCCCGCCCGTAGCCGGCGGTGGCCTCCCCCATCACCCACGGAGACGTCGCCGCCTGCCGTGACCAGATCACCACCACGCAGGCGCTGTTGGCGAGGGCGGTGGACACCGCCTCGCTCCAGTTGTCCCCCGGCCGCTCGCCGCGATCCCACCAGACGGAGTGCCCGTCGGCGGCGATGCGATGGGCGATCAGCCGCGCGAGCTTGCGCTGCGCGCGGTGATAGGAAATGAACGCTTGGCTCATGGCCATCCCGCTGAACTTGCCCGCCGCTCCCGCAGGTCGTGTAGCGCACTCCATGCCCGCAGCGCTTTCGAAAACACCTACCTTTGCAGTCATTTCATCATGACACGGGCGAGAGATATGCCGGCGCCCGTCGCGGAGGCGTGGCCCGCCGTCTGCCTGGTGCGTCCGCAGATGGGGGAAAACATCGGCGCGGTGGCCCGGGTGATGCTGAATTTCGGCCTCGTCTCGCTGCGGCTGGTGGAGCCCAGGGACACATGGCCCAACCCCAAGGCCTACGCAGTGGCGTCCGGCGCCGACGCCGTGCTGGACGCCGCGCGCCTTGAATGGACGCTGGAGGCGGCCATCGCCGACGCCACGCTGGTGATCGCCGCCACCGCGCGCCCGCGCTACATGGAAAAGCCCGTCTGGGGCCCGCGGACCTGCGCGCAGAACGTGAAAGCCGCCATCGCCGCGGGCGAGCGCCCGGTGATCCTGTTCGGCGCGGAGGCCATGGGCCTCCTGAGCGAGGACATCTCCCGCGCCGACGCCATCGTGACGCTGCCGGTCAATCCCGCGTTCGCCTCGGTCAATCTCGCCACCTCCGTGGGGATCATGGCGTTCGCGCTGGGCGAGGCCCGCCAGGCGGGCGACACCCCGCCGTGGTTCACCGACAGCCGCGACCCGCCCGCCACGCAGGAGGACCTCGAGGGCTTCTTCCTGCACCTGGAGGCCGAGCTCGAGCACGGCCGCTTCTACCACCCGGAGGACAAGGCGCCCCTTATGCGCCAGAACCTGCGCAACCTTTTCCTCAAGGCCCGGCTCACCGACCAGGAGGTGCGCACCCTGCGCGGCGTCGTGAAGGCGCTCACCGTGGGGCGGGGCGGGCGCAAGAAGGACGGCGGCGGGAACCCGCCCGGCTAGGCGCAGTTCACCTCAAGCGCGAACTGGGTTATCCACTGCGTGGTTAACCGTGCCGCGCGCATGGTGCGGGAAGGAGTGTCGATGCACTGGATGCGCCGCCTGATCAAACCCGGCGAAGGGTCCCGCAACGCGGTGGGCCCCGTTTCGCCGTGGACAGGCGAGCATGTGGACCTCGACCTCTACTGGGCCCAGGCGTGGGCGGACCTGCGCATCCGCCAGGGCGAGATCGCCCGGCGCCTCAAGCTCACCGACGCCACCTGGCGCGTGGACCAGGAAGCCGGCCTCATCGAGTTCGCCCGCGCCGACGGGGCGCTGGTGCGCGCGCCGGTGCAGATCATCGGGTCGTGGAACCCGAAGAACGAGATGTTCACCTGGGGCTGGGACCACCCCAGCGTCCACACCCGCTGCCGCGCGGACGCCCAGCGCACGCGCTGGTTCGGCGATGCGCACGACGTCAACGAACTCACCCGCCGGCAGGTGCGCGTCTCGGAAAGCGAGGCGTGGCGGCTCACCGCGGTGGCCATGAAGGTCAACGCCGCCCAGGGCGCCTACCGCGGGCCCACGGAGGGCCCGGTGGTGTTCATGACCATGGGCGGTCTCAAGGTGATGGACGCGGACGAGCCGCTGCGCTGAGCGCCGGGGCCTGGATCGGCGCGCGACCCATCCCGGATTAGTTCTGCTGCGTAACGCCCGGTCACTCGGACTGTGCGCACCTTTCGGGGCACGCCTCTTACGCCGCGTGCTCCACCAGCAGCAGGCCGCGCGTGCGGTCGTCCTGGCAGTACGGGTTGTCGAGCAGTGGCTTTGCTTTCATCCCGTAGGTCTCGGCCAGGGCGCAGATCGCTTCGGCGTTCGGCAGTAGGAAATTGCTGATGCCGGCGCGCCCGACATTCGTCCTGCCTTGCGGCGCGGAGGTGGCGTAAGTGTCGCTCGCGGCTTCCCACACGGGCAGCCCGCCGCCCAGCGGACTGAGGTGCGTCTCGATGTAGAGGCGCCCACCCGGCGCGAGCAGGCTCTGTAGACGCTGCATGCAGCCGAAGACGTTTTCCACGTGGTAGATCACGCCCAGGAAGAAGATGACGTCGAAGGTCTTCTGGAAGGGGTAGGTGCGGAAGTCGTCTGTGACGATGTCGATGTCGGCGCCCCAGGCTTCGGACAGGTAGCGGATATTCTTGGGCCACGTGATCCAGTCGGCGGTGTTGAGCGCAGTCACCCGCGCGTCGCAGACGCGCGCTGCAACGCTGAAGAAGCCATCGTTGGCGCCGATGTCGAGCACGGATTTCCCGATGAGACTGCCGGGCGTGATGCCCATGCCGCGCCACATCTTGAACTGGCGATCCACGTCGTCGTGCGCGCCCTTGATGCGGCGCCCGTCGGGGAGCGGCGCGCTATGCCACCAGATCGACGGCCCGCCGGGATTCTCGACCAGGGCGGTCGGTTCTTCATTGAAAAACTTGTACATGCGACACCACCCTTGCAGGCCCCGACCGCCCCAGTGCAGTCGCAAACCGCCGGCGACGCGGCTGGATCGTGGGAACGGGCAGGTTTGTTCCTGAGATCACCTACGCGGGCCGGGCCACGATGTTCCGGTGCACGCCGCTGCGTGGCCGAGCCGGGCGCCCAGCACCGCACCGCCCGTGTTGAAGCGCCGTGGTGAAAGGCGCATGCTCCGGGAAAACGAAATCGGGAGGAGATCATGCGCATCGAGCCCAGCGGGCAGGCGTGCGGCGCGACGGTCACCGGCGTCGATCTCGCGGGTGATCTCGATGCGGCGCTGATCGGCGCGATCCGCGCGGCGTGGCTTGAGCATCTCGTGCTCGCGTTCCCTGACCAGCCGCTGGACGACGACGGGCTTGAGCGGTTCACGCAGGCGTTCGGATCGTTCGGCGAGGACCCGTTCATCGCGCCGCTGCCGGGCCGCCGGCACGTGCTCGAAGTGCGCCGCAACGCCGACGAGACGACGCCGCTGTTCGCCGAGACGTGGCATTCCGACTGGAGCTTCCTCGACGCGCCGCCCGCGGCCACGCTGCTGCACGGGCGCGTCATCCCGCCGGTGGGCGGCGACACGCTGTTCGCCAACCAGTATGCGGCGTACGCGGCGCTGGCCGATGACCTGAAAGCGCAGATCGAAGGCCGCAGCGCCTGGCACTCGGCCGCGCGCGGCTATGCGCCCGACGGCATGTACGGCGACGGCGACCAGAAGGCCGGCCGCTCCATGGCGATCCGCCCTTCGGTGGACGCGCGCAAGCGGCGCCTGCAGCCAATGGTGCGCACGCATCCCGAGACCGGCCGCAAGGCGCTGTTCGTCAACCCCGGCTACACGGTGGGCGTCGACGGCCTGGCGGAGGAAGCGGACTGGGCGCTGCTGGTGCAGCTCTTCCAGCACCAGATCGAGGAGCGCTTCCTTTACCGCCACGCGTGGGCGCAGGGCATGCTCGTGATGTGGGACAACCGCTGCCTGCTGCACCGCGCGACGGGCGGCTACGAGGGGCATGCCCGCGTGCTGCACCGGACGACGGTGGCGGGGTAGGGAATCGACGTCTGATCGCCGGATTGGTAACGTCGCCCTTCAGGGGACGACATGGCGATCACAATCGACACGCACGCGTTGCGCGAC
>JAIYAO010000159.1 GCA_027488965.1 Alphaproteobacteria bacterium
CGAGGAGGAGGTGTTCGCCGAATGCCGCCAGGTGGCGGACGCGGCCCTGCGGGTCGCTGAGGTGGCGGGCGCAGCGGGCGCGCACGCAGTGGGCGAGGTGGCGCGCGGCATCCGCTTCATGATCGAAAGCCTGTTCACCGGCGGCGTCTGGCACGCGGACGCGCTGCGGGTCCATATCGAATCGCTCGCCATCGTGGCGCGGGGTCCCGCGCTCTCGCCGGCGGAGGGCGATGTGATCGTCCAGCGCCTCAAGACCCTGCGCGCCGCCGTCGGCGTGCCGGACTGAGCGGTGCTCAGATGGCGCCGAGGGCGCGCAGCCGCGCCATCTCTCCGGCGTCGATGCCCAGCCGCCCGAGGATTTCCCCGTTGTCGCAGCCCACCGTCTGCGGGGCGATGGCGCGCACGCGGCCCGGCGTCTGCGACAGCTTCGGAAATACGTTCTGCATCGGGAAGTCCCCCCAGCGCGGATGCGCCACGGTGACGATGGCCTCGCGCGCGGCGAAGTGCGGATCGGCCAGCATCTCGGGCGCTCGGTAGATGCGCCCGGAGGGCACGCCCGCGGCCACCATGATCTCTTCCACCTCCGCCACCGTGCGCGCCTGCGTCCACGCGGCGATGCGCGCGTCCAGTTCTTGCTGGCGCTGGCCGCGCGCCACGTGCGTGGCGTAGCGCGGATCGGCGGCCAGTTCGGGCGCGCCCATCGCGTCGCACAGGCGGGCAAAGACGCCGTCCTGGTTGGCGCCGATGAGATAGTCCCCGTCCTTGCAGGGATAGACGTTGGAGGGCGCGATGCCGGGCAGGATGGCGCCGGATCGCTCACGCACGTGGCCCGCCACCGCGTACTCGGGGATCGTGCTTTCCATCACCTGCAGCACTGCTTCGTAGAGCGCGGAATCTACGATCTGCCCCAGCCCCGTCTTGCGCCGGTGTTCGAGGGCGGCGAGCGCGCCGAGACAGCCGTAGGTGGCCGCCAGCGTGTCGCCGATGGAGAGGCCCATGCGCGAGGGCGGCCGGTCGGGGTCGCCCACGAGGTGGCGCCATCCGCCCATCGCCTCGCCGATGCCCCCGAAGCCCGCGCGGTCCGCGTAGGGCCCGGTCTGGCCGTAGCCGGACACGCGCACGATGATGAGGCCCGGATTATCCGCGTGCAGCGTGTCCGGCGCGAGGTTCCAGCCCTCCAGCGTGCCGGGACGGAAATTCTCGATGAGGATGTCGGCGGCGGCGATCAGCCGGCGCGCGATGGCCTGGCCCTCGGCGAGGCGCAGATTGAGCGAGACGCTTTTCTTGTTCCGGGCGATCACGTCCCACCACACGGGCGCGTCGCCGCGGCCCCACTGGCGCATGGGATCGCCCGCGCCGGGCGGCTCCAGCTTGATCACTTCGGCGCCCATGTCGCCCAGCAGCTGGCCGCAGAAGGGGCCGGCGATGAGCTGGCCCATCTCCACCACGCGCAGGCCGGCGAGGGGGCCTTCGGCGCTTGTGCTGTCAGTCGTCACGGTTCGGCTCCGTCCATCGGGCGCAGTGTCTGGATAACGAAGTCCGCGTCGCCTAGACAGGCGGCATGGCCGAGAGTTTCCCCGAAATCCGCGCGTCCGTCCGCCGGCTCTGCGCCGAATTCCCCGGCGCCTACTGGCAGGCGCTGGACCGGGACCGGATCTACCCCACAGAGTTCGTCGAGACGCTGACCCGCGAGGGGTTTCTCTCGGTGCTGATCCCGGAGGCCTACGGCGGCGCAGGTCTCGGCCTTGGCGCGGCGGCGGCGATCCTGGAAGAGATCCACCGGTCCGGCTGTAACGGCGGCGCCTGCCACGCGCAGATGTACACCATGGGCACCCTGCTGCGGTACGGATCGGAAGTGCAGAAGCAGGCGTTCCTGCCGAAGATCGCGAGCGGCGCGCTGCGCCTGCAGGCTTTCGGCGTCACCGAACCCACCAGCGGCACCGACACCACGCGCCTGCGCACGTTCGCGCGGCGCGAAGGGGACCGCTACATCGTCAACGGCCAGAAGATCTGGATCAGCCGCGCCGAGCATTCCGACCTCATGGTGCTGCTGGTGCGCACCACCGCGCGGGAAGACGCCGCCAAGCCCAGCGACGGCATGAGCGTGCTCATCGTGGACATGAAAGAGGCGGTGGGGCGCGGCCTCACCGTCCGTCCGATCCGCACCATGCTCAACCACGCCACCACGGAGCTGTTCTTCGACGATCTCGAGGTGCCGGCGGAGAACCTGATCGGCGTGGAAGGGCAGGGCTTCCGCTACATCCTTGAAGGCATGAACGCCGAGCGCATCCTCATCGCCGCCGAGTGCATCGGCGACGGGCGCTTCTTCATCGATCGCGCCGGCGCCTACGCGAAGGATCGCGAAGTGTTCGGCCGCCCGATCGGCGCCAACCAGGGCGTGCAGTTTCCCATTGCGCGGGCGTACGTGCAGGTGTCGGCCGCGGCGCTGATGGTGGATCACGCGGCGGCGCTGTTCGAGGCGGGGGAGCCCTGCGGGACGGAAGCGAACATGGCCAAGATGGCGGCGTCCGAAGCGTCGTGGTTCGCCGCCGACATGTGCGTGCAGACGCACGGCGGCTTCGGCTTCGCGGAGGCGTTCGACATCGAGCGCAAGTTCCGCGAGACGCGGCTCTACCAGGTGGCCCCCATCTCCACGAACCTCATCTTGAGCCACGTGGCCACGCACGTGCTGGGCCTGCCGAAGTCCTTCTGAAGGCGGGGAAGGATTGGTGGAGCCTAGCGGGATCGAACCGCTGACCTCCTGCATGCCATGCAGGCGCTCTCCCAGCTGAGCTAAGGCCCCGACGCACCATGTCGGGCCGTCTTGGGGCGGCGGCCCGTTTCGCGAGGCGCGGACCATACGCGCGGGTCTTTGGCGTTTCAAGGGCGGGCGCGCCCGCATTCACAGGCCGCTAGAGGGCAAGCCCCGCCGCCCGTCCGGAC
>JAIYAO010000076.1 GCA_027488965.1 Alphaproteobacteria bacterium
CGAAGGAGTTCGTGAACCCGTCGAGGATGCCGTAGGCGATCCGCTCGTTGGAAATGCGCTCCAGCAGGGGCGAGGCCTCCGCGCGGCGCACCACTTCGCTGTAATACACAGGTCCCATCTGGTTGCGCGCCGCCACCAGGGGTTCACCCTCCGTGTCGTAGCCGTGCTCCACGATGTGGCCCCACCATTGCGGGTGCGGAGCGCCGAGGACGAGCTGCGTCCGGCTTCTGTCATGGGCGAGCAAAACGAAACTGCCGAAGCCGAGCCGGCGCACGTGGGCGTTGAACGCCTGCTCCAGGCCGACCAGACTGGCCGCACGGTCAAGCTCAGCGGCCGCGTCGAACGCGCGGCGCGCGATATCGCCGGACAATCGTCGCGCCGGCGCAACGGTCCGCGGGTTTGAAGAACGGCGCGCCTTGCTGGCCATCGACTCGATTCCTCCCGGTCCAACGATAAAGCAGGCGGCAACCGGGTGTCTCGCGAAACTGTGATTTTCACATGCGGGAGGCAGGCTCCTCCGGGGCGGCGGCCGCTATTTTCGGGGCGACGGTCCAAAACCCGCCGCGCCGCCCGTCATCGCGGCGGACCGGGATCGTCCCGGCCGCTTCGAGAAGGACCAACCCATGATCCGCACCATGCTTGCCGGCCTCGCCCTCGCCGCCGGCGCCCTCATCATCACCCCGGCGGCCCACGCCGCGGAATTCACCATCCTGATCTACGAGACCGAGGCCGACCTCGCCGCCCGCACCGACCCCGCCCGCGCCGACGCCTACTGGGGCAGCTACAACGCCTTCGCCGGCAAGCTGGCGGCGGCCGGCGTGCTGCGCGGCGGGTCGGCGCTGTCGGAGACCGAGGCGCGCACGGTGGAAGTGCGCGGCGGCGCCGCCCGCGTGCGGCCGGCTGCGCGGACGCAACGCGGCACGCGGGCCGGCGGCTACTTCGTCATCGACGTGGCGAGCCTTGAGGACGCGGTCCGCTGGGCCGAGGGCGCGCCGGGCGCAGCCACCGGTACGGTGGAAGTGCGCCCGCACCGGCCCAATCCCGCCATGGGCGCGAACCCGGGCATGGGCATGCCTTCGGCGCGCTGAGCCCCCGACGTCCCGAGCGATGGGCTCACCGGCACTGCGCGTCCGCGCGCGCAGGCCGGAAGCGCCATGCCTGGCCCTCAAGCTTGCCGTCGACGACGCCCTCCACCCGCGCCACCAGATCCCGCCCGGCGCGGGCGTAGATCACGCGCTGGGGAAAATCGTGCGCGGGGTTCTCGAACACCGCGCGGCGGTTAGCATGGGAGACCATCGCGAACGCCACCGGCGGCGCGCCGTTGGGCGACCCGAAGAAGGCAAGCGTGTCCCCCTGCGGGGCGATGCGCATGAACTCGAACTGCGTGCGCCGGCCGGCCGTGACGTTGACGCCCGCCAGCAGGCCCGTGCCGGCGCCGGTCCACGCCTCGCGCGTCGCGCGGCCGTCGGCGCAGGAAAGCCAGTGGCCCACGATCCAGTCCGGCGTCGGCTGCGCATGCGCCGCGGGCGCCCATATCGCTGCAACGAGGGCGAGAACAGCAGCGCGCATGGGACGGCCTCCGGCGACAGACCAAACCCTAGCCGTCGCTAGTCCGCCCTGCAAAGCAGCGGCAGTGCAGCGCGGATCATCGCCAGCAGCGTGGCCCGGCCGGCGCCGGCGCGGGCGCGGATGGCCACGCTGTGCAGCAAGGCCGCCGCCAGCGCGCCTCGCCCGGCGATGTTTGTGCGCGCGGGCAACTCTCCACGCGCGCGGGCGAGCTGGAAGCGCGCCTGAAGGAGCGCGTCTGTCCGGTTGAGAACCGCGCCAAGGCGCACGCGAATCTCGGGATCGTCGGCGGCCTCCACCGGCAGGGTGCACAGCGCCATGCAGCCGCGCGGTTCGTCGCCCGCAAGGTAAAGGTCCACCGCGCCGGTGAAGAACGCGCCCAGTTCCACGCGCAGGGGCCGGCTTCCGCCCATCAGGGTGCGCGCGGCGACATCCATCTGCGCCGTGAACGCATCGATCGTGCGCAGGTACAGGGCGCGCTTGTCGCCGAAGGCCGCCGCAAGACCGGGCCGCGCGACGCCCGTGGCCGCCGACACCTCGTCCAGCGAAACGCCCGCAAGGCCGCGCCGCCAGAAGGCGTCCTGCGCGATCGCAAGGACGGCGTCGGCGTCGAACGTGCGCGGACGCCCGCGCGGCCTATTTTCTTGCGGCATCGCAATTAATTCCTTGATCCGGCTAATTCCATGCGGTACCGCATATAAATCAAAATCGGGAGCCTCGCCATGGATCTCTACTTCGCGCCCCTCTCCTGCTCGCTGGCCAGCCGGATCACGATCTATGAAGCGGGCCTTGAGGCGCGGTTCCATCAGGTGACGCTGTCGACCAAGCACCTGGCCACGGGCGAATCCTACCTCGACATCAATCCCAAGGGGCAGGTGCCGGCGCTGCGCACGGCGGACGGCGCAATCCTCACCGAAGGCCCCGCGATCCTGCAGTTCCTGGCCGACCGCGCGCCCGACAGCGGGCTTGCGCCGCCCGCGGGAACCATCGCGCGCTACAGCCTGATGCAATGGCTGAACTACATCGCCACCGAAGTGCACAAGGGCGTGTTCTACACGCTGTTCAATCCCGCAAGCCCGCCCGCGGCGAAGGCCTTCGCCCGGGACGAACTTCTGCCCATCCGCTATCGCTACCTTACCGGCCATCTGACCGGGCGGGCCTTCCTGCTCGACACGTTCACCGTCGCCGACGCCTACCTGCTGACGACGCTGAACTGGGCCGCGCCCGCCGGCGTTGATCTCGCCGCGTGGCCCGTGCTCGACGCCTGGCGCACGCGCCTGCTGCAGCGTCCCGCGGTTGCACGCGCCGTGGGCGAGGAACTGGCGCTGCGCGGGGCGCCGTAGCGCGTGTGCGCGCTTGAACGGCCGTCGGGGCCTCATTAAGTCCCGTCCATGGCCGAAGCCGACTCCACACGCACGCTCGCGCGCATCGCGGGGCCCACGCTGATCGCGGGCGGCCTTGCGGTGCTGGTGCGGCGCGGGGAACTGCCGGTAATCCTGGAGGCGTTCACGCAGGACGCGGCGATCGGGTTCATGGCGGGGCTGGTGGGCACGGTGGCGGGGCTGTGCCTGCTGGCGTTCCACAGCCGCATCTCCACGCTGGCGGCGTTCACGCTCACGGCGCTGGGCTGGCTGATGCTGGTGCGGGGGCTGGCGCTCCTGTTTGCGCCGTCGTGGGTGAGCGGCGCCGCCGGCTGGCTGATGGAGACGCCGCACGCGTTCGACGCGCTGGGCGCGTCCGTCGCCCTCGTGGGGGCGTGGCTGTCCACCGTCGGCTTCTCGGCGCGCCCGCCGCAGATCGCCTCTTAGGCCACGATTGACTGGCGCACGCGGCGCCCTAAGCATGCCGCCCTGTCCCGGGGGGCCGCGCGTGAGCGGCTGAGAGGCGGCTGAAGCCGCGACCCGTCGAACCTGAACCGGTTAGCACCGGCGGAGGGAGGGAGCGCTGTCCATGAACAAGCCTGTCGATTCCAAGAACCTCATCGCCAACCTGATCGCCGATCCCATTCCGGGCTCGCGCAAGGTGTACGCCACGGGCTGCGCGCACCCGGACCTGCGCGTGCCGTTCCGCGAGGTGGCGCTGCACCCGACCGCGAACGAGCCGCCGGTGACGATCTACGATCCCTCCGGCCCCTACACCGATCCCGATGCCGTCATCGACATCACGAAGGGCATCGCGCGCACGCGCGAGGCGTGGGTGCTGGCGCGCGGCGATGTGGAATACGTGGAAGGCCGCGCGGTGAAGCCGGAGGACAACGGCAATGTCGGCGCCGAAAAGCTCACGCCGCAGTTTCCGGCATTGCCGCGCGTGCTGAAGGCAAAGGCGGGCGCCAATGTCACGCAACTGGAATACGCGCGGCGCGGCATCATCACGCCGGAGATGGAGTTCGTGGCGATCCGCGAGAACCTGCGCCGCAAGCCGGAGGACCCGTTCATCCGCGACGGCGAGGATTTCGGCGCGTCCATCCCCGATTTCGTGACGCCCGAGTTCGTGCGCAGCGAAATCGCGCGCGGGCGCGCCATCATCCCCGCCAACATCAACCACCCGGAAGCGGAGCCGATGATCATCGGGCGCAACTTCCTGGTGAAGATCAACGCCAACATCGGCAATTCCGCCGTCACCTCCTCGATGGCCGACGAGGTGGACAAGATGGTGTGGTCCACCCGCTGGGGCGCCGACACGGTGATGGACCTCTCCACCGGCCGCAACATCCACAACATCCGCGAATGGATCATCCGCAACAGCCCCGTCCCCATCGGCACGGTGCCGATCTACCAGGCGCTGGAGAAGGTCGGCGGCGACCCGGTCAAGCTCGATTGGGAGGTCTTCAAGGACACGCTGATCGAGCAGGCCGAGCAGGGGGTGGACTACTTCACCATCCACGCAGGCGTCTTGCTGCGCTTCGTGC
>JAIYAO010000031.1 GCA_027488965.1 Alphaproteobacteria bacterium
GCGTTCTACTACGCCGAGGAGTATCACCAGCAGTACCTGGGCAAGAACCCCGGCGGCTACTGCAACATCGGCGGCACAGGCGTGAGCTGCCCCGTCGGCCTGTCCGCATGAGGCACGCCGCGTGACGCCGACGACTGAAGACGCCGCCACTCACGTCCGACTTCACCATGCATCGCGACACGAAAGATGGACGCGACGTACTGGTCTGCATCGTGGGAAAGACCGTGCTCTTGTATGACGCCCGGTGCCTCGATGATCTGCGCGCGGTGCTCAAGGCCCACGGCGACTGGATGGAGCTTGGCTAGGCCGACTAACAGAAGGACGCCAAAGACGGCACTGTGGAGGCGTGGGGACGCTCAAGCAGCAATCCTTTCGGCGGGTGGTATGGGCTTAAGAAGGGTCTGCGCGGTCGCTTCGGCATGTATGTGCCACCGCTCATGGAAGCCCTCGGCCTCGCTGAAATTGAACACGACGCACGCGGTAACAGGATTCGGGCCATCTGAAACGCTTGTGCTGAAGACGCCGCATGGACCGACGCTGCGCAACGCTTCCACTTGGTCACGGAGTTCTGGATCTAGCGTATCGCCGCTGGTCGCGCCCGGTTGTGCGAAGAAGCCACGGCCGGGGTGAACTGCCCGGCCACGACTATTTTTCGCCGCGATCGAACACGCCGGAGATGCCTGCGAGCAGGTAGGACAGCACGACGAAGCCAAGCATGGCGATGGCGAACCAGATGCTGCGCAGCCAGTCCGGCGCATTGCCATCCAGCAGGCGGTCCATGGCGCCGGCAGAGTCCGGGCTGAACTCGACCACGGGGGCCGCATTGTCGAGGCTGGCGCGCAGCCAGGCATCCCACGTCTCCGGCAGTGCCGCGCCAACTTCCGGCCGCCACCCCTGCGCCCACAGCCCCGCCGCCATGCCGAAGAAGCCCAGCGCCACATACCAGAACAACGCGCGATGATTGCGCTGGCCGTAGCCGGAAATCACCCCGGAAAACCAGATGACGAAGCGCGTGAACAGGCCGGTGTTGCGCGCGCGCAAACGGTGTTCGTTCTTGGCGATGAGAAGCTCGCTCGCCTTGTCGGCATGGCCGGCGGCGCCGAGCGCCTCGGCGAACGCGCGGTACGGCGCGGGCGTGTAGCGGTCGTTGGCGCCCTTGCGGCTTTCGATCCAGTTGCGGATCACCTGCGACGGTGCATCCGCGAGCGTATCGGCGCCGTCCGCATGACGGCCGCCGAAGGTCCGGAACGTGAAACCCGAGAGATCGCTGGGCACGAAGTCCTGCCGCTTTGGCGTCTTCGTCCGCCGCACGCCTTCACGCAGAAGCGCTTCAGTGTCCGCCTGCAGCGCCAGCGAATGCGCGTTGCGGAGGATGAGCTTTGCATTGCCAGTCCACACCGGCGGCTGGTGCTCGCGGGTGGACAGGCGCAAGTCCCGTCCGACTTGGGCATTGGTCAGATCGACAATACCGTCGAAGCGGCTAGCGGAGAGATCGAGCGAGCCGCCGATGGTCGCGTTGACGAGATCGAAGTTTGGAACATAAGGCATGCTGCGGAGGAACAGCGTGCCGCCCACGTCCAGGCGGTCGGCCTCGATGGAGCCGTGCACCGCCGTGCCGGCCAGCGTGAATGACCCTGCCACTTTCAGATCCATGACATCTGCCGGGCCGTCGATCACGCAGTCGGTCACCCACAGAGACCCCTCGATGCGCGTTTCGGACAGGTCGAGCGGGCCGGTCCAGCACCCGCTGATGCGAACTGTCTGGGCGCAGGTGACCCCGCACAGGTTTAGCATCCCCTTGATCGTGCAATCGCGCAGCAACAGTCCGGACTGGAAACTGGCGCCGTAGAGAACGAGGCCCTCGGGCAGCAGGCAGGCGTCAAGAATCACGCCGTGACTGATCGGGCGCTCTACGCCGCCTTCAAGGCGGGCGCCCGTGATGTCGATGCCGGCGCTGGGGATCGCGCTCCGCCAGGGCTCGCAGCACAGGATCTGGTTCAGGAACCGGGGGCTGAGTGTGCGCCGCGACCAGATGCGTTCGATCTCTTCCGCCGAGGCGGGCATGTGCCCCTCTGCGTCTTCGAACGGCTGGTCGTGCGGGGCTGGACGCGCGCGCGCGCCCGTCAGGCACACCTCGGCATCGTCGCTGAAACGGGCGTTGAAGTCCGCCGACCCTGAGAGGACGATCTGTGCCCATGCCCACCGGTCCGTGACGGTGAAACCTTCCTCAGGGAGCGGCGGGATTCCCGACGGCAACGCCATCTCTTCAGCCGCGAAGGGCGCGTCGGCCTCGCCCTCAGATGTACTTTCTGTCATGGGCGTTTCCTGCCCAAACCACCAGCGCATCGCAAGGGAACGAAAAGCGCCCGCGCGCGCCGCGTCAGGCCGGCGAGCGTCGCCCAATGCTGCGAAGCTGCGCCCCCGCGCGCCATCACCCCCGCGGGCAAGCGCGCGGGGCGCGCATGAGGACATGCATCGCGTCGATCTTGGCGTGGAAGTAGAGCGCGCCGTCCGGCGCGACCGCGGGGCCCTCGACGAAGCCGGAGATCGCGGCGATCGGCGCGGGCGCGCCGAAGGCGCTGTCGACGTCCGGGCGCGTGGCGACCATGATCTCGAGCTTCGGCGGCGCAAGGAAAACCGGCGTGAGGCGCGTGAAATAGAGTTCGCGTTCGTCGGGCGAGGTGGCCGGCGCGTACTCCAGTGCGCGCCTGGTGTTGATCTGCGCGAACCAGGCGTCGCGCTCGTGCGCGCGCCGCCAGCCTCCCTCCGTACGCACCGCCACCCGCAGGTCCGACGCGCGCGGGATGGGCGCGGCCCAGCGCGCATCGGCGACGTAGAGCCGCCGGCCGTCGGCGCTGATCTCGGCGTCCATGGTGAACTGCGGCCAGCGCCCGGGCGTGAGCCCGGGATGCAGCGTGGGCGCAGTGACGGCAGCGCCGGTCCACCAGCCGGTCCAGATCGTGGCGGCGCGTCCGTTGGCGGCGCGCGGCGAGATGTAGGCGAACGTCCCGTCGCGGGCGAGCGAGGGCACGCCGTCGAGTTCGGCCGAGTTGGCGCCGGTCACGGGCCCGCGGAAGCGGAAGTGCGCCGCATCGATGCGGCTGGCCCAGAAGATGTCGGTCTGGTCGGCGGGGCCGTTGCGGTTGTTGAAGAAAAGCGTCTCGCCGTCGCGGGCGATGAACGGCTCCATGACGTGGCCGCCGTAGCCGGCAATCTGCACGGGTTGAGGGGCGCCGAAGCACAGCGCGAGCGCGAGGGCGGGCAGGAGGTCTGAGGCCATGGGCGCAGTGGAGCAGACAATCGCCTGCCGGTCATGGCCCGGTATCCGGTGTTCGCCCTTCCTGCCCCTGCAGCGAGGGGGCCCGTCCTACGCCGGCCAGCGCAGCCCGATGCGGCGGCGTTGCGCCAGCGTCTGTTCCGCGCGTTGCAGCGCGCGCATGGCCACTTCGGCGCTCTGCAGGCTGTCGGTGGCGCGCAGCGCATCGAGCGACACCTTGAGCACGGAGACGGCCTCTTCCAGCTTGTCGCGCGCGCCTTCGCGTTCGCCCAGCGCCGCGAGCGCGCGGCCCACTTCCTGCTGCGCGATGCCCCAGCGTCCGGGATCGATGGTGCGGTCGAAGGACTCAAGGTACCGGCGGCGCGCGTCGAGCGCCTTTTCCAGCCAGTGCTGGCCGCCGCCCCGTTCCCCGAGGGAGAGGGCGCCGGAGGCGAAATCGTCGACGATCTCGAGCTGCGCTTCCTCGTTCAGGCTGGGCGGGGGATCCTGCACCATGATGTCCAGCGCCTCGACGATGGGCTGGAGCTTCTCGGGCTTGTAGTCCTGCGGGCGGTTGAGGATCGGCCGGGCGCGGCGCGCGCAGGCGTAGGCGATGGCCTCCTCCACCCCGGCGGGGATGTGGCCGCCCTTCAGCTTGAACTCCATCACGTGGGTCTCGGGCGAGCGGCCGGGGCCGGGCGCTGACACCATGCGCAGCTCCACCTTGTCGCCCACGCCGCGGCGGCCCCAGACGATCACGTCGCCGGCGGAGCGCTCGAGCACCTCGGCGCCCTGCACCGCCACGCGGCGGATCTTCTCCGGGTGCGCCTTGGAGGGCACGACCTTGAGGCGGATGGGGAACGGCTCGACCTGGATGGGCGCGGAGAACGCGAAGGCGCCGAAATGGGTTTCGATGGCGGCCATGAGATGGTCGCGCAGGCGGCCGTCGCCGTTGTCGATGTGGGCCACCAGCACCATGGCGCGGTGGTCCTTCTGGCGCTTGAGCGCCTGGGCGCGCAGGGCCTGGCGGGTGGCGGCGGTGGCCTTGCCGGCGCCGCGAAGCACCCAGAACACCGAGATGACCAGCGCCGCCAGCCCCACGGACATGAACGCCATGAAGATGTGCGGATAGGCCCAGAACGCCTCTTCCGCCTGGCGCGTGATGGGCCGGAACAGACCCGGTGAGGCAGCCGCAACAAAGGCGATCATGAGGTTTCCGCGCAAGAGAACCCGTCCCCTACCATCCCAGGGGGCGAAGGCACAACGCCGGGACGACGCCGGATGGGGCATCCGGAGCCGCAAAGATGGTTAACGCACACGATTGCGCACGAAACGGGGCCCAACGCCGCATCGCTGCGCAAGCGCACGTCATGTGGCGTGGATGTCGCGGTCCTTCGTCTCGGGCCAGAAGAACAGGAAGATCGTCGCCGCGATGGCCGTCACCACGAGCGGGAACCAGAGCCCTGCGTAGATGTCGCCCGTGGCGGTGACGATGGCGAGCGCGGTGACGGGCGCGAGCCCCCCGAACCAGCCGGTGCCCACGTTGTAGGGCAGAGAGAACGCCGTGTAGCGGATGCGCGTGGGAAACAGCTCCACCAGCGCCGCCGCCTGCGGGCCGTAGAGCGCCGTGGTGGCGACGATGAACACCAGCAGCGCACCGATCAGCAGCGGGAAGTTGATGGCCGCAGGATCGGCGCTGGCGGGATAGCCCGCAGCGGTGAGCGCAGGCTGCAGCTGCTTGGCGAACGCGGCGCGCGCAGCCTTCGCGGCGGCGATGGGCAGCCCCTCGGCGTTGATGCTCTCCACCGTCCGGTCCTGCACCTTCACGGTGGCGATCGTGCCCGCAGGCGCATCCACCATGGTGTAGTTCACCCCTGCATCGGAGAGCGCGCCCCGCGCGATGTCGCAGGTGGTGGCGAACTGGCGCGCGCCGCCGGTGAGATCGAGCATGAAGCTGCAGTCGGCGGGATCGGCCACCACCGTCACCGGCGCATTCGCCCCCGCCGCCGCCAGCGCGGGATTGGCGGCCTTCGTCATCAGCTGGAAGCCAGGAAAGTAGAACACCACCAGCAGCGCCATGCCGAACAGCATCACGGGCTTGCGCCCCACCTTGTCCGACAGCCACGCGAAGAACACGTAGAGTGGCGCCGAGATCAGCACCACGACGATCATCACGGTGTTCACGGTCTTCTGGTCCACGCGCAAAATCCGTTCGAGAAAGATCTGCGAATAGAAGTTGGCCGTGTACCAGCCCACGCCCTGCGCCATCATCAGCCCGAACAATGCCAGCAGCACGATCTTGAGGTTGCGCCATTCGCCGAAGCTTTCCGCGAAGCTGCGCTTGGAGGTCTTGCCTTCGGCCTTCAGCTTCTGGAACGCCGGGCTTTCCTGCAGCTGCATCCGGATCCAGATGGAGATGGCCAGCAGCACCGCCGAAAGCAGGAACGGAATCCGCCAGCCCCAGTCCTGGAACGCCGCCTCCCCCACGATGGCGCGGGTGGCCAGGATCACGCCCAGCGCCCCCACCAGCCCCATGGCGGCGGACGCCTGGATCGCGGCCGTGGCGGCGCCGCGGCCGTTGCGCGGGGCGTGTTCGCTCACATAGATGGCCGCCCCGCCGTATTCCCCGCCCAGCGCGAAGCCCTGCAGGATCCGGCAGGTGATCAGCAGCACCGCCGCCATCGGCCCGATCTGCGCCGCAGTCGGCAACAGCCCGATGGCCACCGTGGCCGCGCCCATGATGACGATGGTGACGAGGAAGGCGCCCTTGCGGCCATGGCTGTCGCCCATCTTGCCGAACACCAGCGCCCCGAGCGGGCGCACGATGAGCCCCACCGAGAACGTCAGCAGCGAGAAGATCAGCGCCTGCGCGTCCGGCAGGTTGGCGAAGAACTGCTTCGCCATGATCGAGGCGAGCGCCCCGTAGATGAAGAAGTCGTACCACTCGAAGATGGTGCCGGCGGCCGAGGCGGCCACCACAAGGCGCAGTTTCTTCGGGGAGGTCTCGCCATCCCCGGCGTCGCCGCTGGCTACATCTGCTGCTGTCATCATGCTCCCCGGGCGCCCCTCTCGCGGAGGTTCCTGACCGAACGGGAAGCACGCGCGCCCCGTTCGTGCAAGCCGGGCCGGCCATTCCAAACCGTCACTCGCCGAACCGCCCGCCGGTTTGCTAAGCCATCCCCCTCGGGACACGACGACGGGGGACAAAAGTGATCGGAAGGGTGATACGCGGCACGCAGGCCGCAGACGGCAGCCTGTTAATCCGGCGCCGGGGCGGGCAATCGACGCTGTTCGTGCCGTTCAAGCGCGACGGCGGGGAGGCGCGCTGTCTCATCGTGCCGGCCGTGGGGGAATCCGCGCAGGTGAGTCCTCACGTCCTGGAGGACTATTTCTGGGACCTGACGGGCACGGTGGCCTTCGTGCCGGACATGTTCGAGTACACGCCCGCCCAGGCCATGCCGGACGCACGCGCGCTGGGCTACCATCAGGACGCATGGCTGCTCTCGGTGCCGCGGGACGAGAACTACGTCTGGCTGAACCTGGCCACGAAGGCGCTCCAGTTCGACGCCCCGGCCTGCGTGCACTTTCACCGCTGGTCGCTCATGGCGCCGGCCGCCGCGGGGTATCCGGCGATGCCGGTGTTCACGGTGCGGTGAGCGTACCAATGGCCCTGTCTGAACCGGCCATTCACCACCCGTTCAGCCGCACCGTCGCCACTATCTTTCACAGTTGTTCGAGGCGCCCATGATCCGCACCCGTTCCGTCGTCCTGTCCGCGGTGGTCGTCGCCATGATGGCGCTGATGCCCGCCGTGGCGGAAGCGCGCGACCATCGCGGCGGCTACCGTGACCGCGGCTACGATGATCGCGGCTACTATGGCGGCCGCGGCTATGACCGGGGTCACCGCCGCCATGATGACGACGACGATGCGCTCGCCGCGGGCGTCGTGGGCCTTGCACTCGGCGCGGTGCTGGGCGCCGCCATCGCAAACCAGCCCTCGCCGCAGCGCTATTACGAGCCGCCGCCGCCGCGTGGCTACTACGCGCCCCCGCCCGCCTACTACGGCGGTCCGGCCTACCGCGCCGGCCCGCCCGTCTGCGTGGTGCGCGAACGGGTCTGGGATCCCTACGCCGGCCAGTACGTCCGCGTGGAGCGGCGTGTGCCCTGCTAGGGCGGCGTCGGCGGTAGAGCGTCCGTCAGCGCGGCCATGGCGGCACGGGTGGCGTCGTCGACGGAGAACAGCAGTTCGAGTCGCAGGTCGCGCACGGTGATGTCCTCGCTGGTGCCGAACTGCACCACCGACGACACGAAGCGTAATTCGCCGTCGCCGAACCGCAGGACCGTGGGCACCAGCGGGCGCCGCGGCGCCGTGGCCTTCGGCGGCGGATGGCGCACAAGCGCGCCCTCGAGGTCCCGGCGCAGCCCTGCAAGCACGGGATCGTCACCCGCATCCGCACATTCCAGCCGGATCCGGCCCAGCAACTCCAGCAGCACCTCGCCCAGGTTCACGACGAAAACCGGCGCCAGCGGGCTCGTCGCCATCATGCGGATGACGTTCATCTCGCCTGCGCCCTCGTGCAGCGGCGCCAGCAGCGCGCGCGCCGTGGGGTTCGTGTCGCGGATGGTCCAGTGGCGGTCGAGCAGGATGGCCGGGTCCGGCGACTGCCTGCGCATCAGCGAAGCCAGCGCCGATCGCAGCGGCGCGAGCGCCGCAGACTCCAGCGGCGTCTGCGGGTAGAGCGCGGCGAAGCCCGCCGCAGACAGGAAGGCGTTGCGCGCGCCGTGCGGGATCATCAGAGCGTCGGCCAGTTGCAGCACCATCTCCCGGCTGGGCCGCGCGCGGCCGGTCTCCAGGAAGGACACGTGCCGGGCCGACACGCCGCTGCAGAGCGCCAGCTCCAGCTGGCTCATGTGCTTGGTGCGCCGCCAGTGACGCAGGGCGTCCGCGAAGGCGACATCGACGGGCGGGGCGTGGAGATCGTGGAGGGCCATGCGCCACTATCCCGCCCCCGCACCCCATCGTCCATGACGTGCGGGGTAATTGCGGCGCTTCCCTCCCGCCGCCACCCTCGTGGCGCAGCAAGGTTCGGGAGCATGACATGAGCGGGTTCTGGAGATCGTGGGTGACGGTGTGGTGCTGGGCGATCCTCGGCGCCGGCGTCCTGTTCGCGGCCGGGGCCTTCCCCGCGACGGAGGCGGGCGTGGTGCTGTTCTACGACGTCGTCGTGTGGCCCATCGACGGCGCGCAAAGTCTTGCGGAGCCGGTGCTCCGCTCCACCGTCGCCATCCTGGGGGCGGTGATGATCGGCTGGGCGCTGACAATGCTGGCCCTGACGCGGGCGGCCCCGGCGGGCGCCGCGCCGGTCTGGCGGGATTTCGCCGTCGCCATCGTCGTCTGGTACCTGGTCGACAGCGCGCTGTCGGTGCTGACCGGCATACCGCTCAACGCCATATCGAATACGCTCATCGTGGCCCCGGTGCTGGTGGCGCTGCTCGCCGGCGGGGCGTTGCGGGCGCCGCGTTCGGCGTGATCTGCATTTTTCCGCAGCGCGCGCGACGATCGCGCACTAGACTGGTCCCATGCATTTCATCTGCGACGCCCCCGGGGGCAAGACGTGGTTCGGCATGGATACCGAGGCGGAGGCCGATGCCGAGTCCGCCCTGATGGGCCACGCCGTGGCGAAGTACTATCGTCGGGCGCGGGAGGAAGCGGTGGCGCGCTACGCACCGCCGCCCTCCGCCCCGGCCATCGAGCGCGACATCAACCTGAAGGCGCACATCAAGCGGACCATGCCGCGCTTCCTGACCCTTCGGGACGGCGAGGGCACGGGGCTCGCCACCGCCATGCTGCCCGCCGTCGGCGCCGACGGGCGCGCCTTCCACGCCATCATCGTAGGGCCCGACAACGCCAACCCCTATCTCGCCCACGCCGACGCCATCGCAGCGCTGGGCGCGCATCTGGGCCTCAAGCTCGATCCCGAGCGCTGCTACCCGTACAGCCGCTGACGTGGCATAACGCAGGGTGACGGGCGCCAAGCAGACGCCCGGACGGGAGGCTGCGTGATGCGCGTATCGATCCTTGCCCTTCTGGGCTTCGCCCTCGCCGCCTGCGCCACGCCGCCGCCCGCCCTGCCGGACACCAGCGCCGAGGGCGCCATCGCCGCCGCCGTGCTCGACGCCGGCCGCCCGCCCGAGGACACCGCCCGGGACGCTGCCCGCAAGCCCGCCCTGATCCTCGCCTTCGCCGGCATCCAGCCCGGCCAGTTCGTGGCCGAGATGCTGCCCGGCGGCGGCTACTTCACGCGGCTTTTGTCCACCACAGTGGGCCCGCGGGGCCGCGTGATCGCGCTTGTCCCCGCCACCGCCGCCACCAACGCGCCCGACCAGATCAACCCCGTCCGCGCGCTGGCCGCCAACCCCACCTACGCCAACGTCACCGTGGAAACCCCGGACGGCGTGATGAGTCCGTCGATAATGGTGGATGTGGTTTGGACGGCGCAGAATTACCATGACATCCACGCCTACTACGGCGCGGCGGCGGCGACGGCGACGAACGCGGCGGTGTTCAACGCGCTGAAGCCCGGCGGCGTCTACCTGGTGATCGACCACGCCGCCGCACCCGGCTCCGGCGCCCGCGAGGCCCGCACCCTGCACCGCATCGACGCCGACCTCGTCAAGCGCGAGGTGCTGGCCGCGGGCTTCCTGCTGGAGGA
>JAIYAO010000191.1 GCA_027488965.1 Alphaproteobacteria bacterium
AGGGCTTGGTCATGTAGTCGTCGGCGCCGAAGCCCAGGCCGCGGACCTTGGCGTCGATGTCGGCGTTGCCCGAGAGGATCAGGATCGGCGTGTTGACCCGCGCGAGGCGCAGCTGCTTCAGCACGTCGTAGCCGTGCATGTCGGGCAGGGTGAGGTCGAGAAGGATGATGTCGTAGTCGTACAGCTTGCCGAGATCGATGCCTTCCTCGCCCAGATCGGTCGAGTAGATGTTGAAGCCTTCCGACTTCAGCATGAGTTCGATGCCCTGCGCCGTGGCGCTGTCATCCTCGATCAGAAGTACCCGCATTAGCCCGCTCCCGTACGCAAGTCTCGCGCAGCCCGCGCTCGAAGTTAACGTTAGATTCGGATGAAATCTTTCCCGAACCGTTAACGCCGGGAGTGAATCGCTTCGTCACACCTGTAAAGAGTCGACGGCGGTAAGTGCGTGGGCGCCGTGGGCGGCATGGCTAAGGGTTTCGTTCCGCCGGCGCAATGTGGGTAAACGGCCCGTTACTCGTGAAGACATTGCGTTTTTCGGAGAACGATTTCGAAACGATTGGCGGGCTGCGCAGCGTTCTCGTTTTGGCGCCGATTCAAAGTCGTCGCGCATTTTTCGCATAATGCCTGTTGATGCGTGGCGCCAAGGCGCCCGAACGAAGGCAACGGAAGGGGCCGCGCCGGACGTCCTCACAGCATTGCAATGCGGCCGGTAACGCCCGCTCAATCATTCTGAACGAAACCCGGCGCGTGGGATCGTTGCTCAAATCCATCGCCGCCGACGTGAGCAGGCTCGATGTGCGCCGGCTGGAAGGCCGCGTCACGGGCGTCAGCGGGCTGCTTGTGGAAGCGGGCGGGCCCGCGGAAGCGCTTGTGGTCGGCACGCTGGCGCGCATCGCCGGGGCGCCGGAGGTGCGCGCCGAGATCGTGGGCTTCAAGAACGGGCGCGCGCTGCTGTTGCCGTTCGATGCGGTGGAGGCCATCCGCCCCGGCGCGCGCGTGCGCTTCGAGGGCGCGCGGCTGTCGACGCGGCCCTGCGCCGCGTGGCTCGGCCGCGTGATCGATGCGTTCGGCGATCCGGTGGATGGCGCTGGGCCGCTGCCGCAGGGCATGGCCGCGCGGGCCGTGCGCGCTGCGCCGCCGCCGGCGCACGGCCGGGCCCGTGTCGGCGCACGCATGGACATGGGCGTCCGCGCGCTCAACATTTTCGCCGCCGTCTGCCGCGGGCAGCGCCTTGGCATCTTCGCCGGCAGCGGCGTGGGCAAGTCGGTGCTCCTGTCCATGCTCGCCCGGGGCGCAGCGGCCGACGTGATTGTCATCGGCCTGATCGGGGAACGGGGCAGGGAAGTCCGCGATTTCGTGGACGACACGCTGGGCGAGGCGGGCCGCCGGCGCGCCGTCGTCGTGGTCGCCACCTCCGATGAGCCCGCCGCACGCCGCCGCCTCGCCGCCGAACAGGCTTGCGCCGTGGCCGAGCACTTCCGCGACGAGGGCAAGAGCGTGCTGCTCATGCTCGACAGCGTCACCCGCTACGCCATGGCCGGCCGCGAGATCGGGCTCGCTGCGGGCGAGCCGCCCACCACCAAGGGCTACACGCCCTCCGTGTTCGCCGACCTGCCGCGCCTGCTGGAGCGCGCAGGCCCCGGGGCGGAAGGCCGCGCAGGCTCCATCACCGGCCTCTTCACGGTGCTCGTCGACGGAGACGACCACAACGAACCTGTGGCGGACGCGGTGCGCGGCATCCTCGACGGCCACATCGTGATGGAACGCCGCATCGCCGAGCGCGGCCGCTACCCGGCGATCAACGTGCTCAAGTCCATCTCGCGGCTCATGCCCATGTGCCATGACGCGCGCGAGAATGCGCTGGTGGCCGAGGCCCGCACGCTCTTGTCGGCTTACGCCGACATGGAGGAACTCATCCGCATCGGCGCCTACAAGGCCGGGGCCGACCCGGTGATCGATCGCGCCATCGCGAAGCTGCCGGCGCTGGAGCGCGTGCTCAGCCAGGGGCGCGACGAACTGTGCAGTCTCGATACAGGGTTCGCCATGATTGAAGAGGCGCTTGCCCCATGAGCCGTGCGCTTGAGACGCTGGCGCGCCTGCAGCGCGCCCAGATCGACGAGGCCAAGGCCGGACTTTCCGGTCTTGTCGCCGCGCGCGCCATGCTCGCGGACCGCGACAAGGCGCTGCTGGCGGAGATGGCGGCCGAGCAGATCGACGCCGCGCGCGATCTCGCCGGCGTGGCGGCCTACGGCGCCTATGCGCCGCGGGTGGCGCAGGAGCGCCAGAGGCTCGCCCGCGAGGACGCGCGCCTCGCGCGGGAGGAGGAAGAGGTCCGCGAGCGCGTGCGCGAGGCCTACATCGAACTGAAGAAGATCGAGCTGCTCATCGCCACGCAGGCAGAGCGCGAGCGCGCCGCCGAGAACGCCCGCGAACTCGCCGCGCTCGATGAAGCGGCGGCCATGCGCGCGGGGCGGCGCAGCTAGATCGCGTCGAAATCCCCGCCGCGGCCCTTGCCGGCGGCGAAGCGCTGCGCGCCCGCCTGCGCCTCGGCCGCGAGCGCCGCACCGCCCCGAACGCCTTCCGCGCGCAGCGCCGCGTCAAGATCCATCGACCAGCCGGCGAATGCACTGGCGCGATCGCCGCGCAGGCACACCTGCGGGAACCGCGCGATGTCGGCGGCCAGCGCCTGTGCAGTCTTCAGCGCCGCGCCCGCGGGAACGACCCGGTTGGCGAGCCCCCACGCCAGCGCTTCCTCCGCATCGACGGCGCGCCCGGTGAGGATCATGTCCAGCGCCCGGCCCTGGCCCACGATGCGCGGCAGGCGCACGGTGCCCCCGTCGATCAGCGGCACGCCCCAGCGGCGGCAGTACACCCCGAACACGGCGGTCGCGGACGCCACCCGCAGGTCCGCCAGCAGCGCTAGCTCGAGGCCGCCGGCCACCGCATGGCCCTCCACGGCGGCGATGAGCGGCTTCGACAGGCTCACGCCCGGCGTCGCCGCGTCCCGGTCGGCCAGCAGCCGCGAAGGCCCCATGGGGCCGCGCGTGCGCTGCTCGAACCTTGCGCCTTCGCCCACGGCCTTGAGGTCGGCGCCGGCGCAGAAGGTTCCCCCCGCGCCCGTCAGCACGATGGACAGCACCGCGGCGTCGCCCTCCGCGGCGGCGAAAGCGTCCGCCAATGCTTCGGCGGTGGCGGGGTCCACGGCGTTGCGGGCCTGCGGCCGATTGATCGTGATCGTGACGACGGGCCCGGCTTGGCTTATCTCGACGCTCATGGCGACACTTCCCTCAATCCGCGCACCATCGTCCGCCTTCCCCCGGGCAAGTCAAAGCTGATGCGCGCGCTGGCGATCCGGCA
>JAIYAO010000141.1 GCA_027488965.1 Alphaproteobacteria bacterium
CGCCGCCGAAACAGGACCGCCGGCGCCCCCGCCGGCAAAGTCGTGCAGGCGGAACCACCGCAGGCCGGCGAGGGCGCCGGCGGTCCTGCTCGCCGAGACCTGCGATGCCCGGAGCGCGGGCGACCCCGCCCGCGTAACCCTGTTGGAAATCGTGCGACGCCAACACCGCACGGGGACGAGGTCGTCCCCGCTCCTTATCCACCCTCAAGCGGCCCCCGCGATCAGCGCGAGCCAGGCGTCCTCGTCGATCACTTTCACGCCGTGCGTCTCGGCGTCTTTCAGCTTCGACCCCGCGCCCGGGCCGGCCACCACGAGGTCGGTCTTCTTCGACACCGAGCCGGACACCTTGGCGCCGAGGGCCGTGGCGCGCGCCTTGGCTTCGTCGCGGCTCATTTTTTCGAGCGTGCCGGTGAACACCACGGTGAGGCCGGCCACGGGGCTCGACGACGCCGCGCGCGCCTGCGCCTGCGGCGTGACCTCTTTGAGCAGCCGCGCGAGCGCGTCGCGGTTGTGCGCTTCCTCGAAGAAATCACACAGCCGCTCCGCCGCCACGGGGCCGACGCCGTCGATGCGCTCCAGCGCGAAGAACGCCTCGCCGGGCCGGCCTTCGGCTGCAGCGCGCAGGGCGGCGATCACCGCCGGCCCGTCGCCGAACGCCGCCGACAGGCCATCCCACACGCGCTGCGTCACGCCCTTGATCTTCGGCGGGCCGCCGAAGAGATCGCCGCCCAGCAGATCGAGATTGTCCATGAGCGCATCGCGCGCGCCGGCGCCGACGCCGTTCACCTGCGTGAGCGCCTTCCACGCCGCGCGCGGTCGCGCGTGCGCCGCCGCCAGACACGCGGCCTCGAACGCGTCCCACGTCTCGAAGGCGCGGGCGAGCACGCCGGCTGTCGTTTCACCGATGTCGCGGATGCCGAGTGCAAAAAGAAAGCGCGCGAGCTCCGGCGCGCGCCGGGCCTCGATGGCGGCCAGCAGGTTGGTGATGCTCTTCTCGCCGTAGCCTTCGCGTTCGGCGATCTGCGCGGCGTGATCCTTCAGGCGGAAGATGTCGGCGGGGTCCTTCACAAGGCCGATCTCGAAGAACTCCTCGATCTGCTTGTCGCCGAGGCCCTCGATGTCCATGGCGCGGCGCGAGGCGAAATGCTTGAGCCGCTCCACCACCTGCGCGGGGCAGTTGAGCCCGCCCGTGCAGCGCGCCACCACGCCCGTCTCGCCCTCCACCTCGCGCGCCACGTGGGCGCCGCAGCGGGGGCACAGCGTGGGGAAGGCAAACTTCTGCGCGCCCTTCGGCCGCCGCTCCAGCACCACATCGACGATCTGCGGGATCACATCGCCCGCGCGCTGGATCACCACCGTATCGCCCACGCGCAGGTCCTTGCCGTCGCGGATCGGCGCGCCGTCGGCGCCGACGCCTGCGATGTAGTCGCCGTTGTGCAGCGTCGCGTTCGTCACGGTGACGCCGCCGACGAACACCGGCTCCAGCCGCGCCACGGGCGTGAGCGCGCCCGTGCGGCCCACCTGGATGTCGATGCCGGCCAGCACCGTCTGCGCCTGCTCTGCGGGAAACTTGTGCGCGATGGCCCAGCGCGGGCTGCGCGAGACGAAGCCCAGGCGCTGCTGCAGGTCGAGCCGGTCCACCTTGTAGACGACGCCGTCGATCTCATACGCCATGGCCGCGCGGCCCGCGCCGATGGCCTTGTAGGCGGCGAGCAGGTCTGCGGCGGTGGCGCACACGGTGAGGCCGGGATTCACCGGCACGCCGAGCGCGGCGAGCGCAGCCATCGACGCCGCCTGCGTCTCCGCCAGCGGCGCCGACACCTCGCCCCAGCCATGCGCGAAGAAGCGCAGCGGCTTCTTCGCCGTGATCCGCGCATCCAGCTGGCGCAGCGCGCCGGCGGCGGAGTTGCGCGGGTTGACGTACGTCTGTTCGCCGGCTTCCGCCGCGCGCGCGTTCATCGCCGCGAAGGCGGCCTTCTCCATGAACACTTCCCCGCGCACCTCGATGACGGCGGGCGCATTGCCTTTCAGCTTCGCTGGAATGTCGGCGATGGTGCGCAGGTTGGCGGTGACGTCCTCGCCCTCGCGCCCGTCGCCGCGCGTGGCGCCCTGCACGAACACGCCGTCCTCGTAGCGCAGGCTGGCGGAGAGGCCGTCGATCTTCGGCTCGGCGGTGATCGCGACGTCGCTGGACAGCGAGAGGAAGCGGCGCACCTTCTCCACGAATGCAGCGACGTCTTCTTCGGCGAAGGCGTTGTCCAGCGACAGCATCGCCACGGCGTGGCGCACCTTGCCGAACTTTTCCGCCGGCCCTGCGCCCACGCGGTCCGTGGGGCTGTCGGCGCGCTTCAGCTGGGGAAAGCGCGCCTCGATGGCGGCGTTGCGCACGCGCAGCGCGTCATACGCAGCGTCCGAAACGGTGGGCGCGTCCTTCTGGTAGTAGCGCGCGTCGTGCGCGGCGATTTCTTCCGCAAGAGCGGCGAGTTCGGCTTCAGATTCAGCTTCGGTGAGGGCGTCGACGGGGTGTTTGCGGAGTGAGGACATCGCTCGATCCCACGTAGGGTGCATCAGCGCGAAGCGCGTCATGCACCATCGCTGCGCAGGAGACGGTGCATTACGGCCTTTGGCCTAATGCACCCTACGCACACCGCCGTCCCTAGAAAATCCGCCCCACGGTGCGCGAGAGCCAGCCGCGGCGGCGCGCTTCCGGCTCATCGACCACAGACACGCCCTTGCCGCCCATAAGGGCATAGGTGCGGCCGTACCATTCGTCGCCGGGATAGTTGTAGCTGAGCACGGCGGCCATGCGCTGGGCCTCCTCCGTCATGCCGACGGACAGATAGGATTCCACGAGGCGGTGCAGCGCTTCCGGGGTGTGGGTGGTCTTCTGGAAGTTGGGATCGTCGATCACCTTCTTGAAGCGGTTGATGGCCGCCAGGTGCTGTTCGCGCTTCAGGTAGAAGCGGCCCACCTCCATCTCCTTGCCGGCGAGCTGGTCGTAGGTCATGTCGATCTTCAGGCGGGCGTCGCGGGCGTAGTCCGACTGCGGATAACGGCGCACCACTTCCTGCAGGGCCGTGAGGCTTTCCTCGGTGGTGCGCTGGTCGCGGCCGACGTCCATGATCTGCTCGAACTGGCAGATGGCCACCAGGTAGTAGGCGTAGGGCGCGCCCTCGTTGCCGGGGTGCAACGCCACGAAGCGGCGCGCGGCCTCCATGGCCTCGTCGTACTGGTTGGACTGGTACTTGGCGTAGGCCGTCATCAACATCGAGCGGCGGGCCCACGAGGAGTACGGGTGCTGGCGCTCCACCTCCTCGAAGGCGGTGGCGGCCTCGGTCCAGCGGCGCTGGTCGAGCAGGTCGGCGGCGCTGTTGTACAGCTGCTCCACCGGCTGTTCCTGGTACTGGAGCCGTTCGGTGGCTTGGCCGCCCATGCAGGCCGAGAGGCCGGCGGCGAGAACGACCGCCGAAACGGCGCGGGCGAAGCGAAGCGTGCGTGTCATGCGGCGACCTCTAGCGGGTATCCCCTTGGGATGTCTTGGGGGGCATTTGCGACCGCAAAGCGGCGGACGCACCCTCAGCGAACCGCTGCATACAATGAGCCGCCGCGCTCCGCAAAGCGCTGCGTCAGCCGACGGCCGCCATGGCCGCGGCGCGGGCCTCGGTCCAGCGCCAGGCGTGGGGGGCGTCCAGCAGCGCCCGCACGAGGCGGGCGTTGAGGGCGTGGCCCGGCTGGTCGGCCACGTAGCGGCCGAGGATCGGGGCGCCGGCCAGCGCCAGGTCCCCGATCGCGTCGAGGATCTTGTGGCGCACGAATTCGTCCGCAAAGCGCAGGCCCTCGCCGTTCATGACGCGGCCGCCGTCGATCACCACGGTGTTGTCGTAGGAGGCGCCGAGGCCCCGGCCGACGGCGTGGAGCTGCTCCACGTCCTTGAGGAACCCATAGGTGCGCGCCTCGGCGATCTCGCCCAGGAACGCCGCGCGGCTTGGGAAATAGCGCAGGTGCTGCACGCCGATGGGGGCGTCGGCGTAGCGGATGGTGACGTCGAACTCGGCCCGCTCGGCCGGCTCCAGCCGCGCCGTCTTGGCGCCCATGGCGACCTCGACGGGGGAAAGGATCTCGATCTGGCGGCGGTGGGCGCCCTGCGCCTTCAGGCCGGCGTTCATCAGCAGCTGCACGAACGGCGCGGACGACCCATCGAGGATGGGCAGCTCCGGGCCGTCCACCTCAACGATGAGATTGTCGATCTCCAGGCCCGCGCAGGCGGCCAGGAAGTGCTCCACGGTGGCGACCTCCACGCCCGCGGCGTTGCGCAGGGTGGTGCCGAGATTGGTGGTGGCCACGAGGTCCGCGATGGCCGGGATGGACGCGTCGCGATCCAGCTCGTCGGCGCGGACGAACACCACGCCCGTATCCACCGGCGCGGGGCGCACGGTCATCCGCGCACGGGCGCCGAGGTGGACCCCTACGCCGGCGCACACCGCTGACCGGGAAATCGTATGCTGCCGATCCACGATTGTATGACCTTCACTCTGGCTGCCCCGGTTCCCGCCCGGACGGAACAGCCTGCCCCGTGAGGGTGCGATACGGCCCGGCTGTCCGCCGCTCAACACAATCACTATGACCGATTGTGACGACCCAGCCGGACCGTTGCGACGCCGCGGGGATCGCGCGCACAAACCACCGCCCACGGGCCTCGCGCCCGGGGACCGGATCGGTCTAGGGTCTCGCCATATTCCCCAATCGCGTGTCTGACGTGCCCATGACCACCACCGCCCCCATGAGCCTCGAGGAAGCCCGGCGCGCCTACGAGGCGCTGATGGACCGCGCGCAGCAGGGCGTCGGGCCGGATGCGGCGGAGGCGGCGCGCCGCGCCGGCGCCATCGCCCGCGCCTTCGACGCCGAAAAGGCCATCGCCGCCTACGAACGCGCTGTGGCGCTGGACCCCGATCACTTCGCCGCCCACCTCGGGCTGGCCCGGCTTGTGTCCGCCAGCGGGGATAACTCGACCGCGTGGGATATCGCCGTGCGCGGCTTCCGCTGCGCGCGCACGCCGCGGGAGCGGGCGGTGGCGGCCCATGACCTTGGCGATCTCGCCCTGCGGGCGGGACGCCTCGAGGAGGCGCGCGAAGCGTTCCTGGCCTTCAAGACGGTGCAGGAGGAATTGCAGGCCGAGGGCGGCGACGACCCGGAAGTGCTGCGCAACCTCGCGCTCGGCTGGGGCCGGCTGGCGGACGTGGCGGCCATGAAGGGCGACCTGCCGGCGGCCCGGGAGGGCTACGAGCAGAGCCTCGCCATCAGCGTGGCGCTGGCGACGTCCACCCCCGAAAACGGCCAGCTGCAGGCGGACGTGGGCGTGGGCCACGAGCGGCTGGGCGACCTCGCGCTCGCCATCGGCGACCTGGCGCGGGCGCGCGTGCACTTCGAGGAAAAGCGCCGCCTCATGGAAACGCTGATCGCCCGCGACACGCTGAACGCCGACTGGGCGCGCGATCTGGGATCGAGCTGGGCCAAGCTCGGCGACCTTGCGCGCGCGGAGGGCGACATCGCCGCCGCCCGCGCCGCCTACGAGCGTGGCCTTGCGGTCCGCACGCAGCTGGCGGTGCGCGACGCCGGCAACGTGGACTGGGCGCGGGACCTCGCCATCTCCTGGCGCAAGCTGGGCGACGCCGCCCGCGCGGCCAACGATTTCGCCGTGGCGCGGGCCTGCTACTTCCAGGGCGTGGGCGTGGTGGACCGGCTGGCGAAGCGCCGGCCCGACGACCCCGATCCCGCCCGCGAACTGGCCGGCCTCTGGGCGCGCATGGGCGAGACGGCGGCGGCGGAAAACAAGCTGGAGTCGGCGCGGGAGGCCTTCATGGAAACCGCCGCCATCGTGGGCGGATGGCTGTTCCGCGAACCCAACAGCGCCTTCTGGGCCCGCGAGGCCGCCATCGCCCGGGATCGCTGCGGCGACGTGGCCATGCGCATGGGCGAGCCGGTCATCGCCAGCGGCTACTTCGCCGACGCGCATGAGATCCGCGCACGGTTCGCCGCGCAGGAGGCCGAGCCCGGACCGTGGACGCGCGATCTCGCCGTCTCCGACACCAAGCTGGGCGATGTGGCGCTGGCCGCCGGCGACACCGCGCGCGCGCGCCGCCACTTCGAGGCCAGCCTTTCGGTGCGGATGGATCTTGCCCGGCGCAACTCGGGCGACCTGACGCTGAAGCGCGATCTGGGCGTGTGCCTCGAACGGCTGGGCATGGCTGCGCACGCGGCGGGGGATGCGCGCGGCGCCCGCTCCGCCTGGGAGCAGGAATTGCGCATCGCCGAGACGCTGCGCGCCGCCCAGCCCGCAGACCCGAGGGCCCGGCGCTTCCAGGCGGTGGTGCATGCGCTGATCGCCACGCTGGGCGAAGCCGACCACACCGACCATCGCCACAAGGCCATCGCGATCTTCGAGGACCTCGACGCCGCGGGCCAGCTTAGCCCCCGCGACCGCCCGCTCCTGCAGCGGTTGCGCGGGGAAGTCTGAAGTCCTTCAGGCGTCGACCAGCGTTTCAAAGCCGCCGAAGATCATGCGCTTGCTGTCGAACACCGCCGCACACGGCGGCGCCTGCATGCGCGGATCGGCCATCACTTTCGCCTGTCCCTCATCGCGCGCGGCGCGCGAGGGCCATTCGATCCAGGAGAAGACCACGTCCTCCTCGTCGGTCGTCAGCACGGCTTTCGGGAATGAGGTCAACACGCCTGCCGGGACATCTTCGCCCCATGTCTCCACGACACGCAGCGCGCCATGCTCCCTGAACACCACCGCCGCCATTTCCGCGAGTTGGCGATAGGCTTCGCGGTTGGCCTTCGGCACCGCGAGCACGAACCCGTCCACGTACGCCATGACCTCGCCTCCTCTAGTTGGCTTTTCCCTTGAGCAACGCGTAGATCGCCATCGCGTGCCCGTGGCCGAGGGCGAAATCCGCCTTCAGCCAGGCCACGATGTCCCCCGCCTTCACGCCGGGTTTGAGCTTGCCCTTCTCGGTGAACCCCTTCGCGGCGGCGAGCGCCTTGAAGTCGGCGGGGGTCTTGCCGGTCTTGGCCTGGATGTTGTCGAGGTAGGCCTGGAAGGACATGGACGCTCCGCGGCGCAGTTCGTTCTCCGCCAGCAAACACCGCAATGGCCGCAAAGGTCCACCCGGCAGCCCCGTCCCTGCTGACGCCCGGCGCCGGACACGCTAGACCACCGCTCACCAGTTCAGGAGCCGCCCATGTCCATCACCCGTTTCCAGACCGGCCCGCGCATGAGCCAGGCGGTCGTCCACGGTCACACCGTCTATCTCGCGGGCGTCGTGGCCGACGAACCGGCGGGCAAGGATGTGCGCGCGCAGGCGCGCAACATCGTCGACAAGATCGATGCGCTGCTGGCGGAGGCCGGCTCCGACAA
>JAIYAO010000166.1 GCA_027488965.1 Alphaproteobacteria bacterium
CGACGAGGAAATCCGGCGCACCATCCAGGTGCTGAGCCGCCGCACCAAGAACAATCCCGTGCTGATCGGCGAGCCGGGCGTGGGCAAGACCGCCATCGCCGAAGGCCTCGCCCTGCGCATCATCAACGGCGACGTGCCCGAAAGCCTGAAGCAGAAGAAGCTGATGGCGCTCGACATGGGGTCGCTCATCGCCGGCGCGAAGTATCGCGGCGAGTTCGAGGAGCGGCTCAAGGCCGTGCTGTCGGAAGTCACCGCGGCCGAGGGCGGCATCATCCTGTTCATCGACGAGATGCACACCCTCGTGGGCGCCGGCAAATCCGAAGGCGCGATGGATGCGTCCAATCTGCTCAAGCCGGCGTTGGCGCGCGGCGAACTGCATTGCGTTGGCGCCACGACCCTCGATGAATACCGCAAGCACGTCGAAAAAGATGCAGCGCTGGCGCGCCGCTTCCAGCCCGTGTTCATCGGCGAACCCACGGTGGAGGACACCATCTCCATCCTGCGCGGCCTGAAGGAGTAGTACGAGGTCCACCACGGCGTGCGCATCTCGGATGCGGCTATCGTCGCCGCCGCGCAGTTGTCGAACCGCTACATCACGGACCGCTTCCTGCCGGACAAGGCCATCGACCTGATGGACGAGGCGGGCTCGCGCCTGCGCATGCAGGTGGATTCCAAGCCCGAGGAACTCGACGAGATCGACCGGCGCATCATGCAGCTGAAGATCGAGTCCGAGGCGCTGAAGAAGGAAATGGACGCCGCATCCCGCGAAAGGCTCGACAAGCTCGCTACGGAGATCCGCACGCTCGAAGCCCGCTCGGCGGAGATCACCACCGCGTGGAGCGCCGAGAAGAACAAGCTCGCCGGCGCCACCCGCGCCAAGGAGGAGCTCGACCGCCTGCACGCGGAGTTCGCCGACGCGCAGCGCCGCGGCGATTTCGCCCGCGCCGGCGAGATCAAGTACGTCCGCATCCCCGAACTCGAAAAGCAGATCGCGGCGGCGGAAGTGCCCGTCGGCGACGGCGAGGGGGCGGGGCTGATGAAGGAGGTGGTGGACGCGGAAGCCATCGCCGCCGTGGTGTCGCGCTGGACCGGCGTGCCCGTGGAGAAGATGCTGGAAGGCGAGCGCGCCAAGCTGCTGGCCATGGAAGATGCGCTGCGCGCGCGCGTGATCGGTCAGGAGGAAGCGCTGCGGGCGGTGGCCGATGCGGTGCGGCGCGCGCGTGCGGGCCTGCAGGATCCGCACCGCCCCATCGGCTCCTTCATGTTCCTCGGCCCCACGGGCGTCGGCAAGACCGAACTCACCAAGGCGCTGGCGTCCTTCCTGTTCGACGACGACGGCGCGATGACGCGCATCGACATGAGCGAGTATATGGAGAAGCACTCCGTCTCGCGGCTGATCGGGGCGCCGCCCGGTTACGTGGGGTACGAAGAGGGCGGCGCGCTCACCGAAAGCGTGCGCCGGCGGCCGTATCAGGTCGTGCTGTTCGACGAGATCGAGAAGGCGCACCCGGACGTGTTCAACGTGCTGCTGCAGGTGCTCGACGACGGGCGCCTCACCGACGGGCAGGGCCGCACGGTGGATTTCAAGAACGTGATCCTGATCATGACGTCCAACGCCGGCGCGCAGTATCTGGTGGAGCAGCCGGAGGGCCAGGACGTGGACGCGGTGCGCGATCTCGTCATGGAGGAAGTGCGCGCGCGCTTCCGCCCGGAATTCCTCAACCGCATCGACGAGATCATTCTCTTCCGCCGGTTGCAGAAGTCCCAGATGGCCCAGATCGTGTCGATCCAGCTGAAGCGGCTCGAAAAACTTCTGGCCGACCGCAACATCACGCTCGATCTCGACGAGCGCGCCCGCGCGCGCCTCGCGGCGCTCGGCTACGATCCCGCCTACGGCGCACGCCCGCTGAAGCGCGTGATCCAGCGCGAGGTGCAGGACCCGCTCGCGCGGCTCATCCTGGAGGGCCGCGTCAGGGACGGCGAGACCGTGCGCGTCAGCTTCGACGGCAACGATTTCCTGTTCAACGGCGGCGCGGAGCGGCGGGCGGCGTAGGCGCGCGCCGCTGGCGCCATTCCGCAAACAGGCACGCGCCGATGATCAGCGCCGCGCCCGCAAACACCGGCGGGCGCGGCGTTTCGGCGAAGAAGACGAAGCCGAACGCCGTCGCCCAGATCAGCCCCGTGAACTCGATGGGGGCGAGCTTCTGCGCCTCCGCGCGTGCATAGGCGAGGATCAGCAGGTACCAGCCGCCGGCGCCCAGTGCGCCCATCAGCGCAAACCACGGCAGGTCCGCCAGCGGCGGCATGGGCGAGAGCGCGATGGCGGGCCCCGCCACGATGGCGCACGGGATCGCCGTCTGCAGCAGGCCCACGCTGGGCGCGCCGTCCCGGTCGGCGCGGGTGCGCAGCAACGCGATGGCCCACGCATAGGCGGCGGCGGAGACGAGCACGGCGATGACGCCCTGCGTATGCTCGCGCGATTGCGCCGTCTCCGGCGGCGCCCCCTGCATGGCGATGATCGCGCCGGCGAAGCCAACGACACCCGCCGCGATGCTGACGGCGCGCGGACGTTCCCCCACGATGGCCCACGCAAAGAACGGGATCAGCAGCGGCGCCACGAATGCGATGGTGATGGCCTCCGCCAGCGCCAGCACGCTCAGCCCGTAGAAGAACGCGCCCGCCACCACCACGATGAGAACGCCGCGCAGCGCATGGGCCCGCACCATCTCCAGCGTGATCGCGGGCCGGCCCGCATGGTTCCAGATCAGCGCCGCCGCGGCCGACCCGAACAGGTAGCGCCCGAACAGGATCGCCGGCAGGCCATGGCTGACGGAGATGTGCTTGATCGCGGCGTCCATGGCCGACAGCAGCAGGACGCCGACGGCCGCCAGCACCGCCGCGGGCATTGAGGAAAGCATCGCCGCTTCTACGCCCGCGGGCGGGGCGCTCAAAGGGGGAGAACTGGCGACGGGTGCGCTTGACTAAAAGTATGGGGTGCTTGACATGGCGGTTAGCGCATGTATGATGTCCTTGTCTTTTAGTCGGTGCTGCTTGTCATGGTGGCCCGCTCTTTCGCTGGAGACCACGATGACTGCCCTAACGTCCTCCCCCCCGCCGGCCGGTGGCAGACCCAGCCGCATCCTGCGCCTGGCGACGCTGGCGGCCGCCATGGCCGCCCTTTCGGTCACCGGCGCGCCCAATCCCCGGACGATCGACGGCCTGACCGCGGCGGGCGCGCCGGAGGGCGCGGCGGGGCTTGTGCTGCACGTGGCCCCCATTCTGCTGGCGCTGGCCGCCTGGCCCGCGATGCAGGCGCTGGCCCGCGGCCGCAGCCCGCTGGTGCGATCCACCGTCTATGCGCTGACCGGCGTGGTCATCGGGTTCTTCACGGCCGTCTGCCTCGACCTCTTCGTCGGCGTAGAGCCCGCCATGGAGCGGCTCACCGGGCCGCTCGGCGAGGCGGGCGACATCGACATCGTGGCATGGGCGCTGTCGGGCTACAGCCTGTTCAGCGGCGCGCTGATGCTGGCGATCGCCGCCATCGGCACGCCGGCGGCGCGCGCGGTATCGCTGGAGGAGGCCGATCCCGAATGCACGGAGGTGCGGCGGCGCGACCGGGCGACGTTCGCCTTCTCCGCGGTGGGCCTGCTCGGACAGGGCGTGTTCGTGGGCGCCTTTGCGGTGGCCAACCAGCTCGACGTGGAGGCCGCCGGGGTGCGCCTCGGCGTGACCGGGGCGGTGGCCGCCGGCGCGCTGGCCTTTGCGTGGGGCTCGTGGAGCCTGTGGCGGCGGTTCGACGAAATGCAGCGGCGCGCCACCGTGGAGGCGTACGCCTGGTCCGGCTTCGCTGCGTGGTTCGGATGCATGATCTGGGCGGTGCTTGAGAGCCTCTCGCTGGCGCCGGCGCTGACCGCCTACGGCGCCGTGGTGGGCCTCGTGGTCCTGCAGAACATCGCCGCGACGATCGTCTCCGCCCAGACCACCATGGCGCCGGCCCGCAGACTGGTGGTGGGCGCATGAAGAACAAGCTTCGCGTGCTCCGCGCCGAACGCGCCTGGAGCCAGGCCGATCTCGCCGATCATCTCGGCGTCTCGCGCCAGACCATCAACGCCATCGAGGTCGGCAAATACGATCCGTCGCTGCCGCTGGCCTTCAAGATCGCACGCCTCTTTGCGATGTCGATCGAGCAGATCTTCCAGGACGAAGACGTCGCCCGGGCGGCGGAGTGAAGGAGGTGGTCATGCAGCAAACCAAATCACAACCGCGCTCCCGGCCCCAGCTGGTGATGTACGGCGGCCTGATCGCGCTCTTCGCCTTGGGGATCGCCGTCGGCCTCGTCGACGAAGCCTGGCTCGCACGTTTCGCCACGGAATCGCCGTGGATCGTAATCGGCGGATGCCTGCTGCTCACGGCGTTCGCCATCGCGGTCAGCGCCGCCTACATGCGCGGCATCGACGAGCTGGCCCAGCGTGCGCACTACATCGCCTGGTACTGGGGCGGCTCCGTCGGCCTCACGCTTCTGCTGTTTCTCCTCGTGGCGTGGCCGGCGCTCTCGCAGGTCGTCGATGTGGAGGCGCTCACGGCGCCCCTGTCGCGCCTCTACGGCGAACCCGGCGGCGAGTTCCTGGGCGGCGTCGTCGCCAGCATCCTCGCGCTGACGCTCGGCTATTTCGGCTGGTGGGTCGTCTACTGGCTCCGCAAGACCTGAGGAGGGCCGCAATGCTTTTGCAACATGGCGCCGTCGCGCCGAAACGGAGCGGTCCCATGCGCACAGGATCGGAAATGCGTCGCGGCGCGGGCGAGCCGGCCGGCCGCCGCGACCTGAGCGGGACTGCCGCCATGAGGGACGAAGTCGACATCGCGCCGGTCGCCAGACTGCGCCTGACCGACGGTGAGAAAGCCATGCTGTTCGATCTCGCCATGGAGGCCGGCGGGTTTCGCGGCGCCGCCGCCGCCACCCGCAGCGACGCCTTGGCTGCAGCACCGCTGATCCTCGCATTCGCCCAGGCCTACGTGTCCATCCGCGACCGCGCCGAAGGCATCGTCTGAACGCTTTCAATCTACAAGGAGAACCCAATGCCCGTTTCCAGGAAGGCTGCCGCCGTGTCGGCCATGGTCGCCGCCATGCTGTTCGCCGGCGCCTGCGCTGCAACGCCCGCGTCCACCAACGCTGCGCCCATGACCGCCGCAGCTGCGCCCGCCGTGGCCGGTCCGCCGCAACCCGCGGTGTGGGCCGTGCGCGATGCGGACTCCACCATCTACCTCTACGGCACCATCCACCTGCGCAAGAAGGGCGCGCCGTGGAGCGGGCCCGTCGCCGAGCGCGCGCTGCAGGAGGCCAGCGAGGTGTGGACCGAACTTGAAATCAATCCCGCGAGCGAAGCGGCTGCGCAGCAACTCGTCGTGCAGTACGGCCTCGATCCGGCGAACAAGCTGACGGCGAAACTGACGCCCGAACGGGCGCAGCAACTGAAGCAGGTCGCCGAGTCCATGGGCCTGCCGATGGCGCAGCTGGAGACGATGAAGCCGTGGCTGGCCAGCCTCACGCTGTCGCTCTTGCCGATGATGCGCGCCGGCTACGATCCGGCCAACGGCGTGGACCGCAACGTCGATCGCGTTGCGGAAGCGGCGGGCAAGAAGATGCGCTGGTTCGAGACGGGGGCCGAGCAGATCCGCTTCTTCGCGGGCTTCGACGAAGCCGTGCAGGTGCAGATGCTGCAGGACTCGCTCGACGAAGTCGCTGAAGGCGCAGCGCTGCTGGCGCGCATGGAAGCGGCGTGGGAAGTGGGCGACGACGCCACCCTCGCCAACGACATGGTCGCCGAGATGCGGCGTGACTATCCGGCGCTCTATGACGTGCTGCTGCGTCGCCGCAACGCGGCCTGGGTGGAGACGCTTTCGGCCGAGCTCGCGGGGTCCGGCGTGGACTTCGTAGCGGTCGGCGCCGCCCACCTGGTGGGGCCTGACAGCGTGCAGGCGATGTTCGCCGCCCGCGGCGTCACGGTGGAGCGAGTCTCGCCGCCGGCGCCGGCGCGCTAATGTCTGGCCTGCAGCCGCGCCTTCGGGGCGCGGGTGCGGTCCAGCAGGAAGCCAAGTGCGGTGATCGCCAAGTAGGCGGCCAACGCCTGCGGCGCAAAACCGATCACATCCGCGGGCGTGGGGCCTAGCTTGTCGAAAGCATAGAGCCCCACGAACGCGGCGATCAGCGCCCACGGCGCGATGCGCCCCTCGGGGCCCAGCGGCGTGGTGGCGCCCAGGTACACGAAGAACCCGCCGAACAGCACGACCGCCTCCGACGCGATGGCGAGGACGGGGTTGTCCCACCAGCCCAGGCCCACCTTCGGCCCGCCGATCCAGAGTTCGAGATCGGGCGCGTGGACGAGCAGGTCGAGCGCCCAGTGCGAGAATACGCACGCCCCGATGAGCAGCGCCGCCGGCCAGCCGCCGCGCCGGTCCAGCAGGCGATAGACCAGCGCCCCCGCCGCCGCGAAGGCGAGCGCGCCGGGCAGGCTGTGGGTGTAGGGCATGTGCTCGAGGCGCAGGTCCGACATGGCCAGGAAGCCCGGCTCGATGCGCCCGCGCTCGATGCCGGTCAGGATGAAGGCGGCCCAGGCCACGTCCACCAGCTGCACCGCCAGGAACGCCGCGCCGAGGGAAGGGGGCCGCTTCCAAGCCTTCACCGCGAACGCGGGGCCGTAGTGACCCACGAACATGGCCGCCTCCCTGCTGATTCTCTGGCCTGCCTGTATTCTGGCCGAACCGTAATCTCACTGCTGCCGCAGCGATAGCGCCGGCGCTTGACCCGACCTGCAAACGAGTCTCAAATGCAATTGCGAGTTATTCGCAACTAGGAGATGGCGATGCGGGTGTTGAGCACAGGGGCGTGGGCCATCGTGCGGCTGCTCGCCGCCGACAGCAGGCCCCGCCGGGGCGCGGCGGCAGGGGACAGTCTCCAGGGCGCAGGGGCGGATGGCGCGCTCGAGGCGCTGATGTTCGGCGCCGCGCCCGATGGCGCGCCAGTTCAGTCGGAGAGAAAGGCCGCCAGCGCCGCCGAGGCCGCCGCGGGATCGCGCAACGCGCATTCCCAGACCACATGCACCGACCAGCCGGCGGCGGTGAGCGCCGTGAGCGCATCGGCGTCCCGGGCGCGGTTGCGGTCGATCTTGGCGCGCCAGTAGGCGGCGTTGGTGGCGGGGGCGCGGGCGCCGCGGGCGCAGTCGTGCCCGTGCCAGAAACAGCCGTGGACGAAGATCGCGCGCCGCGCGCGGCGGAAGACGACGTCGGGCCGCCCCGGCAGATCCTTCGCGTGCAGCCGGTAGCCCGTGCGCAGCGCACGCACGAGACGGCGCACGGCGAGTTCGGGCTTCGTGTCGCGCGCCTTCACCGCCCGCATCACCGCGGCGCGCTCTGCGGGGGTGAAGACGTCGGTCATCGCTGCGGCGCGCGCGCCGTCCGCGCCAGCGGCTCCAGCAGGTTGGCCGACAGCCAGCGCACCACCGGCGCCGCCACGCCGTCGCCCACCAGATGCAGGCCCTGCGTCTGGCTTGCGGGCAAAGGATAATCGTCCGGCAGGCCCATGAGACGCGCCCCCTCGCGGGCGGTCATCAGGCGTGAGCGCACGCGGTCGCCCTCCACGAACAACAGAGTCTGGCGGCTGGAGCCGCCCGCCGGCGTGCGCAGGCAGCCGGCCACGCCGTCGAAGCGCACTTCGGCGCGCTGGACCTTGGCGCCGTACTCCACCCGCACCCGCCGGAACAGCGCGCCGACGGCGGGGACGCCGCCGGCCTGCATGTCGTGAAGCTTCTGGCGCTGCCGCTGGCTCATCATGGCGCGCAGGCGCGCGGTCTTGTCGGCGCTGTGCCAGCAGGCGGCGGGCGCATCTTCCACGATGTCGGCGAGGCTGGTGTTGCGGCGCGGCGGCGCCGGCAGCCGCCACCAGACCCAGTGCGCGGCGGTGCGCGCATCGAGGCGCGCGTGCGCGGCGATCACACCCTCAGAGTGCAACGGCGCGGCCGGTCCCGCCGCACGCAATGCTGCAGGCGCTGCGCCACGCACGGCGATGACGAACACCCGCGGGCGCGACTGCGGCACGAAGTGCGCCGCGTCGATCTGCAGAGCCCCGAAGGCAAAGCCCGCATCGGCCAGCACCGTGGCCAGCGCCGAAAAGTCCCGCCCGTCGCGCGAGGTCAGCAGGCCCGTGACATTCTCCAGCGCCAGGATGCGCGGCCCGCGGCCCTCCTGCGCCAGCCCCTCCATCAGCCGCCAGAATCCCCAGAACGCCCCGGACCGCGGCGCATCGAGTCCTGCGCGGGCCCCCGCAAGCGAGAGGTCCTGGCAGGGGAAGGACGCCCACGCGAGATCGGCGCGACCGGGCAGGTCTCCCGCCTGCACGTCCCAGACGTCGCCGGCGTGCAGGTGGGCTGCGCCGAAGGCGGCGGCGTAGGCGGCGGTCTTGGTCCGGTCCATGTCGTTGGCGAACGTCACCCGCCACGCGTCGCCCAGGCCCAGGCGGGCCATGCCGCCGCCTGCAAAAAATTCGTAAGCTGATGCGTCGGAATCACGGTGCATGCGTCTATAGTAGCCGGAAGGGACGGCTTGCGCCCGTTGCTCTGCACGGGCCTCCGGGCCGGTGGATGGCACGCCGGGTGGATGGCAGGCCGGTTGATGGCAGGCCGGTGGATGGCAGGAGGGGGTATGCAGCTCGGAGGCATCGCGGGACGGCGTGCAGCGGCGGCGCTCCTGTCCGGACTTGTAGCCGGACTGGTGGCCTGTGGCCAGGGCGGCCAGGGCGAGTCTGAGGGCGGCCCGGGGCTCGCCACATCCCAGCGCCCCGCATTGACCGAGGCGGACATGCGCCAGCAGTCGGCGGCGCTGCTCGCCAAGCTCGGCGCCGGCGCCGACGCCGCCACGCGCGTGCAGTATGAAGGCGCCTTCGACGCCACCGGCGCGGAGCCCGACTGGACGCTCGTGCTGCTGCCCGACTACGTGGCCTTCACGCGGCCCGGCCTTGAAGAGGTCACCGCCATCCCGTCGCCGCGCGATTTCCGCGCCAAGGGCATGTTCGTGGAGGCGGGACCCCTCTCCATCGCGGTCGTCGCGGGCGCGTGCACGTATGCCGAAGGCGGCGAGACGTTCCCGTTCAGCGCCACCGTGCTGTTCGACGGCATCCCCTATGAGGGCTGCGCACGGGCGGGTGCGGCGGTGGCCGGCGCCAACGCGCGCGGCTGGGCGGTGGACCTGCCCCAGCTCGTGCCCGCCATCGATGCGTGTCTCGCCCGCGTCCAGGCGCGTCCGGGCCGGGTGACGATCGCCTACGTGAACGAGGAGAACCAGGCGGCTGTGCGCCTGCTGGAGGCCGATGGCGGCCGCGCCGAATGCACCGCCTCGCTCGATGGGGCGCAGATCGTGTCGGTCGAGCCGCTGGCGGACCGCGACACCTTCCGCGGCGAGCGCGACCCGCTGTTCACCCGCGCCCCGGCCAACGCGCCCGCGGGCGCGTGCTACGCGAGCGAGGAAATCAAGGGCTCGTCCGGCGCCACGCTCGGCTGGCTTTCGCGCAAGACCTGCTGAGGCCTCAGAACACCGCCATCGCGGCGCCCTGCAGCATCTGGCCGATCTCGCGCACCGCGGCGAAGCCGATGCGGACGCCTGCCCACGCCACGCCCACCGACAGCACGGCCATGGGAATGCTGAGGAGGGCCAACCGGCCATCCTTCTGCAGCAGCGCCAGCGCGATGGCGGCCACCGTCATGCCCGGCGGCCAGTTGCCCAGCGGGATCGGCAGGATCAGCACGAAGGCGAGGATCAGCGTCACCATGCCGAGCATCTGCGTGAACGGCGGCTCCACCAGGAACGTCCAGCGCGGCCCGACGAACTTCTCGATGCGCTTCAGCACGGGCAGGGCGCCCTTGATCGCCATACGCAGCGCGTCCCGCGAGATGCTCCACGCCCGGATGCGCCGCGGCAGCCACACGCCGTGGCGGCCGAAAATGAGCTGCACTGCCGGCGCGATCATCAGCACGCCGAAGATCGTGGACAGCCCCGGGATGTTGGGAATGCAGTTGGGCAGGGCGAGCAGCAGCAGCAGCAGCCCGAACGCCTGACCGTCCAGGCGCTCCAGGATCTCCCCCACGGTCACCTTTTCCTCGGGAAAGGCGTCCAGCAGGGCGGCCAGGGACGCCGACGCGGTGGTCGGTTCCTCCGGCAGGGTCGGTGATGAGGTGGCGTCGTCCATTCTTCGTGCGTTTCCCCACAACCACATGGGGAACAGCGACGGCGCGCGCCAGTGATCCGGGGCGCGGAACGATCAAGCGCCCGTGAATAGCGTGGAGACGGCCACGGAGTGTTTCGTTCGGGCAACAGCCTGACAGGCGAAAAGCAATGAGCCCGACAGAAAACGGCGCGGGACCGAGGTCCCGCGCCGGAGGTGCTCAAGCCTGGGGGAGGCTGGCAGAGCTTATTTCTGGGCCACAGCCGTGTTGGACGCCGCAGCGGCCGACGCGCTGTTGCAACGGGCGAGGCCGTCGGCGTCGAGGTCGCCGAAGGACACGATCGTGCCGACTTCCTTGGCGAGCGCCCGGCAGAGGCGGGCCGTCGGGGCCACCGGCAGGCGCGCCGTGCAGGTGTCGCCCACGCAGGACCAGATGTAGGAGCCGGCGGCCGCGCTGCGGGCGACCACCTGGGTCTCCGCGGCCACGGGGGTGGCCAGCTTCGCGTTCACGGTGGTGGACTTGGCCATGGCCACGCCGCCCAGAAGGCCGAACGCCAGGACGGTCGCGACGGCGAACTTGATCTTCGTCATAGGGAATCTCCGCTTCAGATACGCTCGCCGCCGTCTTTAAAGTTGACGGATGCGTCACGCAACATCTGAGCTGACCCTAACGCAGTCCCGTCACCACGCAAGCGGAAAATTGAACAAAAGAGAAATTGTTCATCACTCCGTTGTTACCTGCCGTCTTCGTGGGCAGGGAGGCGCCTGAAAGAACGCCGCGCACTGCCGCCACGTGAGCCTTGACCGGAGCCCGCCGCGCCTGAACCGTGCCCCCACAGCGCCCGCGCGGCCCGTCCCGCGCCTGCCCCTCAGAGCGCCTGAACCCCGGGAGAGTCACGCCATGGATTTCGCCATTCCCAAGGAGATCGCCGACTATCTCGTGGTGCTCGACCGGTTCATCGAGGACGAGATCAAGCCGCTGCAGGCCGCCGACGACAACGAGCGCTTCTTCGACCACCGCCGCGAATGGGCGCGCACGGACTTCGAGAACCAGGGCCTGCCGCGCCATGACTGGGAGCTGCTGCTGCGCGAGGCGCGCCGGCGCGCCGACAAGGCCGGCCACCTCCGTTATGCCCTGCCGAAAGAGTTCGGCGGCCAGGACGGCACCAATCTCGGCATGGCGATCATCCGCGAGCATCTGGCGAAAAAGGGGCTCGGCCTGCACAACGACCTGCAGAACGAGCATTCCATCGTGGGCAACATGCCCGGCGTGCTGATGCTGCGGGACTTCGGCACCGAGGAGCAGAAGCAGAAGTTCATCCCCGGCAGCTTCGACGGCACCTACATCGCCGCCTTCGGCCTCACGGAGCCGGAGCACGGCTCCGACGCCACCCACATGGAGACCCGCGCCGTTCCCGAGACCCGCGACGGCGTGAAGGGCTACCGCATCGACGGCGAGAAGATGTGGATCACGGGCATGCACGTGGCCACCCACATCATGCTGTTCGCCCGCACCGGCGGGAATGACGGGGACGCCGCCGGCATCACCTGCTTCATCACCCCGGCCCGCGATCCCGGCGTGAAGATTGAAGAGTACATGTGGACGTTCAACATGCCGACGGACCACCCGCGGCTGTCGATCACCAACGTCTGGGTGCCGGAAACGGCGATTTTCGGCCAGCTCGGCGGCGGCCTTTCGCTAGCGCAGCATTTCGTCCACGAGAACCGCATCCGGCAGGCGGCGTCGTCGTGCGGGGCGGCGATGTTCTGCATCGAGGAGAGCGTGAAGTACGCCCGCCTGCGCAAACCCTTCGGCGAGGCGCTGGCCCGCAACCAGGCCATCCAGTTTCCCCTCGTGGAGCTCGCCACCCAGACCGAGATGCTCCGGCTGCTCATCTTCAGGACGGCCTGGGAGATGGACCAGATGCCCAAGCCCGAGGTGGAGAAGCGGCTCTCGGACAAGGTGTCCATGTGCAACTACTGGGCGAACCGCCTGTGCTGCGAGGCGGCGGACCGGGCCATTCAGGTCCACGGCGGCATCGGCTATTCCCGGCACAAGCCGTTCGAGCACATCTACCGCCACCACCGCCGCTACCGCATCACCGAGGGCTCCGAGGAGATCCAGATGCGCAAGGTGGCCGGCCACCTGTTCGGCTACATGGGGCCGCGCCGGAAAGAGTTCGCGGAGATGGACGCCGCGCACGAGGCGGCGAAGGCGGCGAAGAAGAAGGGGTAAGCCATGTCCACCATCCTCCAGTCCACCGCCGACCGTGTCCGCACGCTCACGCTCAACCGCCCCGACGCGCTCAACGCGCTGACGCGCGAGCTGATGGACGAGATGCGTGATGCGATGGCGGACGCCGCCAACGACAAGGACGTGCGCGCGCTCGTGATCACCGGCGCGGGCCGCGGCTTCTGCGCGGGCGCCGATCTCATGCAGCCGCCGGCGAAGCCGCCGCTCACGCGCGGGCACGCGGTGGCGGACGGCATGACCAGCCATTTCAATCCGTTCGCGCGCGACATCGCGCAGTTTCCCAAGCCCACGGTGGCGGCGGTGAACGGCACGGCGGCGGGCGGCGGCGTGGGCGTGGCGCTGGCGTGCGACATCGTCATCGCGGCGAAGTCGGCGAAGTTCATCCAGGTGTTTGCGCCGCAGCTCGGCCTCGTGCCGGACATGGGCTGCTCGTGGCATCTGCCGCGGCTTGTGGGCGCGGCGCGTGCGAAGGGGCTGGCGTTGCTCGGTGATCGACTGTCGGCGGAGGATGCGGAAAAGTGGGGCCTGATCTGGTCTGCGGTCGAGGACGCGGACCTGATGGCGAAAGCCCACGAGATCGCCGTGCGTCTCGCCAACGGCCCGACGAAGGGGCTGGTGCGCACGCGCGAAGTGCTGGCCGTGGCGATGGACAACGATCTGGTGTCCCAGCTCGATCTTGAACGGCGCGTGCAGTTCGAACTCGGCAACACGGCGGATTTCGCGGAAGGCGTGATGGCTTTCGCGCAGAAGCGCAAACCGCAGTTTTCCGGCGACTGATCAGGCAGCGGTGGGCGCCGCCGCTATCGCGCGGAGTCCAGCAGGTCGCCCTCGACGGCCGGCGCTTCCACGTTCGTCCAGCCCTCCACCGGGAATGTGCCGCCGCCGCCTGACAGGAAGACGCCAGTCCACGTGTCGCCGAAGCGCATGAGGCGGATGCGGCCGGCGCCGATCACGTCGCCCGGTTGCAGCGCGCCGCCGCCGTGTTGTTCGAACAGCGTGGCGATCATGGCGTCGGCGCCGTCGGCTTCGAGCGCGCGGATCACCGCCACATGGCCGTAGCCGCGGCCGCCGCCGTCCCCCGGCATGGCGATGGACACCACCGACCCCACCAGCGGAGGGCACGCGCTCGATCCGCCCTTGAAGTAGCGCAGGGATACGGGCGTCGCCCCCGTGATGCGCCCGCCCACCCACGTCCTGTCGCCGAAGCGCGCCGCCACGCCCTGCGCGAGATCGACGCCGTGGCCGAGCCCGAGACCGATCCGCGTGGGCACGCCGAACGCATCGGCCAGGTAGCGGTGGACGAGCTCCGTGCACTGGTAGAGGCCCTGGGCGTTCTCGCGCCGCGTGTCGCCGTCGGCGCCGTGCGCGTAGGCGATCACGCCGAAGGCGGCATCGAAGGGAGCGCCGAAATCGCCCCAGGTGAGGCTTTCGGGCTTGGGCTGGGGCGCCAGTTCCACGAACCGCGTGCCGCAGGCGTTGACGATCCGGTAGGGGCTTTCCAGCGCGGGCGCTTCGGTCTGGGCCTGCGCGCGGCTTGGCGCCAGCGCGGCGGTCGAGACGCCGATCGCCACCGCGACCACCACGGCGATGGAATGTTCGACGCGCATGCATTCCCCGGGAAAGGCAGGGTGTGAATATCGCACGCGCGATTCCGCGCGGCAAATGCGCTCCCCAGCGGCGCATCCCGGCGGCAGGTTGCGCCGGCGCCGTCCCCGCCTGTTTCCCGGGCCGCGCGCCTCGGCTATCTCTGATCCATGGCCCAGAAGGACACCCCCACCGACCTCTTCAAGCGCGCGCTCTCGCAGTCGACGCGGGCGCTGGCGGGGACGGAGGATCTCGAAGTCACGTTCGGCGCGGAGGGGCCCCGGCTCAGCGGGGACCGGATCGTGCTGCCGCATCCGCCGCGGGTGCTGTCCGATGCGGAGGCTGAACGGCTGCGCGGGCATGCCGACGGGCTGGCGCTGCGCCTCGCCCACCATGACGCCCAGCGCCACGCGGCCCTGCGTCCGACCGGCGACAGGGCGCGCGCGATGTTCGATGCGGTGGAGGAGATGCGCGTGCAGGCGCTCGGCGCCAACGCCATGGCCGGGGTGGCGGCGAACCTCACCGCGGCGCTGGTGGAGCGGTGCGAGAAGCGCGGGTTCGCGCGGATGGAGGATCGCCAGTCGGCGCCGCTGGCCGATGCGCTGGGGCTGATCGTGCGGGAGCGGCTTACGGGGCTCGCCACGCCGGAGGTGGCGCGCGGCGTCGCTGAAATCTGGCGCCAGGACATCGAGAAATCCGCCGGCACGCTGGACCGGCTCATCGACGCCATCGGTGATCAGGCCCGCTTCGCACGTCTCACCCGCGACCTCATCAAGGAACTCGAACTGGGCGACGAGATCGGCGGCGAGCCGTCGCAGGAGCCCGACGACGGCGCCGACCAGCCCACGCCGCCCCAGCCGCCGCAGGACGACGGCGCCGAACAGCAGGCCCCCGATCCCGCCTCCATGGAGATGGAGGCCGGCGCCAGCGAGGACCTCGGCGACGAGGACACCCAGCAGGTCCAGGTGGAGATGGAGGCCAAGCAGGAAGAGGAGGCGGACTCCCCCGAGGAAGGCGAGCGTCCCATGCGCCCGCGCCCGCGCGGCGACAGCGACGATCCCAACCTCAACTACAAGGCCTTCACCCGCGCCCACGACGAGATCATTCCCGCGGAAGATCTCTGCGACGCCGAGGAACTCGCACGCCTGCGCATGTATCTCGACCAGCAGTTGAAGCCGCTGCAGAGCGTGGTGGGCCGCCTCGCCAACCGGCTGCAGCGGCGCCTGCTCGCCAAGCAGAGCCGCTCGTGGACGTTCGATCTGGAGGAGGGCGTGCTCGACACCGCGCGCCTCACGCGCGTCGTCGTCGATCCCACCGCGCCGCTGTCCTTCAAGCAGGAGGAGGACACCGACTTCAAGGACACGGTGGTGACGCTGCTGCTCGACAACTCAGGCTCCATGCGCGGGCGCCCGATCATGGTGGCTGCACTGTGCGCAGACATTCTCGCGCGCACGCTGGAGCGGTGCGGCGTGAAAGTGGAGATCCTCGGCTTCACCACGCGCGCCTGGAAAGGCGGCATGGCGAAGGAGGACTGGCTGAAAGGCGGGCGGCCCACGCATCCGGGCCGGCTCAACGATCTGCGCCACGTGATCTACAAGTCTGCGGATGCGCCGTGGCGCCGCGCGCGGCGCAATCTCGGGCTGATGATGCGCGAGGGCCTCCTGAAGGAGAACATCGACGGCGAGGCGTTGATGTGGGCGCATGAGCGGCTCATCGGGCGCCCCGAACAGCGCCGCATCATGATGGTGATCTCCGACGGCGCGCCGGTGGACGATTCCACGCTCTCGGCGAACCCCGGCAACTACCTGGAAAAGCACCTGCGCCAGGTGATCCAGTGGATCGAGACGCGCTCTCCGGTCGAACTCATCGCCATCGGCATCGGCCATGACGTGACGCGCTGGTACCGCCGCGCGGTGACCATCGTGGACGCCGAACAGCTGGGCGGCGTGATGACGGACAAGCTCGCGGAGCTCTTCGAGGATCAGGGGCCCGCGGCGCCCGTGGCCACGCGCGGACCGGGCCGGGGCCTGCGCCTGTGAGATACGCGCTCATTGCAGTGCTCGCGATGGCGGCGTGCACGCACGCAAGCGTCGCGCGGCTGGCCCCTACGCCCACCTCCGCCCCCGACGCGCGCCCTGTGGCGGGCTTCGGGCCGGACGAGCGGGCCTGGGAAACCATCCGCCTCTCCGTGCGCGCCGTGCCGCTGGCGCCAGACGCGCCGGAGATGAAGGGCGTGGGCGCGCTCACGTTCCGCGGCGGTGTGGAGGTGGCCTCCGACGACCGGCGGTTCGGCGGGCTCTCCGATCTCTTCGTGGACGCCGACGGCAAGCTGCTCGCCGTCTCCGACCAGGGGGACTGGTTCGCGGGCCAGCTCGTGCTCGACGCCGATGGCGCGCTGGTGGGGCTCGCTAACGGGCGGATGAGCGCCATGCGCGGCGTCGACGGCCGGGCGCTCACCGACAAGTCCGAGGCCGACGCCGAAGACATCGCGCGCATGGCCGACGGGCGCTTCGCCGTCAGCTTCGAGCGCATCCACCGCGTTCGCATCTATGACGTGGACGCCAAGGGCCCCGCCGCCGCGGCGGACCAGGAGCTGTTGCTCGACGGCGTGGACGCGCTCACCGCCAACGACAGCCTTGAGGCGATGGCGCCATTCGGGGACGATCTGCTGATCGGCGCCGAGGGCATGGACCGCGGCCGCCCGCCGTTCTGGATCACGCCGCCCGTGCCCGCGCAGCTGCCCGCGCCGGCGGGGCGCGCCGAGGTCACCCGCGGTTACGGCCTCGTCTCGCTGGATCGCCTGCCCGACGGGGACTTTCTGGCGATGGAGCGGTTCTTCGCGCCCCTGATCGGCCCGCGCATCGTGATCCGGCGGGTGGCGCAGGCGGGCCTGCGCGCTGCGCCGGCGGCGTGGGAGGTGCAGACGATCGCCGAACTTAACCCGCCGGTGGGCCTCGACAACTTCGAGGGCATCGCCATCGTGGGCGCAGCCGGCGGGGCCGTGCGCATCTATCTGGTGTCGGACGACAATTTCAGCCGCACGCAGAGGACGCTCCTCTATGCGTTCGACCTTGCAGGGAGCCCGGCAGGGCCCTGAAGCGTTCAGGCCGCGGCCTGCTCGCCCAGTTTCTTCTTGAGGTCGCGCCGGATCTTGGCGGCGCGGGGGGACATGCCGTCCTCCGCCTGCTTCAGCAGGAAGGCGTCGAAGCCGCCCACATGGTCCACCGAGCGCAGGGTCGCGGCGGTGATGCGCAGGCGGAAGGCTTGGCCCAGCGCATCCGAGTGCAGGGTGACGTTGACGAGGTTCGGCTGGAACTCCCGCTTGGTCTTGATGTTGGAGTGGCTGACCCGGTGGCCGATCTGGCGATCGGTGCCGGTCAGTTCGCAGCGGCGCGACATGGGGATGCGTCCAGACAGAGGGCGGAAAACGAAGGGCGGACGGATAGGCGAACGGGGCGGCGCGGTCAAGCTTGGCGTTCCGGCGCGCCGCGTCCCGCGCCGCCTTTGCGCCACGATCCGTTCATGCTGCAACCATGTGGGCGGGCCTAGTGTGTCGCCTCCCACGGGCCCACATCTGCGCACGGGCCCACCCGAATGGAGCATCACCGATGAAGCGGATCCTGGCCGCCGCCGCCCTGGCCACCCTCGCGGGCGCCGCCGCGGCCCCCGCACCGCTGGCCCAGCCCGTGGCCCAGACGGCAGCCCAGACGCCTGCGAGCCGCAGCCTCAACGTGGCCTATGTCATTTCCGGCAAGGGCCTGGAGGCGGGGGAGTTCCTTTACGGGGTGAAGTTCGAGGGCGGCGCCTATGAGGCCACGGCCCGGCGCCGGATGACGGGCCTCGTGGGCGCGCTGGTGGGCGACGCCCAGAACTACAGCTATGCCGCGCGCGGCAAGGTCACCCCCCGCGGGCTCGACCCGGACGCGTACCGCCACCAGGGCGGCAAGCGCAACCGCCTCGTGGAGGTGGATTTCACGTCCGCCGCCCCCGTCACCACGGCCACCCCCGTGATGAGCATGGGCGATCCCCCCGCCACCGCCGCCCAGCGGGCGGGGACGATCGACCAGGTCACCGCCATAGCCAGCCTCATCGCGGCGGACGGCGACCCCTGCAACCGCACGGTGCCGGTCCTGATGGACGGCCGCTCCCGGTTCGACTTCGTGTTCACGCCCGCCGGCCGGGTGGCGGTGAACACGCGGGCCTACCGCGGTCAGGCCATCCGCTGCAGCGTGGCGTTCCGGCCCATCGCCGGCTTCCCGGACCCCCAGGAGCCCGCCACGCTCACCTTCCTGTTCGCCCGCACCGCCAACGGACTCTATGCGCCCCTTCGCATCGAGATGCCCACGGACATCGAGCAGATCGGCGTCGCCGTGCTGGAGGCGAAGAGCTTCACGGCGAGCTGAGCGGCGCGTTGTGGCGGCGCCGAGAATCGGGCACCATTACTAGCGGTGAACAACCGTCGAACGAATCACTCAAGGTGGTTCGTCGGTGATTCGTTCTTGATTCGATCTTTCCTGTAATGTGCCGGCCCGCGGTCCAGTTCAGACCGGCCCAGGTCACAGCCTGCGCCCGCTAGATCCAGGGCGCGAAGTGCTTGGAAAGCCGCAGGCCCTGACCTTGATAGTTCGAGCCGGTCTCCCCGTAGAGCTTGTCGCAGGGGGCCGAGAGGCTTTCGAACACCAGCTTGCCCACCGGCTGGCCGTCCTCGAGGATGAACGGCACGTCGCGGGAGCGTACCTCAAGCACGGCCTTGCCCTCGTGCGGGGGGATGCCGAAGCCCGGATCGAAGAAGCCCGCGTAGTGGGCGCGGAACTCGCCCAGCTCGGGGCGGATGGGGGCCATCTCGGCGGCTTCGTCGGCGGGGATCAGCACCGGCTGCTTGGACGCGAAGATATAGAACTGGCCGGGGTCGAGCACGAGGCGGCCGTGCCGGGCCTCCAGCGCCTCCCAGAAGTCGCGCGGGTCGTACTGGCCGAGCCGCTCCACATCGACAACGCCGGAGTGCCGCTTGGCGCGGAAGCCCACGGGCCCCTCGCTGGCGAGGTCGATGGAGAAGTCCACGTCCCGCTTCGGGTGCGGCGGCCCCCGGCGCAGGCGCAGCTGCGAGAGGCGCGAGCCCGACCGCACCAGCACCGAGAACGTGCAGGGGCTGATCTCGGCGTACATCGGCCCCTCGTAGCCCGCCGGCACGTGGTCGAACGCCGACGCGTGATCGACGATCAGGCGCGTGAACACGTCGATGCGGCCGGTGGAGCTTTTGGGGTTGGCCGCGCCGTGCAGGTGCGGCGGCAGCGCGGCGCGCTCGATCAGCGGCACCAGATACACGCAGCCCGTCTCCAGCACCGCGCCGTTGGTCAGGTCGATGCGGTGCATCACCAGTTCGTCGTCCAGGCGCTGCGCCACGGTGGCGGCTCCGGGCAGGAAGCTGGCGCGCAGCCGGTAGGCCACTTCGCCGAGACGCAGGTCCAGGCTGGCCGGCTGGATCTGGTCGGGGTGCAGCGGCAGGCCGGGCAGGATGAAGCCGCGCTCGATGGCGCGGCGGAGTTCCGCGTCGGGCAGGACGCCGTGGGCCGCCATGCGAAAAGTCCTCAGGTATCGGGCCAACGCTTGGGCCATGAGACGCGGCTGTTGTCCAGTCGCCGGCCGTCTTGACGCCACCAGCCCCCTCGTTCACGAAACCGACGCGCCGATTTGAACCCAGCTTGCGGGGCGCATGAAAAATGCCGCTAAACGGAGAGCCGCCATGACCGACGACCCGACTCCCGACTCCTTCGGCCTCGCCACCCGCCTCGTCCGCGGCGGCCTGCACCGCAGCCCGCACAAGGAGACCGCCGAGGCGATCTATCTGACCTCGGGATTTGTCTACGACACCGCCGAGGAGGCCGACGCGCGCTTCGCGGGCACGTCGCCAGGCTACCTTTACGGGCGCTACGCCAACCCCACCGTGCGGATGCTGGAAGAGCGGCTGATGGGGCTTGAGGGGGCGGAGGAATGCCTCTGCACCGGCTCGGGCATGGCGGCGGTGACGGCATCCGTGGTCGCCCCCCTGCGCGCCGGCGACCGGGTGGCCGCGCCCCGCGCGCTGTTCTCCTCGTGCCTGTGGCTGCTCGACACGTACCTGCCGCGCTTCGGCGTGGAGGTGGTGTTCGTGGACGGCGACGATCTCGACCAGTGGCGCGCGGCGGCGGCAAAGCCCCTGAAGCTCGTGCTGCTGGAGAGCCCGTCGAACCCCGTGCTCGGCGGCGTCGATCTCAAGGCGGTGGCCGACATCGTGAAGCCCGCCGGCGCCATCGTGGTGGTGGACAACGTCTTCGCCACGCCGCTGCTGCAGCAGCCGCTCACGCTCGGCGCCGACGTGGTCGTGTATTCGACGACGAAGCACATGGACGGGCAGGGCCGCACGCTGGGCGGCGCCATCCTCGCGTCGAAGGCGCTGATGGACGAGCACTACCGGGATTTCCTGCGCCACACGGGGCCTGCGCTCTCGCCGTTCAACGCATGGGTCATCCTCAAGGGCCTCGAGACGATTCACCTGCGCGTGCCGGCGCAGTGCACATCCGCCGCGCGGATTGCCGATGCGCTTGCCGCGCACCCGAAGGTGACGCGCGTGCTCTATCCCGGTCGCGCCGACCATCCCCAGCGCGCGATCCATGCCCGGCAGATGAGCGCCGGCGGCACGCTGGTGGCGCTGGAGATCGCCGGCGGGCGCGAAGGCGCGTTCCGCTTTCTCGATGCGCTGCAGCTGATCGACATCTCCAACAACCTGGGCGACGCCAAGTCCCTCGCCACGCATCCCGCCACCACCACCCATCGCCGCATCACCGAGGCGCAGCGCCTGCACATCGGCGTCACGCCCGGCACGGTGCGCATCAGCGTCGGGCTGGAGACGTGCGAGGACCTGCTGGCCGACATCGCCCAAGCCCTGGAGGCGGTGTGAATGTACGAGGCTGAGACCAACGGCATCCATGTGCGCGTGGCGCCCAGTTTCCTTCCGCAGGAAAGCGATCCCGAAGAGCGACGCTGGTTCTGGGCCTACACCATCGAGGTGGAGAACCGCGGCGCGCGCACGGTGCAGCTCGTCACCCGCCACTGGCGCATCACGGACGCCATGGGCGCCCAGAGCAGCGTCGACGGCGACGGCGTCATCGGCAAGCAGCCGGTCATCCGCCCCGGCGATTGCTTCCGCTACACCAGCGGCTGCCCGCTGGCGGCGCCGTCCGGCATGATGGGCGGGCACTACACGATGGTGGAGACGGATACGGGCCGCGCCTTCGACGTGACGATTCCCACGTTCGCGCTCGACAGCCCGGGCGGGCTTGGGCTGGCGAACTGAGATTGCCGACGAACCGGGCCTAGGTCCCCGGCTCCAGCAGGTACACGCGCGCGCAGAACTGGCAGCGTGCGTGAATGAGCCCGTCGGGCTCCACGAGGTCGGCGGTCTCGGTGGGGTCGAAGCGCTGCATCAACGCCGCGAGGCGCTCCCTGCTGCAGGTGCAGCGGTCCACCACCGCCGCCGGCGCCGCCATGCGCACGCCGTCCTCGTGAAAGAGGCGGAAGAGGGCGCGGTCGATGGGCAGCGCGGGATCGAGCAGTTCGGCGTCCGTCAGCGTGTCGAACAGGATGGCCGCGCGCGACCACGCCTCCTCCGTGGCGCCGCGGGCCTCGTCGGCGGCAACCCGCTGGATCAGCGCCCCGCCCGCGCGCCACAGCGCGCCGTCGCCCGTCAGTTCCTGTCCCACAGCCAGCTTCACGCGCGTCGGCGTCTGCTCGGAGCGCTCGAAGTACAGTTCCGCACACTGGGAAAGCGTTTCGCCCTCCAGCGGCACGACGCCCTGCATGGGTGCGGTGTCGGCGCCCTGATCGAGCGTGATGGTGAGCGCGCCGGCGCCGATGAGATCGGCGGGCGTCATGCGCGTGGCGGAAAGATCGCGCGCGCCGACGCGGGCGTAGCCGCGCAGGGCGCCGCCCGTGCGATGCTCGGCCACCAGCAAGGGCGCGGGGCCATCGCCCTCCGCCTGCACGGTCAGCACGCCTTCCACCTTCAGCAGCGATCCCAGCAGGGCCGCAAACACGATCGCCTCGCCCAGCAGCTGCGCCACGGGCAGGGGATAGTCATGGCGGTTGAGGATGGCGTCCACCGTGCCCGCGCCCAGCCGCGCAAACCGCCCGCGCGCCGGCGCGCCCTCGATGGTGAAAGCCGCGACCGCGTCTTCATCCTGTGGCGCGGACGTCAAGGCGCCACCTTGCGCGCCACAAGCACGTCCTGGCCCTGCAGCGGCGTGCGCGACCAGACACCGAGGCTGCTCGCGAAAACCTCAAGCCCCATGGTTTTGTACAGATCGAGGATGACGGCGCGCTCGTAAGCCAGTGCAGCTTCGGGAAGATGGGGGAATTCCGCCCAGTAGCCATCGCCCGCGTGCTTGAACGAAAAGACGCCGCCGCCTTGCGCAATGTAGGCGCGGTGGTCGTGGTCCAAGAGGTAGTAACTGATCGCACAAACCGCGCCCGTGCGCATCACACGGGCGATTTCCGAGAGATAGTTTCTCAGATCGGCCGGCAGCATGTGCGTGAAGACAGAGATGAGCAGCACGAAATCGATGCTGCTGTCGGCCAGCGGAAAGACATAGGTGCTCGCCGACGTGGCTCCGTCCTGCCGGTAACGATCGCTCCGCACATTGGCGAGATGGAAGCGGAAGTTCGGGAAGCGCGGCGATATCGCGTCGCTGCACCAGCTGATGGCTTCCGGCATGATATCGATGCCATCGTAACTGCCGGAGGAGTCGAGGTAGCCGGTCAGCGGGACGGCGGCGCGACCGATGCCGCACCCGACATCGAGCACCGCATGGTGGGGCTGCACTCCGTAGGAGAGCATTTGTTCGAAGATGGCTCGGCTAGAGTCCTCGAAGGATTGATTGCGGGCGGTGACCAGTTCCCACATGCGTCGGGGAGGCGTGAGCGGGTCGGTAGCGCCAAGCACTGCGTCGCGGGCGTCGAGCGCATCGCAGCGCGCCCGCCAGGCGAGCCGCTCGGTCGCGCGCGCGAATCTTCGCAGCGGTGGCGGGGTGGCCGCGCGCAGGGCATTTTTCAGGTTAGCCATCGGTTTTCCTCGGCCTACGCGCCGCGCAGACACCACAGCAACACGGCCTTCTGCGCGTGGATGCGGTTCTCCGCTTCGTCGAACACTGCCGATTGCGGGCCGTCGATCACCTCGTCGGTCATCTCCTCGCCGCGGTGGGCGGGCAGGCAGTGCAGGAACACCGCGTGCGGCGCGGCCGTGGCCATGAGCGCGGCGGTGACCTGGTACGGCGGGAACGCCGCCATGCGCGCGTCCTTGTCGGTATCGCCCATGGACACCCAGCAGTCGGTGACGACCACGTCGGCGCCCGCCACCGCCCGTGCGGCGTCCTGCGACACCTCGATGGATGCGCCGGCGGCGCGTGCGGCCTGCACGTCCTGCGTGCGCGGCGCATAGGCCGGCGGCGTGGCGATGCGCATGGCGTAGCCCAGCAGGCCCGCGGCATGCACGAAGCTCGCGCACACGTTGTTGCCGTCGCCCACCCAAGCCACCGTCTTGCCCGCGATGGGGCCGAGGCGCTCCTCGATGGTCATCAGGTCGGCGAGGATCTGGCAGGGGTGGGAGAGGTCGGTCAGGCCGTTGATGACAGGCGCGTCGGAGGCCGCCGCGAACGCCTCCACGTCCCCGTGGTCGTTGGCGCGGATCATAACCGCATCGACCATGCGCGACAGCACGCGCGCGGTGTCCTCGATGCTTTCGCCGCGGCCCAGCTGGGTGTCGCCTGCGTTCAGCACGATGGTTTCGCCGCCCAGCTGGCGCATGCCCACGTCGAACGAAACGCGGGTGCGGGTGGAGTTCTTCTGGAAGATCATCGCCAGCACGCGGCCCGCGAGCGGCGCATCGGGATCGCGCGCGCCCTTCGGCAGGCCCGCGCGCGCGGCCTTGCGCCGGTGCGCCTCGTCAAGCAGGGCGCGCAGCTCGGCCCCGGTGAAGGCGTGCAGATCGAGGAAGTGGCGGGGAGCGGCGGCGCCCCTCACGCCGCCGCCTTCGCTTCGGTGAGCGCGGCGTCCAGGATCGCCACGGCTTCGCTCACGTGGCCGGCTTCCAGCACCAGCGGCGGGGCAAGGCGCACGCAGTTGTCGCCCGCGACGCCCACGAGCAGCTTCCTCCCGCGCGCCAGCGCCTGCACGGGCTTGGGATCGACCGCGAGTTGCAGGCCGCGCAGCAGGCCCTTGCCGCGGACATCGAGCACGTAGCCCTTGTGGCGATCCTTCAGGCCCTCCAGCGCCTGGCCGAGGTGGTTGGCCATGTCGTTGGCGTGGGCGAGGAAAGCGGGATCGGCCAGCATGTCGAATGCCGCGTTGCCTACCGCCATGGCGAGCGGGTTGCCGCCGAACGTGGTGCCGTGCGTGCCGCGGACCATGCCCTTGGCCGCTTCGCGCGTGGCGAGGAAGGCGCCCAGCGGAAAGCCGCCGCCGACGCCCTTGGCCACGGCCATGATGTCGGGCGTCACGCCGGCCCACTCGTGGGCCCACATCTTGCCGGTGCGTCCCGCGCCGCACTGCACTTCATCGAAGATGAGCAGCGCGCCGACGGCGTCGCATGCCTCGCGCAGGGCGCGCAGGCAGTGGTCGGGCACGGCGCGGCAGCCGCCTTCGCCCTGCACGGGCTCGATGATCACGGCGGCGGTGGTGGGCCCGAGCGCGGCCTTCAACGCCTCATGGTCGCCGAACGGCAGGTTGACGAAGCCGGGCAGGCGCGGGCCGAAGCCGTCGATGTAGGCGGGATTTCCCGCGGCGTTGATGGCGGCGTAGCTGCGCCCGTGGAACGCGCCCTGGAAGCCGATGATGTCGATCCGCTCGGGCTGGCCGTTGGCGCTGTGATACTTGCGCGCCATCTTCAGCGCGCCCTCGATCGCCTCGGTGCCGGAGTTGGTGAAGAACACCACGTCCGCGAACGAGGACGCCACATACTTGGCCGCAAGCCGTTCCTGGCCCTCGATGCGGAACATGTTGGACAGGTGCCAGAGCTTGCCGGCCTGCTCCGTCAGCGCCGCCACAAGCTTCGGGTGCGCGTGACCGAACGCGTTGACCGCGATCCCGGCGATGAAATCGAGATAGCGCTCCCCGGTCTTGGCGTAGAGATAGACCCCCTCGCCGCGCACGAACACCTGCTCCGGCGGGGCGTAGACCGGGAGAAGGGGGCTGGGGGCGGCGGTCATGGATGTCCCTCGACTGGACGGCGAAAGCGCACTTCGGGCGCACGAAAAGGAGCGCGGGTTCTGGCGGCCCGCGCCCTCTCCGTCAAGGAAAGAAGCCCCTTACCGGGCGGGCGGCGGCGTTGTCGCCGCGGGCGTTGCGCGACGAACTTCCACCGGCATGCCGAGGCGGGCCAGCTGCGGCTCGACCACCGACGCATCGCCCACCACCACCCACGTGAGCTTCGCGGGATCGATGGCCTGCTGCGCCGCCGCCGTCACCGCCGCGCCGTCGAGGGCGCGGTACCGGCGGGCCAGCGTCATCTGGTAGTCGTCCGGCCGGCCCAGCACCGCGTTGGCCTGGATGGCGTTCAGCACCGCGCCCGCCGTCTCGAAGCTGCCCGGCAGGGACAGCGTGTTGTTGGCGATGGCGCGGCTCAGCTCCTCGGCCGTCACCGGCTGGGCGCTGCGGAAGGCGGCGATGTTCTGCTTCAGGGCCTCGATGGAATCCCCCGTGCGGTCCGCCTGGACGGGCGCGTTCACGGTGAAGGCAAGGTCATGCAGCGCCGTGGAGACCGTCGATCCCACGCCGTAGGACCAGCCCTTCGTCTCGCGCAGGTCGCTGTTGAGGCGGGACGTGAACGTGCCGCCCAGCACGGTGTTGGCGGTGCGCAGGCCGAGCGGGTCGGCGGAGCCCTTGAGGCCCACCGGCATGCCGGCGGCGATCACCGACTGCGGCGCGCGCGGCCGGTCGATCAGCAGGATGCGGCCCTGGCCGGTGGACGCGGGGTCCACAAAGCGTTTCTCGCCGCGCGGCTCGGCCGGCGCGCGCCAGCCGCCGAACGCGGCTTCAAGCTGCGGCTTCAGGTCGACGAGGCGGGCGTCGCCCACCACGAAGATCTGCAGCGACTCCGGACGCATCCAGCGCTTGTGGAAGGAGACCAGATCGTCGCGCGTGATGGCGGCCACGCCTTCGCGCGTCCCCAGTGCGGAGACGCCGCCGTAGGGGTGCGCCGCGCCGAACATGAGCGGCGCAAGCGTGCGCTGCGCCAGCGCCGCCGGGTTGTTCTCCTCCTGCGCGATCAGCGACAGCTGGATGGCGCGCAGCCGGTCGAGTTCGCCCTGCGCGAAGGCGGGGTTCTTCACCACATCGGCCAGCAGGTCGAGCGACGGCGCCAGGTTAGGCTTGAGCGCCGTGATGGTGACGTCGGTGGTGTCGGCGTTGAAGTTGGTGGCGAGCACGGCGCCGAGGCGTTCGGCCTCCTCGCCGATCTGGCGGCCGGTGCGCGTGGCGGTGCCTTCGCGCATGGTCACCAGCGTCAGCCGCTGCAGGCCGGGCTTCTGGCGGTCGTCGGCGGCGACGCCGGCGTCGAACAGTGCGCGCACGGTCACCACGGGCACGGCCGCGCTGCGCGCGAACGTCACGCGCACGCCGTTGGACAGGGTCGTGCGCTCCACGGCCGGGAACGAGAGCTTCGCCTCGCTGGTCACCGGCGGCAGCTTCGAGCGGTCGGGCGCCATGGAGGCGGGCTTGGCCGCCTGCGCCGCCTGCGGGCGTTGCGCTGCAGTGCCCGCCAGCGCCAGTTCGGCGGCGCCGCGTTCGCCCGGCTGGATCACGATCACGTTGGCGCCGTCGGCCATCCACGCGCGCGCGGCGGTGCGCACGCTTGCGGGCGTGGCGCCCGCGTACCAGCCCAGCTGGCGCTTGTAGAAGGCGGGATCGCCCGCGTAGAGCGCGCCCTCCGCCAGCGCCACGGCCTTGCCGCCGAAGCCGCCGATCTGTTCGAGGCCGCGGATGGTGTCGGCCAGCGTGCGCGTGGCGACTCGCTGGACTTCATCGGCCGTGGGGCCTTCGGCAAGAAACTGTGCCAGGAGTTCGCGCGTGCGCTTCTCCACCAGCGCCGCATCGACGCCGGGCTTCACGTCCACCGTGAGGATGGTCAGCCCGGACAGTTGCAGGTCGTTGGAGCCGCCGCCCACGGCCACCGCAAGCTGCTCGTCGCGCACAAGCGCATTGTGCAGCCGCGAGCTTTCGCCGCCGGCGAGGATCGTGGCGGCCACATCCAGCAGCGTCAGGTCCTGCGAGAGCCGGCCGGGCGTCGCCCACGCAAAGTAGAGCCGCGTGTTGGCCACGCGGTCGTTGATGACGGTGCGCGTCTCGGCGGTGCGGTCGGGCACGCCGCCCTGCGGTTCGGCCACGGCCGGCCCGCGCGGAATGGCGCCGAAGTACTTCTCCACCAGCGGGCGCGCCGTGGCGGCGTCGATGTCGCCGGCCAGCACGAGCACGGCGTTGTTGGGCCCGTAGTACTGCTTGAACCACGCCTGCACGTCCGTGAGGCTTGCGGCGTCGAGGTCCGCCATCGAGCCGATGGTGGAGTGGTGGTAGGGGTGGCCTTCGGGGTAGAGGCCCGCGAACAGGGCGTAGCGGAAGAGGCCGTAGGGCTGGTTGTCGCCCTGGCGCTTTTCGTTCTGCACGACGCCGCGCTGGTTATCGAGCTTCTCCTGCGTCACCGCCGGCAGCAGGTTGCCCATCCGGTCCGCTTCCAGGAACAGCACGCGGTCGAGCGCGGGCGTGGGCACGTTCTCGAAATAGTTGGTGCGGTCGGTGTTGGTAGTGCCGTTGCGGTTGGTGGCGCCCACTTCCTCCAGCGGCACGAAGAATTCGCCGTCGTAGTTGCCCGAGCCGTTGAACATCAGGTGTTCGAAGAGGTGGGCGAAGCCCGTCTTGCCCTTGGGCTCATCGCCGGAGCCCACGCCGTACCAGACGCTGACGGCCACCACGGGGGCCTTGCGGTCGGTGTGGACCACCACCTTCAGCCCGTTGGCGAGGGTGAACTGCTGGAAGGGGATGTCGATCTGGCGGACGAGGTCGCTCAGCGGCGCCGGGCGCAGGGCGGACGTCTGCGGCTGAGCCGCCGCGGGGCCGAGCAACAACGCCGACAGCGCGCCTGCGATGACGACGCGCAGAGCTTGAGACCGCATTCCAGTGCTCCTGATTTCGGGCGCGACCCGATCCCGGGCCGCGCGGCGCGCATCGATAGACGATAAGGCGCGGCGTGGTAAAGCCGGTTCGGCGCGACAAGGACGCCCTGTCCCCCACGCGGCCCAAAAGCGTCATGCCGCGCAAGATTTTGCCTCGCACGGCTTGGCCTGCGCCCGCCGGCGGGTATGGTGGGCAAAACGATCTGGGAGGAGAACAGCATGGCGCGCGTTGCGTTGATCACCGGCGGTACACGGGGAATCGGTCTGGCGATCACGGAGGCCTTCCACAAGGCCGGCTACAAGGTCGCGGCCAACTACGCCGGCAACGACAAGGCCGCGAAGGCCGCCGAGGCGGAGATGCCGGGCTTGAAGTGCTACAAGTGGGACGTGGGGGACTACGAGGCCTGCCAGGCCGGCATCCGCAAGGTGGAGGCCGATCTCGGCCCCGTGGACATCCTCGTCAACAACGCCGGCATCACCCGCGACGGATTCTTCCACAAGATGAACGTCGACCAGTGGCGCGAAGTCATCCGCGTCGATCTCGACAGCCTTTTCTACATGACGCGCCCCCTGGTGGACGGCATGCGCACCCGCGGGTTCGGCCGCATCGTCAACATCAGCTCCATCAACGGCCAGAAGGGCCAGGCCGGGCAGGTGAACTATTCCGCCGCCAAGGCCGGCATGATCGGCTTCACCAAGGCGCTGGCGCAGGAAGGCGCCAACAAGGGCGTCACCGTGAACTGCATCTGCCCCGGCTACATCGACACCGAGATGGTGGCGGCGATGCCGGAGGCGGCGCTGGCGAAAGTCGTGGCCACCATCCCCGCCGGCCGCCTCGGCCACGCGCCGGAAATCGCGCGCGCGGTGATGTTCCTCGCCAGCGACGACGCCGGCTTCATCACCGGCACGACGCTGACGGTGAACGGCGCGCAGTACATCGCGGGGTAGCGCCAGAAAGGCGGACCGAATGGCCGGTATCGAGGGCAAGGTCGTCGCCATCACCGGCGCAAGCAGCGGCATTGGTGAAGCGACGGCGCTCCTGCTCGCCGGTCAGGGCGCCAGCGTCGTGCTTGCCGCACGCAGGCTTGAACGTCTCGAATCCCTTGTCGCCCGCATTGGTGCGGCCGGCGGTCAGGCCACCTGCATCCGCACCGATGTGCGCCGGCGGGAAGATCTCGCCGGCCTTGTGGACGCTGCGTGCGCGCGGTTCGGCCGTCTGGACGTGCTTGTCGGCAACGCCGGCGTGATGCCGATCTCTCCGCTCGACGAGCTGCGCGTCGAGGACTGGGACGACATGATCGACGTGAACCTCAAGGGGTTTCTGTACGGCATCGCCGCAGCCCTGCCGGTGTTTCGTCGGCAGGGGGCTGGCCATTTCGTCAACATCGCCTCCACCGCCGGGCTCAAGACCGTGCCGAACCAGTCGGTGTATTCGGGCACCAAGTTCGCCGTGCGCGCCATCTCCGAGGGCTTGCGTCAGGAGGCCGGAGACAAGCTGCGCGTGACGATCATCTCGCCCGGCTTCGTGCGCACGGGCTTTGCGGACAATGTCACGAGCCCGGAGATCAGGGCGCAGCTCACCGCCGCGAGCGAGAGGTTCGCCATGGCGCCGGACGCGGTGGCCCGCGCCATCGCCTACGCGATCGAGCAGCCGGACGATGTGGACGTGGGCGAGATCGTGGTGCGGCCCACCGCCCAGGCCTGACGACCGCGATCTCCCGTCACCCGCCCGCCTGCCACATCGCCATGATCATGGAGAACCCGCGGATGTCGCCGCTGGTGGTGCCGGCCATCTTGTTCATCACGTAGGCGTAGGTGGCGCGGGCATCCATGTCGACGATGGCGATGGAGCCGCCGTAGCCGCCCCAGTAGATCGAGTTGGGATTGACGAACGGCACGATGCCGCCCGACAGGCCAAAGCCCATGCCGTAGCGCACCGGCATGTTGAGCACGAGGTCCGTGCCCTCGATCTGCAGCTCCAGCGCCTTGCGGCAGCCCGCTTCCGATAGGAACTGGCGCCCGCCCGCCGCGCCGCCGTTGGCGAGGATGGTGTGAATCAGCGCCACGGAGCGTGCGTTGCCCGTGCCGCCCGCGGCGGGGATTTCCGCGCCGCGCCACGCGCGCGTCTTCGTCTCGCCCACGTCGATGCCCGGATTGCCGGACATGTTGGATTGCACGAACGTCTCGTTGCGCAGCTCGCCCTGCGCCTGGCCCGGCGGCGGGGGCAAAAGCTCCGCCACGCGCGCATCTTCCGAGGCCGGCAGGCCGATGTGGAAATCGGCGCCCATGGGCTCTGCGATCTCTTCGCGGAACACCGTGCCCACGGTGCGCCCTGTGATCCGCCGGATCACCTCGCCCACCAGGTAGCCTTGCGTCAGCGCGTGGTAGCCGGGCGCCGTCCCGGGCGCCCAGTAAGGCGCCTGCGCGGCCAGAAGGGCGGTGCATTTTTCCCAGTCGTAGAGATCGGCCTTGGTCAGCGGCTCCTTCCAGCCGGAAAGCCCCGCCGAATGCGCCATCAGGTGGCTGACCTTCACGTCCGCCTTCCCGTTGGCGGCGAACTCCGGCCAGTACTTCGCCACCGGCGCATCGAAATCGAGCTCGCCGCGGTCGGCGATCATCAGCGCGGTGAGCGCGGTCATCGTCTTGGTGGTCGAATAGACGTTGACGATGGTATCCCTCTGCCACGGCGCTGTTCTGGCGGGATCGGCATGGCCGCCCCAGAGGTCCACCACGATCTCGCCGTCCCTGGTGGCGCAGAACGCCGCGCCGATGTCGGCCCCGCTTTCAAGGTTCGCCGCGAACGCCGCGCGCACCGCCGCGTGGCGATCTCCAATCAGTCCCTGCACCAGTCCATCCGCCACGCGCGTTCCTCCCGCTTTTCGGGAGACCCTACAGGACGGCGGGCGGCGGCGTCATCCGGGGGGCTGGAAAGGAAAGCCGGGAAGGGCGCGTAAGAGACGGGAAGCGGTTGGATCCGCCGATTATGTTTGGGCAATAGAATGGTGGGAGCGCGCCGAGGTGGGCGACCCCAATCTTGGCGGGCTCTCGGCGCGAGAGTATCATCGAGACATAGGAGGGACGCATGGCAGGCTTCAGGGTAGCCCGGCACAAACTCTTCGCGCGAAGATTTTTGGCGCGGGCAGCAATGGCCCTTTTCCCGGAGGATCGCGCCAAGCGGCGTTCGTTCCATGATGCCGCGCTGGATGCGGGCGCGAAGCTCTATGCCGAGCGCGCCGACGCGCTCCCAGACGACGCGAGCCGTTTCCAGGAATGCCATAGGGCGCTCGTGTTGGCGGGTGTTCGATGCGCCACGCTCTTGGGGGTCGAACGTGCGACAGCGCTCAAAGCGATCGGGGACGTCTACAGGGACTTGAGCCAAGACGTTCCCAGGCAGCGTTTCCAGATGCTTTTGACGTTTGCGCCAAACCCGTTGCGCATCCTGCAGAAAACCGGAACCGCAAAGGAACTCAGGCGCATGATGGGCCAGGACATGGTGGTCAAAGACGATGTCGGGCCAGAGCACTACGCGCTGGTCGTTGAGGGGTGCGCATACAACGACTTTTTCAAGAGGCACGGCGAACCCGATGTCACCTTGGTGTTTTGTCAGGCGGATCGTGCCTGGATGGATGTCGTCAACCGCTCAAAGCGACGGCTTTCAGTCTCTCGCCCCAACACACAATCCACCGGCAGTTCTACCTGCATTTTCCGCTACGAGAACGCGTCGTCCCCTGTGAAGCCGAACGTCGATGTCGCGGCCTCGCACGCCGGCGATAGGGGTGGAGCGTCGGCTTAGAGCCAATCCTCGTCATCGCCCGCCAAGACAGCCGACGGATGGCGCGCCCATAGCATGCCGTCCCTATGCAGCAGCATTCGGCAAAGTTGACCCAACGGTACTGCGGCGCCGGGGCAACACCTGTGCGGGGAATGTGCCTAACGGCTGCGCACGTCTTGGCGCTGTCACGAAACCGCCCGGTTCGGCGGGCTTTTCCCTCCCCCATGTCCACTGACACCGCGTCACACATCGGCGCGCGGGTGACCGGCGCGTTCGCCGCAGCCCTCGCGCTCACCGTCGCCCCCTCCGCCGCCGCGCAGACCCGCGAGTCCCCGCTCGCGCAGGGCCTGCTCGATCTCCCCGCCAACGACCGCCCTGCCGCCGAACGCTACCAGACGCCGGACGGCCGGGTCCGGTTCGTGCTCGACCGGTCGGGCCAGCGGGCGGCGCTGGTAAAGTTCGAGGGCTCCGACGAGGTCCACGTCCTGCGCCCGGTGCCGGGCCCGCGCGGGGACGACATCTACAAGACGGACACGGGCGATGTGCTCCTGCGCGTCACCGCCATGGGCAGCGTCATCGTCTATACCGATCCCGCCCGCATGGGCGCGCCCGCCACGCTGGCCGGCCGCTCCACCCCCATGGCGCCGCCCACCGCGCCGCAGGGCGGCCTGCAGGCCCGGATGGAGGCGATCCAGCGGGATCTCGCCCGCCGCGGCCGCCCGGTCACCTTCGCCGCCCCCGCCAACGTCACGGCCCCGGCCTCGGGCGTGGTGGCGGACGCCGCCGCCCGCGCCGCCGAGGGCCTCGCCGCCTCGCCGCAGGCCATGACCGTGCGCCGGGTGGTGATCCGCTACGGCGCCCAGCCGCACGCCGCGGTGGTCAACGAAAGCCTCACCATCACCGTCGCCCCGCAGATGGGCTACGCCGGCCGGCCCTCCGCCGCCGCCGTGAAAGCCGCCGTGGACCAGCCGCGCCGCGCCCCGGTGGAGACGGCCGCCGTTCAGGGGCCGGAGCGGTAGGCTTCAGCCGGATTGGCAGCGCGGTCGCCCCGCTAGCCCGCATACCCGCCTTCATCCAGAAACCGTTGCTCTTCGGGGGTCATGGCCCGCCCGAGGATGGGGTTGCGGTGGGGAAAGCGGCCGAAGCGCGCGACGATGTCGCGGTGACGCTTCGCATTGGCGAAGTCCCTGCCGCCCAACCGCGCGCAGAGCCGCACGGACCGCTCCTGGTCGTCGAGCACTTCGGCGTGCGCGAACGGCAGGTAGAAGAACTTCTGCAGTTCGAGGGGCGGCGCGTGGTCGAAGCTCTTCTCGATGGCGATCGCGGCCGCCGCGCGCGCCTGCGGATCGGTGGCGTACATGCGCGGCGTGCCGCGAAAGGCGTTGCGGGGAAACTGGTCGAGCAGGATGACGAGGGCGAACGCGCCGTCGGGCGTTTCCAGCCATCCATCCAGGTCGCCGCGCGCGGCGCGCTCATGCAGGGCCAGAAACCTGTTGCGGAACGCCGCGTCGAAGGACGCGTCCTTTGCAAACCACCGCTCCGGTCCCGCATCGCACCAGAAGGCGACGACCTCGACGGCGGCCGCAGGCGCCTGCAGGTCCGCGGCACGGGCCTGGGGCGTCGCCGTCGCGCTGCCCAAGATGATCGCCAGTGTCATCAACGTGTTTCGCCAGGTCATGATGATCTCCAGCCCCGCCATCGGGGCGCGGCGGCAAAATCATCGCTTCTGGTTGCTGCATCAAATGGTGTAACTTCAGCAATATGCTGAACCAAACTGATCTTTCCCGGGTCGATCTCAACCTGCTCGTGCTGTTCGAGGCGGTGCTGGAGGAGGGGCACGTGGGGCGGGCGGCGGCGCGGCTCAATCTGTCGGCGTCGGCAGTCAGCCATGGCCTTTCGCGCCTGCGCGCGCTGCTGAACGATCCGCTGTTCCTGAAGCATCCGAAGGGCGTCGTCGCCACTGCGCGGGCGTGTGAACTCGCGGCGCCGGTGGGCGACATTCTCGCCCGCGTCCGCGCCGTCGTCGGGCAGGCTGAGCGGTTCGACCCCGCGCGCTCCACGCGGCGCTTCACCCTGGGCGCGCCGGACGGCGCCTCCGCGGTGATCCTGCCGCCGTTGCTTGCGCACATCGGACGCGAAGCCCCGGGCGTGGATCTCAGCGTGCGCGCCCTGATGCCGCAAGATGCGTTCGCCGATCTCGATGCCCGCGGCGTCGACATCGCCATCGCACCGCTTGTGGACATCCCGGCGCGGTTCGCCGCCGCGCTTCTCTACGACGAGGAGTTTGTCATCGCCATGCGCCACGGCCATCCGCTGGGCGCGCAGCCCACCCTCGCGGCGTACGCCGCGGCGGCCCACGTGCTGGTGTCGCTGTCTGGCGACCCGCACGGCAATGTCGACGACGATCTGAAGGCGCATGGCCTCGTGCGACGGGTGGCTGTGACGGCGCCGAGTTTTCTCTCTGCGCTGGCCATAGTGGGCGCCACGGATCTCGTGGCGGCGATCCCGAAACGCCATGCCGAGATGTTCGCATCGCGCTTTGGCGTCGCCATTGCGCCCGCGCCTATTCCCGTCGGGCGCACGCCCCTGCAGGTCATCGCACCGCAGGTTGCGCTGCGCGATGCGGGGGTGGCTTGGCTGTTTGCGGCCGTGGCTGTCGCCGCGCGTCCGGACGCTAGCCCCTGAACGTGTTCTTCCCCTCGCGCAGCGCCGCGAACGCCGCGTGGTCCGGCTGGCCGGCAAGCCCCAGCGAGGCTTTCAGCAGCGGCGCGCGCAGGAAGGGGTTCGTCGCTTTCTCGCGTCCGAGCGTCATGGGCACGGTCGGCTTCTTCTCGGCGCGGAGGGCGGCGATCTCGGCGGCGCGGGCGAGGAGGTCGGCGTTGTCGGGGTCCACGTGCAGCGCGTACTTCGCGTTGCCCTCGGTGTACTCGTGCGCGCAGTAAAGGGTGAAGTCGTCGTGCAGGGCGGCGAGTTTCGTGAGGCTGTCCCAGAACTGCGGCGCCGTGCCCTCGAACATCTTGCCGCAACCCAGCGAGAACAGCGCATCGCCCACGAAGGCCACACGCTCTGCATCGAGCACGTAGGCGATATGGCCCAACGTGTGGCCGCCGACGTTGAGCACCCGCGCCGCATGGGCGCCGAGCGTGACGGTGTCGCCCTCGTCGACGATGCGGTCCGGCGCGTGGCCGATGCGCGTCACTTCCTGCGGGCCGGTGATGAACGCGCCGGTGGCGGCCTTGATCGCAGCGTTGCCGCCGGCATGGTCAGGGTGCCAGTGGGTGTTCCAGATCTGGGTGATCGTCCACCCCTCGCGCGCGGCGGCGGAAAGGATGGCGTCGGCGTCGGGTGTGTCGACGGCGGCGGTCTCGCCGCTGGCGTCGTCGTGGATGAGGAAGGCGTAGTTGTCGTCAAGGACAAGGAACTGGCGGATATGGATCATGGGCGGGAGGTAGCACAGGCCCGGGCCCGTGTCGCGGCGCCGGGCCGGAGGAGGCTGCATGCGTGAGGGATTGCTGGATCATTTCGCCCAGCAGGCGGGCTTTTGTGAGCTGTACGGGTCTCCGTTCACAGCGCGGCTGATCGAGGCGCTCGCCGCCGACATCGCCGCCGGCGGCCCCACGGCGGGCCTCATCGGGGACTGGTCGGGGTCGTTCCGCGCCGATGCGCTCTCGCTGCGGCTGACGGGCGCGCTGCATGCCGCGGTGCTGACGGGTCGCGCGCCGGCGCTCGCCGCGGCGTATCCCGCCGCGCGCGCCGACTGGACGATGGCGGAGGTCTGGCCGCTGGCGCGGGACTTCATCGCCGCCAACCCGGCTTGGATGGCGCAGTTCATCCAGTCGGCGCCGCAGACCAACGAGACGCGGCGCACCATCGCGCTGCTGGCCGGTTTTCTCGAGATCGCGAAGGCGCACGGCGCGCCCATGGACATCCTCGAGATCGGCGCCAGCGCCGGGCTCAACCTGCACTGGGACCGCTTCGCCTACCGCACCGCATCGTGGGCGTGGGGCGGGGAGAGCACGGTGAGGGTCGATACGGACTGGTCTGGGCCTTCGCCGCCGGTGGACGCAGACCTGCGGGTGCGCCATCGCGCCGCGTGCGATCTGAACCCGCTCGACGTGCGAGACCCCGCGCAGCGGCTGCAGTTGCGCGCCTACATCTGGCCCGATCAGCCGGAGCGTCTCGCGCGCTTCGATGCGGCGGCGGACATGGCCATCGCAGCAGGCGTGCAGGTGGAGCGGGCGGATGCGGCCGCCTGGCTGGAAGCGAAGCTCGCGGCGCGCGCGGCAGATGCGGTGACGGTGGTGTACCACTCGGTATTCTACCAGTACCCGCCGCCCGAGACGCGCCAGCGCATCGCCGATGTGATCGCCGCTGCGGGCGCTGCGGGCCCCGCACCGCTGGTGTGGCTGCGGCTGGAGCCGGAGGCCGTCATCGGCGGACCGCGCGACAGTCTCAGGTTCGTGGTCGATACGGTCTCATGGCCCTGGGGCGCCCATCGCCTGCTGGCGGAGACGGACGGCCACGTGCGCTGGGTCAAGATGCCGGCGTAGGCAACGTCACTCGAACCGGATCGTCGGCGCGGGCTTCGCCGCCAGCGCCGCGTTCGCCAGCGCGGCGGCGGCGATGTCCTTGAACCGCGCCGTCAGGGGGTGATCGGGGTTGGCGATCACGAACGGCGTGCCGGCGTCGGCGCTTTCGCGCAGCGCCACCTCGATGGGCAGTTCCCCGAGGAAGGGGACGCCGGCGGCCGTCGCGGTGCGCCGCGCGCCGCCGTCTCCGAAGATGTGGACGCGGCCGGCGGGCGTCTCCAGCCAGGCCATGTTCTCCACCACGCCCAGCACCGGGATGTGGGTCTTGTCGAACATCATGATCCCGCGCCGCACGTCCGCCAGCGCCATTTCCTGCGGGGTGGAGACGACGATGGCGCCGTCGAGCGGGATGCGCTGGGCGAGGGTCAGCTGCACGTCTCCCGTGCCGGGGGGCAGATCGAGCACGAGGATGTCCAGCGGCGCCAGCTCATGGCCCCAGGCCACCTCGTCGATCATCTGGCGCACCGCGCTGGTGGCCATGGCCCCGCGCCAGATCATCGCCTGCTCGGGATCGACGATGTAGCCGATGGACATGGTGCGCAGGCCGTGGGCCTCGATGGGGCGCAGCATCTTGTCGGGGCCGAACACGGGTTTGCGCCCGCCGATGCCCAGGAGGGTGGGCAGGGAGGGGCCATAGACGTCGAGATCGAGCAGGCCGGTGCGCATGCCCATGGCGGCGAAGGCGGCCGCCAGGTTCACCGCCACCGTGGACTTGCCGACGCCGCCCTTCGCGCTGGCCACCGCCACCACCATGGCCACGTGCGGGATGCCCTGCGCCTGCCTGGGGGGCTGGTTCGGATGGGGGGCATGGGGTTTGGCCGGGCCCTCCGCATGGGCCGTCAGCACCACGGTGACCTTGGCCACGCCCTCCAGAGCCCGGACGGCGGCTTCCGCGGCGTCGCGCACCGCCGCGAATCGCTGCGCCTCCCCGGCCGGCGCCTCGATGGCGAACACCACGCCCCCGTCGGCGGAGACAAGCAGGTTTCCCACGCGGCCGGCGGTAACCAAGCCGTTGCCGGATAACGGATCTTTGATCGCGTCAAGGGCGCGCGAAATAGCGTCGCGGCGGGCCTGCAAGGAGGTGTTCATGCTTGATCCCTATCCGTGGGAGCCACATATCCGGCGCGCACGTGGGAGGGACAATCCCCGCGCGCGCCAAAAACTTGAGGCGCTGCAACCGCCAGAAGGGCCGGCACACATGCCATGGAATGACCAGTCGGGCGATGGCCGGGGCTCAGGCCCCTGGGGCCAGGGACCCCAGCGCCCGCCGCGCGGACCCCAACCCCGCCGTCCCGATCGCGGACCCGATCTCGAAGACATGCTCAAGAACCTGCAGAGCCGCTGGCGTCCCGCGGGCGCGGGTGGCGGCGGCGGCATGGGCGGCGGCTTGCGCCAGATGGGGCCCTCCGGCTTTCTGGTGCTCGGCGCGCTGATCGTGGCGGGCTGGTTCGCGTCGGGCGTCTACGTGGTGGACGAAGGCGAGAACGGCGTCGTGTCCCGCTTCGGCAGCTTCCACCGGCTCAGCACGCCGGGCCTGCACGTCCACCTTCCCACGCCCATCGAGACGGTGCGCGTAGAGCGCGTGACGTTCCAGCGCAGCCAGCAGGTCGGCTTCCGCGACACCGAGGACCGCCCCAACGAAAGCCTCATGCTGACCAAGGACGAGGCGATCGTCGACATCGACTTCACGGTGATCTGGCAGCTGTCGGACCGGCCGCAGGACTTCGTGTTCAACGTGCGCAATCCCGAGGAGGCCGTGCTGGCCGTGGCCGAAAGCGCCATGCGCGAAACGGTGGGCCAGAGCGACCTCGAACAGATCATCTCCAGCGAGCGCTCCTCGGTGGAGACGCGCACGCGCGATCTGATGCAGGCGACGCTCAATTCCTACGAGGCGGGCGTGAAGATCGTCCGCGTGCAGTTGCAGAAGGCCACGGCGCCCGAAGCGGTGATCGAGGCGTTCAACGACGTCGACCGCGCCCGCGCCGACGCCGAGAGCAGCGTCAACACCGCCCGCGGCGAGGCCGCGCGCATGCTGCAGGAAGCCGAGGCCTACCGCGAGAAGAACGTGCGCGAAGCGGCGGGTGAGGCCGAACGCTTCAACCTCGTGTACGAGCAGTACCGCCGCAGCCCGAAAGTGACGCGCGAACGGCTCTATCTGGAAACCATGGAGCGCGTCTTCGGCGGCGCCGACAAGATCATCGTCGACGGGCGTTCGGGCGCCGTGCCCTACCTGCCGCTCGACCAGCTCCGCAACCGTCAAGGGACGCCCGCGCAATGAACCGCACCGTCGCCCTGATCGCCGCCGGCGTTTTCGCGGCCTTCGTGCTGATCTCCAACACGTTCTTCGTGGTGGACCAGACCAAGCAGGCCATCATCCTGCAGTTCGGACAGCAGCAGACCGTCATCAACCGTGTCGGCGCCGATGCGCCCGGCCTCTACATGAAGGTGCCGTTCGTCCAGAACGTCGTATTCTTCGAGAAGCGCAACATCGGCTTCACGCTGGCCGAGCAGCTGATCGTGGGCTCCGACCAGGAGCGGCTCGTGGTGGACGCCTTCGCGCGCTACCGCATCATCGATCCGCTGCGCTTCTACCAGCAGGCCACCTTCGAGGAGCGTGGCCAGCAGCGGCTGGAGACGATCCTTGAATCGGTGCTCCGCCAGCGCCTGGGCGCTGCGCGCACCGACGAGATCATCTCCTCCCGCCGCGCCGAACTGATGCGCGCCATCGCCAAGCAGATGGACGCCGAGGCCCGCGGCCTGGGCGTGCAGGTGATCGACGTGCGCATCCGCCAGGCCGATCTCGTGCCGCAGGTGCAGGAGCGGGTGTTCGAGCGCATGCGCACCGAGCGCCAGCGTGTCGCCGCCGAAATCCGCGCCGACGGCGAGCGCCAGAAGGTGGTCATCATCGCCGAGGCCACCGAGAAGTCGCAGAAGACCAAGGGTGAGGGCGACGCCCGCCGCTCCGAGCTGTTCGCCGGTTCCTACGGCAAGGATCCGGAGTTCGCGGGCTTCTACCGGTCCATGCAGGCCTACGAGAAGTCGATGCCCGCCGGCACCCGCATGATCGTGCCGCCGGACGGCGAGTTCTTCCGGTACATGCGCGACAAGGACGGCGTGCGGCGGTAGGCGGGGGCAGGGCGGCCCTGCGCCGCCCGCCTCGCCTTTCAGGATGGACGTCGGCTGCCGGTGAATGCCGGCGGGACGAAGCGTTGCGCGCCCGACTTTCGCCCCATATTCAGGCTGCAACGCTGTTTCGCTGCGTCGGGACGCCCGGAGCCACATGACACGTTCGTTCACCTTGCTGTGGGCTGCGGTTTTCGCAGTCTTTTTCGCCGGCGCTGCGCCCGCCCAGGCGCAGACGCGCCAGCCGGCGGAAGGCTACGGGGATCTGGCCGCACGGCTCATGCCGGCGGTGGTCAACATCGCCACGACCCAGCGCATCGACGGCGTCGGCGCCCCGCCTAGGGGCCGGGGCGACCGGTCCGACGACCTGTTCGGGGACGAGAACCTCAACGAGGTGTCCTCCCTCGGCTCCGGCTTCATCGTGTCCGCGCAGGGCATGATCGTCACCAACAACCACGTCATCGACGAGGCCGACCAGATCGAGGTGGTGTTCCAGGACGGGGACCGCCTCCGCGCCGAGATCGTGGGGCGCGACCCCGCCACCGACATCGCCGTGCTCAAGGTCAACGCCAACCGGCCCCTGCCGTTCGTGCGGTTCGCCGGCGCCAACAGCTACCGGGTGGGCGATCTCGTGATCGCCATCGGCAACCCGTTCGGGCTGGGCGGGTCCGTATCGGCAGGCATCGTCTCGGCGCGCAACCGCAACATTTCCGCCGGCCGCTACGACGACTTCATACAGACGGACGCCGCCATCAACCGCGGCAACTCGGGCGGCCCGCTGTTCAACATGGCCGGCGATGTGATCGGCGTGAACACCGCCATCGTGTCGCCCACCGGCGGTTCGGTGGGGGTGGGGTTCGCCGCGCCTGCGGATCTCGTGTCCAGCGTCGTCAGCCAGATCATCCAGTTCGGCGAGACCCGGCGCGGCTGGCTCGGCGTGCGCATCGGCCTCGTCACGCAGGATGCGGCACAGCGCGCCGGGCTCCAGCGCCCGCGCGGCGCGCTCGTCACCGGCATCACGCCCAACAGCCCCGCCGCGCGGGCTGGCCTGCAGCCGGGCGACATCATCCTGAAGTTCGACGGCAAGGACGTGGTCGAGGGGCGCAATCTCACGCGCTACGTGGCCGATACGCCCATCAACAAGACGGTTGCGGTGGAGTACGCCCGCGGCGCCCGCAGGCTCAACGCCAACGTCACGGTGCTGCGGCTCGATGAGGGCAGGCCGCCGCCGGTGCTCGCCGCCCGGCCGGAGGAGGGCCAGCCCGCCCAGCCCAGCCGCGCGGTGGAAGGCCGGGTGCTGGGGCTAACCCTGTCCACCCTGACGCCCCAGCTGCGCCAGCGCTTCGGCGTGGGCCTTGATGCGCGCGGCCTGGTGGTGGTGGCGGTCGATCCGGGCACGGACGCCGCCGGCAAGCTCCAGCCCGGCGACGTGATCGTGGAGATGCAGTTCGAAGAGGTGGAGACCATCGCGGAGGCCCAGCGCGTGGTGCAGCGCGCGCCGCCCTCGCGGCCCGTGCTGGTGTACGTCAACCGCGGCGGCGACATGACGTTCCGGAGCGTGAAGCGGCGGTAGCGATCTCGCACGGGCGGCTTCACCCGCCAGTCCTGGGGCGCAGCCGCCGCCCACATCCTGCGGTCGCGCCGCCGCCGCCCGCACCCGTCCCCTTTGTAACGCCCCGCACGCTCGCGATCCGCAGCAGGGTAAGCGCGCGTTAACGCGCCAGCCTTCACAAAAGCTTCACCTTGGCGGGCGCGACGCCGGCCTGAAACTCAAGACGTGAAGCGTGGTCGAGGCGGTGACGTGAGGTCGGTGACGGCAGCGAGGATCGAGGATCCGGCGGATGGGGCGCCTGACATCGGGCGCGACTGGGTGCTGGGGGCGGAAGCGAACGCCGCCGGCGCGCCCGCGAAGCTCCCGCGCGGAGACTATGAGCGGCAGCTGCACGGGCTGCAGGTCGAACTCACGCGGCTGCAGACATGGGTCAAGGACACCGGCCAGCGCGTGGTCATCCTGTTTGAAGGGCGCGACGCGGCGGGCAAGGGCGGCGCCATCAAGCGCTTCGCCGAGCACCTGAATCCACGCCAGACGCGCGTGGCGTGCCTCGACAAGCCGTCCGACATCGAGCGCGGCCAGTGGTACTTCCAGCGCTACATCGAGCACCTGCCCACCTCCGGCGAAATGGTGCTGTTCGACCGCTCCTGGTACAACCGCGCGGGCGTCGAACGCGTCATGGGCTTCTGCACGCAGGCCGAGTACGCGGCGTTCTTTCCGCAGGCGGTGGAGCTGGAGCACAACCTGATCGCCAGCGGCATCACGCTGTTCAAGCTCTGGTTCGACGTCAGCCGGCCCGAGCAGATGCGCCGCATGCTGGCGCGCTCCGCCGATCCGCTGAAGCGCTGGAAGCTCTCGCCCGTGGACGTGGAGGCGCTCAGCAAGTGGGACCACTACACCGAGGCCGAAGCGGTGCTGTTTGCACGCACCGCCACCGCGCAGAGCCCCTGGGTGCGCATCAAGTCCGATTGCAAGCGCAGCGCCCGCCTCCAGGCGATGCGCCACGTGTTGGCCGCCATGCCCTATCCGGGCAAGGACGACGCGTTGCTCGCCGCCGTGGCCGACCCCGCGCTGGTGACGGTGCTTCCCGGCGCGCCGCTGCGCTGAAGCAGCGCTTCGGAGCAGGCCTCAGTCCCGCGCCGCGTCCATGATCGCGCGCAGCGCGGCGAGTTTCGGCAGCAGTTCCGCCAGCAGGCCGTCCGGCAGCGCGCCTGCCAGCGCCGCGATCTGCGGCGTCAGCTTCGCCAGCGTCGCATCGCGCGCCTTCAGGCCCTTCTTCGTGATCTGCACCGTCTTGGCGCGGCCGTCCTCAGGATCCTCGCGCACCTGCACATAGCCTTCGGCCTCCAGCCGCTGCAGCGTGTTGGTCATGGCCCCCTTGGTCACCTGGAACGCCCGCGCCAGCCGCGCGGGCCCCCACGCGCCGTGCAGGCGCGCCAGATGGTTGAGCACGTTGAAGCCCGCGCCGGACAGCCCGTCCGGCGTGGACTTCTCAAGGTACGGGCGCGACAGCTGCGCTATGATGCCGATCTCGTTGAGCACGCGGAAGGCGAGCGGGTCGGCCTCGAGATAGCGCAACGGCGGTTCGGTCATGCGCGGATATGCTCCTCAAGGCCGCGCCGCGGCGTGGGCTTCACCGTCTCGCCATAGCCGATGCGGGCGAGCATCTGAACGGGCGCGTCCGGCGTGCCGCCCAGCATCGCCTGCTGTTCAGCGTAGAGATCGGCCATCTCGGGATACTCCTGCAGGGCCATGCTCCACGGATGCATCGCAAGGCCGCGCGCGGTGGCGGCGAGGTTCATGCGCGCGTAGGCGCGGCCCACGGCGATCTGCGTGGTGCGGGTGTTGTCGGCGCCCCTGAGCCAGATGAAGGCGGGCGCCGTGTCGGCCAGCTTCTTCCAGATGGCGGCGCCCTGCTTGTTGGCTTCGGAGGTGGGGTCCAGCATCGCCTTGCGGCTGAGCAGGCCCAAGGCCTTCATCACCTCGATGGCCGGACCATCGAGGACAAGCCCGTCGCGATGCTTGGCGATCTCTGCGGCGCCGACGCGCATCACGTCGACGCTTTCCTTCAGCGCCGCGGGCGTCGCCGCCTCACGCATCCAGCCGCGCCAGACGAGATCGCGCATTCTGGCGGCGATACCGGGATCGTTGCTTGATCCGGTGACGAGACCGGCGGCGTCTGCGTCGTCGGCGATCGCAAGACTTGCGGCGCGGAGATCATCCGCCGACGGGATGCGTGACGGATCGAACGGTTCGCGATTGGTGCGGCGCGCGGTGATCTGCGCGAACAGGGAATCTTTCGCCACGCCGGCGTCGCCGACCATGCGGATGCGCGCCACCGGGCGCGCGTCGAGCACCGGCTGTGGCTCACCCTCGGGCCAGAGCGCGATCTCCGCGCGCTGCCCATTTTCGCGCGCAGCGAGGTCCAGCAGTTCGAGGAACGCGCCGCAGCCGATGGTGATCTGGCGGTTCGGCGGATCGGTGGCGGGCAGGAGGCGCGTAAGATCGGCGTAGAGCACGATCTCGTCGCTGCCGGGCAGGTCGATCAGCCAGGGCTGCATGTTGTGCGGATTGGGGGCGAGGATCGCGTGGGCGAGGGCGAAGCGTCGCGGGTCGGTCTCGCCGGCGCCGGGGGTGCGCCATGCGGCGATGGCGTCGGGCAGGTTGGCCGGCGCGCATGCGGGCAGTGCGGCTATGGCTGCGGCGCCGGTGAGCAGTTCCAGGACGTGGCGACGGGTCTGCATGGCGGGCTCCACAAGTTCACCGTTGAACCATAATAGTTGAATATTGAACTATATAGACGGAGTCAATGGCGCCGCGCACCACCGGCTTCAGCCGGCAAAGTGGATCAGACGAAAGGATGCCGGCTGAAGCCGGCGGTACGGGCGGCGGCGCGCTACCGCAACGCCTTGATCGCGGCGCGTGCGAGGCCGTCGGCGCGTTCGTTCATCGGGTCGCCGCTGTGGCCCTTGACCCACTTCCACGTGACGGTGTGGGCCTTCGCGGCGGCGTCGAGCCGGTGCCAGAGATCGACGTTCTTCACCGGCTCGCGCGAGGCGGTCTTCCAGCCGTGGATCCACTGCGTCAGGCCGTTCTTCACGTACTGGCTGTCGGTGTGCAGCGTGGCGTGCGCGCCCGCCGGCAGCGATTCCAGCGCCGCGATCGCGCCCATCAGCTCCATGCGGTTGTTGGTGGTGGCGCGCTCGCCGCCGTTGAGCTCGGTCTCGGCGCCGTCGATCACGACGATGGCGCCCCAGCCGCCGGGGCCGGGATTTCCGCTGCACGCGCCGTCGGTCCAGATGTCGATTCGGTGTGTCATGGAGCTATTGTAGCCGATGAGGCGGATAGTTTGGCGAGTCGGTTTGTTTTCTGCGTCCCCACGCGAACCAACACGCCGCCAAGGTAAGCGCACCTACCGGTGACGCAAAGAGCAGCGATCCTCCTGCCGTCACCGGATTGAGGCAAAGTCCTACAAAAAGACCGACGCAACTTCCGCCGACGATGCAAACGGGGAGACTGTGAAACACAGGTCGCTTCCGGAACGAACTGGCGAATCCCAGCGCGAAAATTGCCGACGCGGGTATGGAGACTGCGGCTGCGTAGAACCCCCAGATCTACAGTCATAGAGCAATCGGTTTCTGCGGATCGCTAGCGAGCAAGGTCGTTATCCACACAAGTACCGCTAAGGGTACGATTGCGAAAGCGAAGCCCGCGATCAATACATAAGCACGGAGTAAGGGGCCCGGTCGTGAGGTCTTCCTACCCGCCATAATCCCCAACCCCCATCGCCCGCCGGTGAAACGCCAGCTTGTCGGCATACTCCAGCGGGTCCTTCGGGCGCACCAGCGCGCCGGGGGGCGTGTCGTCCCATGCACGGAGCCGCGTGGCGAAGAAGCGGAGTGCGGCGCCGCGGGCGAGGGTCGGCAACGCGGTGCGTTCTTCCAAACTCAGCGCGCGCACGCTTTCGTAGCCCCCGATCAGCGCCTGGCCTTTCGTGAGGTTGAAGCTGCGGTCGGGCTCGAAGGCCCAGGCGTTGAGGGCGACGGCCACGTCGAGCGCCAGCATGTCTTCGCAGGCGAAGTAGAAATCGATGACGCCGCGCGCCTCGTCGCCGAGGAACAGCGAATTGTCCGGGAAGAGATCCTCGTGGATGATGCCGCGCGGCAGGCCCGTGGGCCACGTGGCCTCCAGCGCCGCAAGGTCGGCCTCGATCAGCGCGGCGAGGCCGGGGCTGAGACTGTCCGCCAGCGCCAGCCGCGGCCGCAGCATCGGCCCCCACGCGTCCACCGACAGCGCGTTCGCCCGCGTCATGGCGAACCCCTCGAGCGCGCGATGCATCTCAGCGATCTTGACGCCGATGGCGCGGCACTGGGCCACGTTGGGCCGGCGCGGCGACACGCCGGTGAGGAACGTCACGATGGCGCACGCCTTGCTGCGCACCTCGCCCAGCAATGCGCCGTCCCGCGTGCGCATGGGCTGCGGCGCCGGAAAGCCCTTCTGCGCCAGCGTCTCCATCACCGCCATGAAGAAGGGGAGATCGTCCTTCGCCACCCGCTTTTCGAAGATCGTCAGGATGAAGCGGCCGGCGTCGGTCTCCAGATAGAAGTTGGAATTCTCCACGCCCTCCGCGATGCCCTTGAACGCGCGCGCCGCGCCCAGGTCCCAGGCGGCCAGAAGGGCGGCGAGTTCGGCATCGGTGAGGTCGGTGTAGACGGCCATGGGTCCCTCTACACCGGCCCGTCCACGCCCAGGATTTCGCGATTGTCGCCGAGGCGGATCACCCAGTTGGCGCGCCGCCCGCCCGCCAGCATGTGGCGGGTGATGCGTTCGTAGTGGTTGACGAAGCGGGTGAGGTTGGCGCGCACGTCATGGGGCACGGCGTCCACGGCGATGCCGCGTAGCCCCGCCTCCTGCTCCAGCCGCCAGCGCGGCACCACATCCCACGACGGCGCGGCGAAGAACACGAAGCAGTCGAACCGGTCGAAGAACGCCTGATAGGGCCCCTCCAGCTGCGCATTGATATGGCGCCGCCACGCGCCTTCGCCGTCGTCATCGAGTTCCAGATCGTTGACGGGCATCTCCAGCGCCTCTTCGGGCTCCGGCATAGCCCCCATGCACCAGCCGTCCACGAGCTGCACATTCGCCGTGCCGTCGAACAGCGGCCACTCGGCTGCGGGCACGCGATGGTCCGCCAGCTTGTCGAAGCGCGGCAGCGGCGTGCGGTCGCGCGCGCGGGCGTCGTGCAGCTTGATCAGCGTGCGCTTGGCGAGGTCGAGATCGTGCGTGCCCGGCGGCCCGCGCACCTTGAACAGCGGCGACACGTTCGCCGCCAGCGCCTTGCGCTCCGCCGTGGCGAGATAGACATCGTCGAGCGAGAAGTGCGCCACCTTCGGGTTCTGCTTCGCCCACGCCTTGGCGGCCGTGGTCTTGCCGGACCCCTGCGCGCCCGACAGCGCGATGCGCACGGGGCGGCGCAGCTCCTGGATGAGGTCGCGGGAGAGCATCTCCAGCAGGGTGACGACTTCGGCCGTGCTCACGCCAGCACGCGCGGCAGCTTGAACACCACGTTCTCGTCGGTCACGCGCACTTCCTCCACCTGCGCGTCGAACCGCGCCGACAGCGCGCCGATGAGCGCCTCCACGAGGTCCTCCGGTGCGCTCGCGCCCGCGGTGACGCCCACGGTGGACACGCCGTCGAGCCACGCCCAGTCGAGATCGTCGGCGCTCTCGATGAGATGGGAGGCGGCTGCGCCCGCACGCAGCGCCACTTCCGCGAGCCGCACGGAGTTGGAGGAATTGGCCGCGCCGATCACGAGCACGAGGTCGCTCTCGCGCGCCAGCGTCTTCACCGCGTCCTGCCGGTTGGTGGTGGCGTAGCAGATGTCCTCCTTGCGGGGAGACGCGATGGCGGGGAAGCGGGCCTTCAGCGCCGCCACGATCTCTGCGGTGTCGTCCACCGACAGCGTGGTCTGCGTCACGAAGGCGACGGCTGCGGGGTCCTTCGGGGTGAAGCGGGCCACGTCCGCCAGGGTCTCGATCAGGGTGATGGCGCCGGGCGGCAGCTGGCCCATGGTGCCTACCACCTCCGGGTGGCCGGCGTGGCCGATCAGCACGATCTCGCGGCCCAGCGCGAACAGCCGCTCCGATTCCACGTGCACCTTGGAGACAAGCGGGCAGGTGGCGTCCACGTAGATCATCTCGCGGCGCTGGGCCTCCGCCGGCACCGCCTTCGGCACGCCGTGGGCGGAGAACACCACCGGGCGGTCGGCGGGGACCTCGTCCAGCTCTTCCACGAACACCGCGCCCAGCCGCTCCAGCCGCTCCACCACGTGGCGGTTGTGGACGATCTCATGACGCACAAAGACCGGCGCCCCCCATTTCTCCAGCGCCCGCTCCACGATCTGGATGGCGCGGTCCACGCCCGCGCAGAAGCCCCGGGGGGCCGCCAGCAGGATGCGGAGGGGCGGGCGGGGCGCGGGCTGGGGCGTCGGCTGGGGTGAAGTTCCGTCCATCGGCCCTACTTACGGCGCCCTCGTGTTGCGGGGTAGGGCGACGGCTTGTATCACGCAGCCGGCCCGCAGGGCCCCGTCCAGAGGGGAACACATGAAGCTCGTCCATCTGCTCGTCATCCTGGCGGCGATCCCCCTGGCCGCGTGCGCCTCCAACAGGGCCGCGCCGTCACCCGACAGCGACGCCCCCCCGGAGGCGGTCGCCCCGCGGGAGCGCAACGCGATCGATCGCCTGCTGGGCTCCAACCCCGAGCCCAACGCCGGTCCGTGCCCCCTCCTGGGCGTGCTGTACGATTCCTCGCGCCTGGTGGAGTTCACCGGGACGGACGAACGCTTCGCCAACGTCGCCTTCACCGGCGAGATGCGCGGCGTGCGCGGCCTGTGCCGCTACACCGGCACCGATCCCATCGAGATGAGCCTCGAGATCGACATGGCGTTCGGCAAGGGCCCCGCCGCGCAGAAGGACAGCCGCATCTACCGCTACTGGGTGGCCGTCACGCGCGCCAACCTGGCGCCGGTGGAGAAGCAGTACTTCGACCTGAACGTGGAATTCCCCCGCGGCGAGGACCGCATGGCGGGCTCCGAGATCATCCAGAAGATCGTGATCCCGCGCGCCAACGACACCATCTCCGGCGCGAACTTTGAAATCCTCGTGGGCTTCGACCTCACGCCGCAGCAGCTGGCGTTCAACCGTTCGGGCAAGCGGTTCCGGGTGGACGTGGGCGCCAACAGCCCAAATCCCACGCCGCCGAACTGACGGGCGCGCCGGCTTCCGGCCGGCGGCCCGGCGCCTTACTGATCCGGCATGACCGATCTCGCCCATACCCTGACCGCGCAGGTCGCCGCCGCATTCGCCGCCGAGGGGCTTGATCCCGCACTGGGCGCGGTGAAGCGGTCGGACCGGCCTGACCTCGCAGCCTTCCAGTGCAACGGCGCGATGGCGGCGGCGAAATCCGCGGGCAAGCCGCCGCGCGCGGTGGCGGAAGCTGTCATGGCGCGGCTGCAGGGCGTGCCGGAGATCGCGGGGCTGGAGATCGCGGGCCCGGGTTTCATCAACATCGCGGTGACGGACGCAGCGCTCGGCGCGCGCGCCAACGCCATTGCCGGTGATCCGCGTGCCGGCGCGTCGCGCGTGGCCGCGCCGCGCCGGGTGATCGTGGACTACGGCGGCCCCAATGTGGCCAAGCCGATGCACGTGGGCCACCTGCGCGCGTCCATCATCGGCGAGAGCATCAAGCGCATCTTCCGCTTCCGCGGGGACACCGTGTGGGGCGACGCCCACTTCGGCGACTGGGGCTTCCAGATGGGCCTGCTGATCGCGGACTTCGAGGCGCGCCACGGCGTGGTGTCTGAAAGCCTCTCGCCGGCGGCCTGCGACGCACTCAACGCCACGACGCTCGATGATCTGCTGACGATCTATCCGGACGCCGCCGCGCGCGCGAAGGCGGATGCGGCGTTCCGCGACCTCGCGCGCAAGGCCACCGCGAAGCTTCAGGCCGGCGACAGCGCCTATCGCGCGATCTGGTCCCATTACCGCGCGCTCTCGATGGCGGCGCAGAAGATCGATTTCGCCGCCCTCGGCGTCGATTTCGATCTCTGGAAGGGCGAGGCCGATGTCGATCCGCTGATCCCGGGCATGGTCGACGATCTCCGCGCCAAGGGCCTGCTGAAACCTGACGACGGCGCACAGGTGGTGGATGTCTCGAACGGCGAGACGCGCAAGAAGAAGCTCGACGACGGCAGCGTTGTAGAGGCGCCGTTTCCGCCGCCGTTGCTGGTGATTTCGTCCGAAGGCTCGGCGATGTACGGCACCACCGATCTCGCCACCATCGTGGAGCGGGCGAAGGATTTCGCGTTCGACCTGTGCCTGTATGTGGTCGACCAGCGCCAGGCCGACCATTTCGAGCAGGTGTTCCGCGCCGCCGCGCTCGCCGGCTATGCATCGCGCGACAGCCTGGAGCACATCGGCTTCGGCACCATGAACGGCCCCGACGGCAAGCCGTTCAAGACCCGCGAAGGCGGCGTGCTGCGGCTGGCGGACCTGATCGAGGGCGCGCGGGAGAAGGCGCGCGCGCGCCTGCGGGCCGACGAGATCGGCGCCGAGTTCAGCGCCGAGGAGTTCGAGGCCGTCGCCCACAAGGTGGCGGTGGCGGCGATCAAGTTCGCCGATCTCTCCAACTTCCGCGGCACGTCCTACGTGTTCGACATCGACCGCTTCATGTCCTTCGAAGGCAAGACCGGCCCGTACCTTCTCTACCAGGCGGTGCGGATCAAATCCGTGCTGCGCAAGGCCGAAGAGGCGAAGCTGAACCCCGGCGCCATCGTCGTCGCGCATGCCAGCGAACGCGCGCTGACGCTGGCGCTGGACGCGTTCGATGCAGCACTCGCCGGCGCCTACGACAAGCGCGCGCCGCACCTGCTGGCCGAGCACGCGTTCGCGCTCGCGCAGGCGTTTTCAGGCTTTTACACCAATTGTCCGATCCTGCCGGAGAAGGACGAGGCCGTCCGCGCCTCGCGCCTGGCGCTGGCGCAGGCCGCGCTGCAGCAGCTGGAGCGCACGCTCGATCTTCTGGGCCTTGAAGCGCCGGCGCGGATGTGAGGGGCCTCTAACGGCCCGCGGCGTACACTTCGTGCTTGACCACTACGCTGGTGCCGGCGTGCACCTCCACCTCGATGCGCAGGCCGTCCTCGCGCCAGCCTTCCACGTCCCAGACCCCGTCGCGCAGCTTCGCCTCGTGAAGGCGGATCAGGCCGAGCTCGCGGGCGATGGCGATGGCGTCCTCGCGCGAAACCTTGATGTTTTGGGCGCCGGCGCTGCGATCCTCCCGTTCGCCCCGGCGCGCGTCTGCCGGGGGCGGCGCCGACGCGACGCAGGCGGCGAGGAGTGCGAGGCCGGCGGTCACGATGCGGCGTATGGAGAATTCCCGGCTGGACAGAGGGCCGCCGCACTATGCAGGCGCGACCGGGACTGGCAACACCGGGCAGGCGAAGTCGCTCCGGGGGGCGGTTCCGCGGAGGGAGGCACCCATGGCGGCGGCGCGCACGAAGCACGGGCTCGGCCTGTTCTGGGGGCTGTTCGCGCTGGGATGGACCCTTCTGGCCTTGCTGGTGGCGCTCAACGCGCTCGTGATCACCGACGCATCGCCCGGCGGCATTCCCGATCACCAGGTGGCGGGAACCGCCGCGCGGGTGAACGAGATCCAGGCGGCCTGGGCGGGCGCCGGCGCCATGGACTACGCCCGGCTCGGCATCGGGCTCGATCTCGTCTTCATCGGCGTGCTGACGGCGGCGGGCGTGATCGGGGGGGTGCGCATCGCGCAGGGCGCGGCCGGCCCGGTCTTGCGCGCGCTGGGCGCGTTCACGGCCGTCGCGTTCCTCGCCTTCGGCGGCGCCGATTACACCGAGACCATCGCCCAGTTCGTGCAGGTCAACACCCGGGGCGACGACGCGCTGGCCGCGCTTGCCGCGGCTGCTAATGCCCCGAAGCTGTCCGCGTTCCTCGTCGCGCACGTGGCGCTGGCCGCCGGTCTGGCGGCCCGGTTCATCACCCGGAATCGCCCGCCCGCGCCGAACTGACCGTTTGACACCGTCGCCGCCGCCAACCATGTTGCACCGCAACGAACGGTCGCCGACGCGAGTCGCCGCCGGGCGGCCAGACATGTGAATCTCGCGGGAGAGACTGGCGGAAACGCCGGCCCCGAAGGCGCAACCGCCCCGGAAACGCTCAGGGCAAAGGACCGCGAGAGGATGAAAACGCTGGAAAGCGCGAAGCACCGAAGTGGCGCATCGCCGCCGAAGGAGTAAGCACCGGACTGTCATCCGGCGTGAATCTCTCAGGCCCAAGGACAGCGGGGGTGACCGGCGCGGCAGCCGGTCGCAGACCCGAATCCGAGGGCCACATGGGCGAGCGTACCGGTTCATTGAAGCACCTCCCGCTCGACGCGCTTTGGCGCGCCTCCGCGAAGAAATTCGGCGATTTCGCCGGCTACGACATGCCCCTCGAGTTCGAGGGGCTCATTCCCGAACACCACTGGACGCGCACGCAGGCGGGCCTGTTCGATGTCTCGCACATGGGGCCGTGCTTCTTCGCGCTTCCGAAAGGCCACGGCCTTGAGGGCGACGCCGCGCACCGGGCGGTGGCGGCGATCATCGAGGAACTCGTGCCCGGCGACATCCAGGGCCTGAAGCCCGGCCAGGTCCGCTACACCACGCTGCTCAACGCCAGTGGCGGCTGCCTCGATGACCTGATGATCGCGCGGCCCGCGGAACCGGGCGCGGCGGGCGATCTCTACATCGTCGTCAACGCCGGAACAAAGGAACAGGACTTCGCGCTGATCGCGCAGGCCGCCGCCGGTCGCGCCAATCTCGTGCGCGCCGACGATCGCTGCCTGCTGGCGCTGCAGGGTCCGGCGGCCGAGGCCGTGGCGCGCGCGGTGATCTCCGACGATCTCGGCGCCATCAGCTTCATGCAGGTGAAGCGGTTCGATGCGTTCGGCCGGCTCACCATCACGCGCTCCGGCTATACGGGCGAGGACGGCTTCGAGATTCTGGTGCGCGCCGAACACGCGGGCGCGCTGGCGGCGGCGTTGCTTGCGGACGAACGCGTGAAGCCCATCGGCCTCGGCGCGCGGGATTCGCTGCGGCTGGAAGCGGGGCTCTGCCTCTACGGCCACGAACTGGACGAGACGATCTCGCCCATCGAGGCGGACCTTGCGTGGATCATCCAGAAGCGCCGTCGCGCGCTCGGTGATTTTCCGGGCGGTGCGCGCATCCTGGAGGAAATCGCCGAAGGCCCGACGCGCAGGCGTATCGGCATCCGCCCGCTGGAGCGCGCGCCGGCGCGTGATGGCGTGGAGATTCACAAGGACGGCCGCAAGGTCGGCGTCGTCACCAGCGGCGGCTTTTCGCCCATCCTCAATGCGCCGATCTCCATGGGCTACGTGGAGACGGCGCTCGCCGTCCCCGGAACCCGGATCGACCTCATGGTGCGCGGCACGGCGCGCCCGGCAGAGATCGTCGCCCTCCCGTTTGTCCCGCATCGCTACAGGAAAGGTTGAACCATGGCCGCGCGCTATACCAAGGACCACGAATGGGTGCGGGTGGAGGGCGATGTCGCCACCTGCGGCATCTCGGTGTTCGCCGCCGAACAGCTGGGCGATGTCGTCTATGTGGAATTGCCCGCCGTCGGCCGGCAGGTGGAGCAGGGCGGCGAGATGGCCGTGGTGGAGAGCGCCAAGGCCGCGTCGGACGTTTACGCGCCGGTGACCGGCGAAATCATCGCGGTGAACGATGCGCTGACCTCGAACCCCGAGAAGGTCAACGAAGGCCCGGAAGGCGAGGGCTGGTTCGTGAAAATCCAGCTCACGAAGCCCGGCGAAGTCGACGCCCTCATGGACGAAGCCGCCTACGCGGCGTTCGCCAAAGCCTGATCCCAAACCCTGACCAACGCCGCAGGAAAACAGCAGAATGCGTTACCTTCCCCTGACCGACGACGACCGCGCGGCGATGCTCGCCGCCGTGGGCGCCCGCAGCATGGACGATCTTTACGACTGTGTGCCGCGCGAAGCGGTGCTCGATCGCCCCGTGGCGCTGCCGGCGCACCAGGGCGAACTGCAGGTGGAGCGGCTCATGAGCCTGCTCGCCTCGTGCAACCTGCCGGCGGGCAAGACCGCGTTCTTCGTCGGCGCCGGCGCCTATCGCCACCACGTGCCGGCAAGCGTCGATCACCTGATCCAGCGCAGTGAATTCCTCACCACCTACACGCCCTACCAGCCCGAAATCGCGCAGGGCACGCTGCAATATCTCTACGAGTTCCAAACCCAGGTGGCGATGCTCCTGCAGATGGATGTGGCAAACGCCTCGCTCTGGGATGGCTCCACCGCCTGCGCCGAAGCCGCGATGATGGCCACGCGCGTGACGAAGCGGAAGAAAGTGATCGTCTCCGGCGGCGTGCATCCGCACTATCTCGAAGTCACGCGCCTTTTGTGTGAAGCGAACGGTGTGGAAATCGTGGCGCTCGCGCCCGCGATTGATGGCGAAGCCGAAACCATCCCCCACATCGATAAAGATACCGCAGA
>JAIYAO010000160.1 GCA_027488965.1 Alphaproteobacteria bacterium
GCAAGGTGGCGGGATCGCACCAGAACCACGGCGGGCCGTTCGGCTACCACGCGATGCTGTTCTCCGCGATGTTCTGGCCGGGCAGCCTGTTCGCCTGGCTCGCCGCGCCTTTCGTCTGGGTGCAGCGGCGCACGCCCGCGGTGCGCTTCTGTCTCGCGTGGATCGTGCCCGCGTGGCTCGTGTTTGAACTCTCCGGCACCAAGCTGCCGCACTACACCCTGCCGCTGCTGCCGGCGGTGGCAATGTTGTGCGCGGCGGCGATCCTCGATGCGGACGGAAGGAAATGGTTCGGCCGGCCGCGGCTGTTCGCCGCCGCCACGGCCGTATGGCTGGTGTTCACGCTGGTGTTCGCGCTGGGCCCGCCGGCGCTGCGCCTCGAGGTGCAGCAGGACATGGCGCTGGGGCCGCTGCTGATCGGCGGCGCAGCGCTTGTCGGCGCGGGGATCACGCTGGCGCTGGTGGCGCAGGGCCGCGCGCGTGCGGGCGTTGCGGCGATGTGCGCGACGGCGCTGCTGACGTGGATCAACCTGTTCGGCGTGACGCTGCCGGCCATGGACCGGATCTTCATCTCACCCCGCGTGGTCGCGGCGCTGGACGGCGACCGCCCCTGCCCCGAAACGCGCCTCGCGCTGCTCGACTATCACGAGCCGAGCCTCGTGTTCCTGTACGGCCCGGGCGTGGTGCTGACACGCTCGCCCGCCGAAGCCGCCGCCGAAGTGGCGCGCGATCCCGCCTGCACGCTGGCGCTGACGGCCAACGCCGGCCGCGCGGATTTCCTCGCGGAGATGCAGGCGCGCGGGCTTGGCGTGACGCAGATCGCCGCGGTGGCCGGCGAGAACTACAACGAAGGCGACGAAGACGACCTCACGATCTATCGCGTGACGCCCTGAGGGCCGGCGTCAGATGCAGCCGCCGGTGAATTCCGTCTCGCCGAGCGCGCCTTCAACGCTCCAGTTCAGATCGCCGGTCCGGGTGTCGAGCGTCACGGGCGCGCCGTCGGCCATGGCCAGCGTGATCACCGCGCCCTTCTGGTCGAAGAACTTGCGCGTGATGCCCGGCGCGAAAGAAAGCCATGGGTCGAAGCCCTCTGCGTTGGGCAGGGGCTCTGTGACGGTGACGCTCTCGACCTTCCAGCCCGGCGTGAAGGCGCTCGTGTCGACGCCCATCCGCACCAACGCCCGCGAGGTCGACACCATGGGACCGCGCACGGCCACGTAGGTGAGATCGCAGATGTAGAGCCGGCCCGAGATCTGCGGCGCGGTGAGCGCGCCATCGGCGGGGCGTGGCGGCGGCGCAGGCGCCTGCGGACCGCAGGCCGTCAGGGAGAGCGCCAGCGCCGCCGTCGCAAGGAAGCGGATCATGGGGCGGGCGTCCACGGTGTGAAGTTGGGCGGTGCAGCGCCCGGATCGAGCGGCGGTCCGCCGCCGAAATGGGTGCGTGCCTCCGCCATCGCCTGCACCGCCAGGGAGGGATCGAGATTGCGGTCGCGCCAGCGCATGCGCCAGCACAGGTGCGGCCCCGTAGCCCGCCCCTTCTTGCCCACCGCGCCGATCTGCTGGCCGCGCACCACCGCCTGGCCGGTCGTGACATCAAGACGGCTCATGTGGAGGTAATAGCTGATCAGGCCCTGCCCGTGATCGATCATCACCAGCCCGCCTTCAAAGTGCATGTCCGGGTTGGCCATGGCGACGATGCCGGGCGCGGGCGCCACGATGGGCGTGCCCTCAGGGGCTGCGATATCGATGCCGTAGTGCGGGCTGCGCGGTTCGCCGTTGAGCACGCGCTGGGCGCCCCACGGGCTCGACATGATGCCGGCGACCGGCCACGCAAAGGGTTGCAGGAAGCCCGGCGCGGGCGCGCGGCTCTTGCGCGCCTCCTCCTTGGCGGCGGACTCCTGCGCAATGCGCGCCAGCACCTCGGGCGCGGACGGAGTCACCGTCTCCTGCGGCAGGCCGTTGATGCGGGAAATCCTGTAGCTGCGCGGCGCGATGGCGACGTCGATGGCCTTCGCCGCCGCCGGCGTGCGCACGGCCAGCGTGGCCTGGGGTTTGGCGTCGCGGTCAAAGCCCGCGACCACCCAGCCGTCAGCGTCGGCGGCGCCGCGCTCCTCCCCGTCGACGAAGAACGCAGCGCCGGGCGCCGTCCGGCACAGCACCACGCCGCCCTGCACGAAGGCGCCGGCGCAATCGATCTCGAGCGGCGGGGGTGGGGGCGGCGCGGGCGCTGCGACGACAGCCGGGGCCGGGACCGGCAGCCCGACGGGTGCCGCCTGCTGCGGCGTGCACGCGGCGGCCAGCAGGCCCAGCACGATGAGAGCCCCCCGCATGGCGCTCAGCTCCCGCGCAATTCGCGCCAGCGCGCGAGCGCCTCCTCGGGACCGCGGAACGCCTCCTGGGTGTCCACGCTCCAGTACCGGAGCGCATCCAGCGGGATCAGCGCCCCCGACACCGCGCAGCGGACGAAGCTCCCGGGGGTCACGACTGTAAATTCGGCGTCGCCATAACGGACTTGGGCCAGATCGCCCGGCGGATCGTGTCTCTTCAACATAGCCTCGATATAGCGTGCTTCGGGCGACCGCGCGAGGCGGCGCCTTCGCCGGCCGTGGGCGGATGATCCGCGCGTCATAGCTGAACGTAACGCTCACTGTTCACACGTTACGGAGTCCCCATGGCGCAGCTTCTGGTCACCGGCGTGTCCGGCTTCATCGCCAAACACGTGGCGCTTTCGGCGCTGACGGCGGGGCACAGCGTGCGCGGCACGGTGCGCTCCACTCGCAAGGGCGACGTGCTGAAGGCGACGCTCGCGGCGCAAGGGGCGGACGTATCGCGGCTGACGCTGGTGGAGGCCGATCTCACGTCCGATGCAGGCTGGGCGGCCGCCGTCTCCGGCGTCGACGCGGTGCTCCACGTGGCCTCCCCGTTTCCGATCTCGCAGCCCAGGGGGCGCGAGGACCTCGTGCCCGCCGCGCGGGACGGCGCCCTGCGTGTGACGCGCGCCGCGCTCGACGCCGGCGTCGAGCGCATCGTGGTCACGTCGTCCATGGTGGCGATGATGTACCGGGCGGGCCTCAGCGGCGACGTGCCCGTGACGGAGTCCTCGTGGACCGACCCCGAGTGGGCGGCGGCGACGCCCTACATCATCTCCAAGACCCGCGCCGAACGCGCCGTGTGGGATCTTGCGAAGACGCGCGGGCAGACGGACGCGATCGTGGCCATCAATCCCGGGTTCGTGCTCGGGCCCGCCCTCGACGCCGAGATCGGCGCGTCGCTGGAGGTCATCAAGCTGTTCATGACGGGCGCCTATCCGGCGCTGCCGCCGGTGCACTTCCCCGTGGTCGACGTGCGCGATCTCGCGGCGCTGCACATGAAGGCGCTGGACGCGCCGGTGGGCGGACGGCGGTTGATCGCGAGCGGCGAGACGATTTCCATGCAGGACATGGCCAAGATGCTGCGGGCCGACCTGCCGGACCGCGCCCGCAAAATCCCCACGGCCGTGCTGCCGAAGGCGATAGTGCGGCTGCTGGCCATGGTCGATCCGACTCTGAAAACCGTGCTGGCCGATCTCTACGCGCGCCCGGTGGCGAAGGCGGACTACGTGACCGATCTGACCGGCGTGACGTTCCGCCCCGCGCGCGACGCCGTCACCGCCGCAGGGCGGTCGCTGATCGCCCATCGCGTCGTGTGAGGCGCCACGGTGCCTCAGTGCGCCATCAGCAGCGGCACGGTCGCCGTTTCCAGCAGCTCCCGCGTCGCGCCGCCGAACACCATCTCGCGCAGGCGGGAGTGGGCGTAGGCGCCCATCACGATGAGATCGGCGCCGATGGCCTCAGCCTCGTCCAGCACCGACTTGGCCACCGGCCGGCCCATGCTGTCGATGTTGCGCACCTCCACGTTCACGCCGCGGCGCTTGAGGTGGGCGGCGACGTTGAGCCCCGGCTGTTCGCCGTGGCCGAAGGCCTTGGGCTTGGCGTCGATGGTGAGCACCGAGGCCAATGCACACTGGGCGAGGAAGGGCCTGGCCTCCGCAAGCGCCCGGGTGGCCTCGCGGCTGGCGTCCCACGCGATGGCGATGCGCGTGCCGAGATGCGGCCCCGCCCAGTCCGGCGGCGCCACGAGCGCCGGCCGGCCGGCGTGGAACAGCACGCCCTCGATCATGTCGAGCCGCAGGTCTGAGCCGCGGTCCTCGCGTGGACGGGCCATGACGGCGACATCGGCGTAGCGAGCGTGCACGGCGGCGACGCGCCCGAGATCGCGACCCAGGGCCTCCACCGTGCGCAGTTCGAACGGCCGCCCGGACGCCGCCAGGCGCGCCTTCACGTGGTTCTGCTCCGCCACGGCCTGCCCCCGGGCGCGGTTGAGCAATTCCGCCCATACGCCGGCGACGACGGTGGGCTCATAGGCAAGCGGCTCGTCCGGCAGTGCGGTGAGGAAGGCCGCGGAGAGGTGCGCGCCCTGCGCGGCGGACAGATGTTCGGCGATGGCGATGGCGGGTTCATCGATCGCCGCGTCGAGCACGATGGCGAGAATGTCCTTGAAACTCATGTGCAAGCGCCTTTCGAGGCCACCTACATGAATAACCCTATCAGCCGTATGGTTCCATACGCATCGCGCCTGGCGTCACGCCGCGCACTTGCCCCCGCCCAGCACGCAGAACTTCGCGCAATGGGGATGGTTGAGCGCCACGTCGCGTGCGGCCTCCGCCAGCGTGGCGCCGAGATCGAAGCGGGTGTCGTACGGCAGCAGCGTGCAGGCGACGACGCGCGCGGCGGGCTCCCCGCGGCGCTTCACGACCATGCGGCTGGTGGCGCACATGACGTCTGACGGCGACTTGTGCAGGATGTCCCAGCACGCCGTGGTGATCTCCGGCACATCGACGCGGACGTCCATCTCCGGAAAGAGAACCAGGCTGGCCGGATCTTCCGCATCGAGGGACCACCCGCGGGCGGCGATCAGCTGTGCGTACGCACGGCGCAAATCCGCCTCCTCGCGCCCCCAAAGGCGGCCGGCGAGCGCCACGGGAATGCGCTTGGCGACCAGCCAGTCGATGCCGTCGCGCGTCTCTTGGAAGCTGCCTTCGCCCCGTTCGCGGTCATGCAGCCCAGGCTCGGGCGAATCGAGGCTGACGCGCAGGACGAAGCGATCCGGGAAATCCTCCCGCAACGCCTGCAGCCCCACCTGCACCATCAACCGCATCATCGGGCGCATGGCGTTGGTGAGCACGAGCACGCGGTGGCCCCGCTCCAGCGCCGCGCGCAGCAGGCCGAAGATGTGCGGGTTCATGAACGGCTCGCCGCCGGTGAACCCGATCTCGGCGTCGCCCGGCGCCTCGTCCAGGAAGGGCGCGGCGTCCTCCGCCGTCAGATAGGCGAGGCTGTCGTTGGTGGGGGAGCTTTCGATGTAGCAGCCGGCGCAGGTGATGTTGCAGAGCGTGCCGGTGTTGAACCAGAGGGTGGCGAGGCGCTCGAGCCGGACGTGGGCGCGGGGCTCGCCCTTCGCGGTCACGAGGGGATCGCGGAACTTCCCAGGGCCGTATTCACCCGAATCCAAGACTGGTCTCCCCGCGTGTGCGCGTCACTACGCCGGGGAACCAGCACGGATTGCAGGATGTGTCATCAGGGGCGCGACCCGCGGCCGCGCCGCGCTCAGCGCGGAAACGAGGGCCGGAAGCCTGCGATCCGGGGCTCCATGGGCGGGGGCTCTTCGCCGTGGATGTCCCACGCGGCGTTGCAGGGTGCGCAGAAGGCGATGTCGCCGTCGGCGGCGCGGAAGACCGAAGCCCGGCGCCGGCGGATGAGCATCGCCGCGCATTTCGGACAGGGATCGCCAATGTGCTTGCCGGGCATGTGGACCCTCCACGGTGACGCCTCGATGGGAAGCCTGTGCCCCTATGGTTAATTTAGACTCACCGGCGTGGCGCCCGCGTGCGCTGCAGTTTCCCGGGGCCGAGGGGACGGGCGCCCGCCGCAAAGGCAGATGCCGCGCGCTCCGCCCAACCGGCGGGCATAGTGCGCCTGCGCCCTACCCCAGCCAGTCCGGCCGCCGGTACGTCTCGCCGAGATCACGCGCGACGGCCTCGTGCGCGATGGCGCCGCCGTACACATTGAGCCCGTTGGCGAGGTGGGGATCGTCCTTGAGCGCCTGCTGCGCGCCCTTGTTGGCGAGCGCGAGGGTAAACGGCAGCGTGGCGTTGTTGAGCGCAAACGCGCTGGTGCGGGCCACGGCGCCCGGCATGTTGGCCACGCAGTAGTGGATGATGTCGTCCACCAGGAACACCGGATCGTCGTGCGTGGTGGCGTGGGAGGTTTCGAAACAGCCGCCCTGGTCGATGGAGATGTCCACCAGCACCGCGCCGGGCCGCATGGTCTTCAGCATCGCCCGCGTGATGAGCTTCGGCGCAGCCGCGCCCGCCACCAGCACGGCGCCGATCACGAGATCGGCCTCTGCCACCGCCGCCTCCACCGCGGCGCGGGTGGAGTACACCGTCTCCAGGCGGCCATCGAATTCGCGGTCGAGTTCCTCGAGACGCGCGAGATTCTTGTCGAACACAGTCACGCGTGCGCGCATGCCGACGGCGATCTGCGCAGCATTGTAACCGGCAACGCCCGCACCCAGCACCACCACGTCCGCCGGCCGCACGCCGGGCACGCCGCCCATCAGCACGCCGCGGCCGCCATGCGCCTTCTCCAGGAAGTACGCGCCCACCTGAATCGCCATGCGCCCGGCGACTTCGCTCATGGGCTTCAGCAGCGGCAGGCGGCCCTGCGCGTCCGTCACCGTCTCGTAGGCGATGCACGTGGCGCCCGAGCGCATCAGCCCCGCCGCCTGGGCGGGATCGGGCGCCAGGTGCAGGTAGGTGAACAGCGTGTGGCGCGGCTTCAGGCGGGCGATCTCCGGGGCCTGCGGCTCCTTCACCTTCACGATGAGATCGGCGGCGTCGAACACGGCATCCGCATCGGGCGCGATCTTGGCGCCGACCCGTTCGTAGAGCGCGTCCTCTGCGCCGATGCCGAGGCCCGCGCCCTTTTCCATGAGCACCTCGTGGCCCGCGCGCACCAGCTCCGCCGCGCTCTCCGGCGTCAGGCCCACCCGATACTCCCGGACCTTGATCTCCTTCGGACAGCCGACGCGCATCCTCGCCCCCATGCTGGTGGTTTGCGCCACCATATCGCCCTCCCCGGGGGATGTCTTGCCCTGCGAAGCGACGCGCCGGGGCCGGTTGTGATTGTCGCGCCTGCGCCGCGGCGCGGCTGAAGCCGCCGCGCCCGTCCGGGGCCAAATCCCGATTGTGTCGGCGGCGCACCGTGTTATGCACCGCGCCGTTCGATCGGGGGGCGCGCATGGCTCAGGTGAACCCTGCCATTCTGTCGGCGTGCATCGTGCTCTACGTGGCGGTGCAGATCGGCGTCGGGCTCTACGTGGCGCGCGGCGTCAAGACCGAGCAGGACTACTTCCTCGCCGGCCGGCGCATGGGCATCGTGCCCATCAGCATCTCGATCTTCGCCACCTGGTTCGGCGCGGAGACCATCATGGGCTCCGCCGGCGCCATCGCGACCGACGGGCTGGCGGGCGCGCGCGCCGAGCCGTTCGGCTATGCCATCTGCCTGTTCGCCATGGCGTTCCTGGTGGCCGGCGCCTTCCGCGCCCGCGGCTACGCCAACCTCGCCGATTTCTTCCGCGACCGCTTCGACCACCGCAGCGAACTGGCGGCGGCGCTGATCACCATCCTCGTCTCCACCATCTGGGCGGCGGCGCAGTTGCTGGCGCTGGCGGCGTTGCTGGAAGCGGCGCTGCACGTACCCGCGCAGGCGACGCTGATCGGGGCGACGCTGGTGGTCATCGTCTATACCTCCATGGCCGGCATCGAGGGCGACATCTACACCGACGTGATCCAGGCCTGCGTGCTGGTCGTCGGGCTGGTGCTGGTGCTGTTTGCGGTGGCGGGCCACATGGGCGGCTTCGGCGCGATGCTGGCCTCCATCGAACCCGCGCAGCTCAGTCTGCTGGGCGAGGGCGAAAGCTGGCTGGGGCAGATCGACAGCTGGGCCATCCCCATCCTCGGCAGCCTCGTAACGCAGGAAGCCATCGCGCGCTTTCTCTCCACGCGCACGCCGAAGATGGCGCGCGACGCGACGCTGATGGCGGGCGGGATGTATCTGCTGCTGGGCTTCGTGCCGGTGCTGATCGCGCTGGCGGGCGTACACGCGTTTCCGGTGGGCGAGGACAGCGACGCGTTCCTGCCGAACCTCGCCGCGCAGACGCTGCCGCCGTGGCTGTATGTGCTGTTCGCCGGGGCCCTGCTCTCGGCCGTGATGTCGACGACCAATTCCAATGTGCTGTCGGTGTCGTCGCTGATGAGCCTCAACGTGTTGTCGCGCCTGCACGCCACGGCGGGGCCGCGTACGCGGCTGCAGGTGGCGCGCTTGTCCACCATCGGGGCCGGCATCGCCGCCTACCTCATCGCGTCGAGCGGGCAGACGATCTACGAGCTCATCGCGCTCACATCCGTGTGGGGACAGGCGGGCCTGCTGGTCGCGGTGATGGCGGGGCTGTGGAGCAGCTACGGCGGACCGCGCGCGTCGCTGTGGGCGATCATTGCGTGCATGGCCGTCAATCTCTGGACGCTGACCATCGATCCGATGCTTGCGCTCATGCGCGGGCCGGACGCCGTCGGCGCCGGGGAAGCCTTCGCTCTCCTCGTGGCCGGCGAGGCGCCGACGATGGAGGGGTACTTCCTCGTCTCCCTCATCGTCTCCGCGCTCGCGTACGTGGCGGGCGCGGAGACGGAGGTGCGGGCCCAGCCCGCCGCGGACTGAAGGCTTACGACACCACGCACATGTTGCGGCCGCCGTTGCCGGGCGCAGTGGACACGCCCATCACCGTCGGCGCCTTCAGGCACGAACACGGCTCGCCTTCGGCCTTGCGCGTGCGGCATGCGCCCGCCACCGGCGTCGCCGCAGTGGTAGTGGTGGTGGTGGTCGTCGTGGTGGTGGCGGGTGCAGACTCGCTCTGCATGCGCTCCGGAGGCGCAGCCGGCAGCGGCGCGGTCGAGGGCGTCGCGGGCGTGGGTGCGACCGGCGGCGTGGCGGGCGCCGGTTGTGCTTTCGGCGCAGCGACGGGCGGCGCGCCTGCGGCGTCCGGCTGCGCATGGGTCAACGGAACTGCGGCGGCGAGGAACAGCGCCGTCGCCATCAAGATCTTGCGTGTCATCAGTTCTCCTCCAGAAACCGGCGCCGCAGCGCCCGCGCTGGAGGAGGAATGCCCATCGGCGCACGAAGTTGCGCCGCGGCACGTGAACGATGTGTCAGGCGCCGAGGTGCGCGCGCAGCATCCACGCCGCCTTTTCGCCCGCCGCCACCCGCTGCGTCATGAGATCGGCGCCGGCATCGTCGCCCGCTTCCTCCGCCGCCCTGAGCGCGGCGCGTGCGGACTTCACCACCGTTTCGTTGCCCTTCGCCAACGAGGCGAGCATGGCGTTCTCATCGGGCGCGGGATCATTGTCAGCGGCGAGCGTGACCCGCTTGGCGAGTTCCGCGTGCGACGGCACCGGCACGCCCAGCGCGCGGATCCGTTCAGCGATGAGATCGAGCGCCAGCCAGAGTTCGTTGTACTGCGTCTCGAACAGCGTGTGCAGCGCGCCGAACCGCGGCCCCGTGATGTTCCAGTGGAAAAGGTGCGTGCGCTGGTAGAGCGCATAGGTATCCGCCAGCGCCTGGGCCAGCGCATCCGCGGAGGCTTCCCGTTTCTTCCTGCCGATGCCGATATCCGGTTCCATGAAGAGGCCTCCCAATCATTCGCTCCTCAGATGGCGGCGTGACCGCGAAGGTGCAAGCGTGGGCGGCGATCTGGCATCCCGAGGACGTGTCCCCGCCGGCGCGGGGCTAACCTTCCAGCCGCTCCAGCGGACCCACGCCCGCGCCGCGCTCGGGCTTCACGCGGAACCGCGCGACGAGCGTGGTCTCGTAGTCCTTCGAAACCACGCTGGACACCGCGAAGAACTCCGCCACTGCTTCCGCCTTCTTCAGCGTCAGCACCAGGTAGCCGCGGCTCTTCTGGTCGGTCCATTTCACGTCGGTGTTCGCCGCCACGAACGCGGCGTCGAGATCGATGCCGCTGTCGCCCACGTAGTCGCCCGCGCCGGGCGAGGTGACCGATGTGGCGGCGAACTCCACGCCCACGCGCAGCTTGCCGTCGTCGCTTGTCAGCTCATTGGCCCACGCGCAGTGGCTGTCGCCGGTGAGCACGACGGGATTGGCGTCGGCGGCGGCGAGGATGTCGTAGAGGCGCGCGCGCTGGGCGGGATAGCCGTCCCAGCTGTCGAGGGACATGGGCACCTTGAACCGCGTGAGCTGGAAGAACCGCCCGATGCCCGGTTGAAGCTTCTCCAGTTCGGCCACGAGACCTGCGGGCGTCGCCGAGAAGTCCGGCGCAGTGATTCGCGCCATCAGCGCCTGGTTGCCCAGCACCTGCCACACCGTACCCGCCCCGCGCGAGGACGCCACCTGCGCCTTGAGCCATTCTTCCTGCGGCGCGCCCAGCAGCGTGCGGCGGGGATCGGCGATCTTGCTGCGTTTGAACGCCTCCACATCTGGCAGATAGAGAACGCCCGGCGGCGGATTGCGGGGATCCATCGTGCGCACGCGCGCCCAGTCGAGGATCGGGCGCGGCTGGCCGGCGAGCATTTCGAACGGCGTGGGCACGAGACGCGCGCCGGGCGCCGGCGCCGGCAGCGGCCGGGGCGCCGCGGGATCGGTGAAGTCCCACGCCGTCGTCGCGAGCGACATGTCGGCGCCGTAGTCGAGCGGCTGGGTGCGTGCGAGGAGACGCGTCTCCAGCATGATGACGGTAGCGAGATCGCCGAACTGGAAGCTGCGGTTGATGGCCTCGAACGCGCCGCCGGGCGCGGGATCGCGGATCGGCATCCACTCGTAGTAGGCCTTGAGCGCCGCCGCCTTGCGCGCGCCCCAGTCCCCTTCCGACTGTTCGGGGTTGTGGTTCTGGGCGCCGCCGTTCCAGCTGTCGTTGGCGACCTCGTGGTCGTCCCACACCACGATCCACGGGCACGCTGCGTGCGCGGCCTGCAGTTCCGGTTCTTCCTTGTACTGCGCGTGGCGGGCGCGGTAGTCGCCCAGCGTGGTGATCTCGGAGTCCGGGCGCGGCAGGCGGCCCAGGCGTAGCGCGGCGTCCGCACCGAAGCCGCTGAGGCCATACTCGTAGATGTAGTCCCCGAGGTGCAGGACCACGTCGATGTCCTTGCGGGCGGCGAGCGATTCATAGGCGTTGAAGAACCCGAACGGATGGTTCGAGCACGACACCACGCCGATCTTCAGTTCGTTGACGCCGCCGCGCGGCAGCGTGCGGGTGCGCCCCACCGTGGAGCGCTCGTTCCCGCACAGGAACCCGTAGTGGAACGTCTGGCCGGGCCTGAGGCCCACCACATCGATCTTGATCGTGTAGTCCCGTTCCGGCCCGGTGGTGATCTCGCCCGACTGGACGACGGCCTTGAGGTCGCGGTCGCGCGCCACGACCCAGCGTACGGGCACTTCGCCGCCGCCTTCGGGCGTCACGCGGGTCCAGATGACCACACGGTCCTGGCCGGGATCGCCGCTGGCGACGCCGTGGCTGAACTTGACGGCGCCATCGTAGCGCGGCGCCCGCACGGGCGCGCCGCAGGCGGCTGCGGCCGCGCCGCCGGCGACCGTCGCCAGCGTTCCCGAAAGCGCGCCCCGGCGGGTCACGTTCGCCATGTCAGGTCTCCCCTCGATCCTCGCGCGGACGGAAGGACGGCGCCGGGGGAGAGTCAACGGGGTGCGGCTGCGCGTGCACGGCCTGCGGGGCCGGCCGCGTCAAGCCTCCGGGGCGTCCCGCCTTGGGCCGCCCCGGATCCTCCAACCGCCGTCGCCCGAGC
>JAIYAO010000048.1 GCA_027488965.1 Alphaproteobacteria bacterium
GCAACCCCCCAGCGCTACCAGAAGGGCCTGACTCAAACCCAGCCGCGTGGCAACTTCCGCCTGCGCGGTCAGGCCCAACACCTCCGGGGCCTCCGCATGCTGCAGCGCCGCGCAAAGCCCGCCCATCGGGCCCAGGCCCGGCACCGGGCTGTCGGCCAGCGCCCTGTGTCCGCCCCAGTCCCGCCCGCAGATCACCAGCGCATCGCACCCGGTCAGCAACGCGTCCGCCACATGCGCGATCAGCGGCCGGCCCTCAAAGGTCGCAAGCGCCTTGTCGCTGCCAAACCGGCTCGAGGCGCCACCGGCAAGGATCGCGCCAAGTCTGCGCGGCCGCCCCATCGGGCTCAGGCCGTTTCCTCGAACAGCTCCCGCCCGATCAGGAAGCGCCGGATCTCGCTCGTGCCCGCGCCGATCTCGTAGAGCTTGGCGTCGCGCAGGAGCCGCCCGGTGGGATAATCGTTGATGTAGCCGTTGCCGCCGAGCGCCTGGATCGCCTCAAGCGCCACCTTCGTGGCCTGCTCCGCCGCATAGAGAATGGCGCCCGCCGCATCCTTGCGCGTGGTCTTGCCGGCGTCGCACGCCTTCGCCACCGCGTAGACATAGGCGCGCGAGGTGGAGAGCGCCACGTACATGTCCGCGAGCTTGCCCTGCATCAGCTGGAAATCGCCGATGGGGCGGCCGAACTGCTTGCGCTCCTTCACATACGGCACGACCACGTCGAGCGCCGCCTGCATGATGCCCAGCGGCCCCGCCGCCAGCACCGCGCGCTCATAGTCCAGCCCGCTCATCAGGACGCGCACGCCTTCGTTGAGCGGCCCCATGATGTTGTCGGCGGGCACCTCGCAGTCCTCGAACACAAGCTCCGCCGTGTCGCTGCCGCGCATGCCGATCTTGTCGAGCTTCGGCGACACCGAAAAACCCTTCATGCCCTTCTCGACGAGGAACGCGGTGATGCCGCGGGCGCCGGCGTCGGGATCGGTCTTGGCGTACACGACGAGCGTATCGGCATGCGGGGAGTTGGTGATCCAGAACTTCGTGCCGTTGAGCACGTAGCGGTCGCCCTTCTTCTCGGCCTTCAGGCGCATGGACACCACATCGGAGCCCGCGCCCGCTTCGCTCATGGCGAGCGACCCCACGTGTTCGCCGGAGATCAGCTTCGGCAGGTAAGCCTTCTTCTGCGCATCGTTGCCCCAGCGCCGCAGCTGGTTGACGCAGAGGTTGGAGTGCGCGCCGTAGGAGAGGCCTACGCTGGCGGACGCGCGGCTGATCTCCTCCATCGCCACCACGTGCTCAAGGTAGCCGAGGCCTGCGCCGCCCCATTCCTCCTCCACGGTGATGCCGTGGAGGCCCAGTTCGCCGAGCTTCGGCCACAGGTGGCGCGGGAACTCGTTGGTCTTGTCGATCTGGTCGGCGATGGGCGCGATCTCGTTGTCGGCGAAGCGGGCCGTGAGGTCGCGGATGGCGTCGGCGTTCTCGCCGAGGTCGAAGTCGAGTTGGGGGGTGTTGCGCAGCATGCGCCACGCTTAGCCCCGCCGCTTCAGCCCCGCAACGCGCTGCCGAAGCGCGCCAGCGCCGCATCCTTCAACAGCCGCCACGCCGCCGACGCCAGCATGACCGCGCCCGGCGCCGTCAGCAGCAGGAAGGCTGCGGTCTGGCCTTCGTTGAGCGCCACAAGGCCCGCCGCAAAGAGGCCTGCGCCTGCGATGCCGAACAGCGCCAGTCCGGTGATGTCGGCGGCGGTGTTGGGCGCGGGGGCCCGTTCCGTGAGGACCAGGACCGGCTCGTCCTCCTCATCGTCGAGGGCGGCCATGACCGGGGGCGGCTTCAGGGCATGGGCGGTGTTGGGATCGGCGGCGAGGATGCTGGCGATCTTGCGCGCCGTCTCATCGGGGCCCGCGGGGGCCGTCGCGGCGGCCGGCAGCGCCAAGACCCGGGTGGGCTGGCCCAGGATGGACGCCGCATGATCGATCTCCGGCGCCACGAACGCCGAGGGCGCGGGCACCAGCACGTTCAGGTCCAGGAACACCGCCTTCTCCGCCGCCCGGCGGCGGACCAAGGCGTCGAGCACCGCAGGCTCTCCGCCCACCCGGCTCTTGCGCCAGGCGTCCATGGCGCAGGCGGCGGCGATCGGCTCCCCGGCATTGAACCGGCGCAGGACATCGCTCTTGGTGAAGGTCGCGATCCCGATGGAGAAGGCAAACGACGCCAGCGCGTCGAACTGGGGCTGGGACACGGGCGCGAGCAGGCGCTCCGCCAGCATCGCCTCCACGGGCGCAAGGTCGGCGCGGAGCAAGGCCTCGGCCTCCGCTTCCGTCACCGGGGCGTTGGGGGCCATGGCCTGGACGTGCCCGTACCCGACCACGCAGCGGCCATCGGCCAACATCAGCGGCGCAGCCCGGAAACCCTCCAGGCGCTTCAGGAGCGACAGGCCCTCGGTGGACACGGCATGCGGCATGGTCGGCCCTTGCGGCGGTTTGGGACAGCAACGCGTCCCGCCACGCAAGTTCGGGGCCGCTGCTACGCCGCATAGGGGAAACGTCCGTTAACCCAGGAACACCGTCGCGAGGCCGAGAAAGCCGAGAAAGCCGGTGAAATCGGTGACGAACGTCACGAACACCGAGGACGACACCGCCGGGTCCGCCCCGAGGCGGCGCAGGGTCAGCGGCACCAGGATGCCCGCCAGCCCCGCCATGGTGAGGTTGAGCACCACCGCCAGCGCCCCCGCCGCCGTGATCATCGGGTTCTGGAACCACACGTGGGCCGCCCCGGCCAGCAGCAGCGCCATGAACAGCCCGTTGAAGAAACCCGTCATCAGCTCGCGGGCGATGTGGCGCAGCGCGTTGGAGGAGGTGAGGTCGCGCGAGGCGATGGCGCGGACGGCCACCGCGAGGGCCTGCGTCCCCGCGTTGCCCCCCACCGACGCCACGATGGGCATCAGCACCGCCAGCGCCACCACCTTTTCGATGGACGCGCCGAAGAAGGAAATCACCGTGGCTGAGGCGAGGCCCGTGAACAGGTTCACGCTGAGCCACGGCGCCCGCGCCCGCACGGAGGTGGCGACGGTGTCGGTCTGGCTTGCGTCGCTCACGCCGGAGAGCTTGAGCAGATCCTCCTCGCCCTCCTCGTGGATGACGTGGACGATGTCGTCGACGGTCAGCACGCCGGTCAGCCGCCCGGCGCCATCCACCACCGGGGCGGACGCGAGGTTGTACTTGCGGAAGACGAACGCGACCTCCTCCTGGTCCATCTCCGCAGAGATCAGCGCCTGCGGCGGCCGCATGAGGTCGCGCAGCGGCGTTTCGCGCGGTGCGCGGATCAGCGTGGACAGCGGCGTCGAGCCGATGGGACGGAAGCCCGGATCCACAATATAGATTTCGAAGAAAACGTCGGGCAGCTCGGCATCGACGGAGCGCATGTGGTCGATGGCGTCGCCCACCGTCCAGTATTCCGGCGCCGCGACGAGCTCGCGCTGCATCAGGCGGCCGGCGGTGTCCTCTTCGGCGGCGAGGCCCTGTTCGACCGCGAGGCGCGTGTCCTCGTCGGCGCTGGCGAGCGCCTCGCGCAGCTTGCCCTCGTCGAGGTCAGCGGCGACGGCGGCGGCGTCGTCGGTGTCCAGTTCCTCCAGCGCGCGCCCGACGTAGGACGCCGGCAGCATCGCCAGCACGCCTTCGCGCCGCTCCCATTCCAGTTCCGCCAGGAAGGCCGTGGGCAGTTCCTGTCCGATCAGCGCGAGCAGCCGGCTGAGCGCCTCCTCGGGCAGATGCTCCACAAGGTCGGCGAGGTCGGCCGGGTGCATGGCCTTCGTCAGACGCCGCAGCGCGGGGCCGTCGCGGTCGTAAGCGGCGCCGGTGACAAGGGTGACGAAGTGGGGATCGATTTCGAACCGGCGCGGCTCTGCTCCGACGTCGCGCTCGGTGTCTTCGGCCATGCCCGTCTCCGCCCGTTAGGCTGTTAACCTCAAAGGACGGGCAGACCGCGCGCCGGGCCGCGCGTCAAGGCGCGATAGCCGGTCCGGTCACGAATGGTGCGCTCGAGAGGACTCGAACCTCCACGATGTTACTCGCTGCCACCTCAAGGCAGTGCGTCTACCAATTCCGCCACGAGCGCATCCGGGGGGAAGCGGGGGTCCTACCGAAACACGGGGGCGGGGGCAAGGGCGGGCGGGCCTGTCTTTGCGGCGCCCCGTCCATGCTAGGCTTCGGGAAAAAGGTAGCAGCGCATGGCCATCTCGTACCGCGACTACGCCGCCCACGATGCGCTGGGTCTGGCCGCCCTCGTCCAGCGTGGCGAGACGACGGCGGCGGAGCTGCTGGATGCCGCGCTGGCGCGCCTCGATGCGGTGAACCCGCAGATCAACGCCCAGGCCCATCGCTTCGAGGCCCTCGCCCGCGCACAGATCGCCGCCGGCCTGCCCGAGGGCCCCTTCCACGGCGTGCCGTTCATGACCAAGGACCTCGCCGTCATGGTGCAAGGCGCGCCGCTGGAGGCCGGCAGCCGCGCCTGGGGCGGCCATGTGGCCACGGTCGACAGCGTGCTGACCGAACGCCTGCGTGCCGCGGGCCTCGCCATCTTTGGCTCCACCACCTCGCCGGAACTGGGGCTGACCTCCACCACCGAGAACAAGGTGCAGGGCGTCACGCGCAATCCGTGGAACCTCGACCGCAGCGCGGGCGGCTCCTCCGGCGGCGCAGGCGCGGTGGTGGCGGCGGGCGTGATCCCCGCAGCGCAGGCCAGCGACGGCGGCGGATCGATCCGCACCCCGGCCTCATGCTGCGGCCTCTTCGGCATGAAGCCGTCGCGTGGCCGCATCCCGATGGGTCCGCTGCGCACGGAGGGCTGGAACGGCATGACCGCCTTCCACGCCATCTCCCGCAGCGTGCGCGACAGCGCCGCCCTGATGGACGCCACATGTGGGCTTGAGCCGGGCGCCCGCTACGACGCCTCGCCGCCGCCGGCGGGCGGGTACCTGAAACATCTGCAGTCCGCGCCGCGCACGCTGCGCATGGCGCTCTGGACGAAGACGTGGGACGGCGCGCCCATCGACCCCGCCTGCGCGGACGCCGCGCAGGACGCCGCGCACCTGTGCGCAGCGCTCGGCCACCACGTGGAGGAGGTGCGGCCGCCCATCGACGGCGTAGCGCTCGCCGCCGCGTTCCTGCCGATCCTGATGACCAACACCAAGGCTGCCCTCGACGAGCGCGCGGCGCTGCGCGGCAGCGCCGTCGCCGACGAGGAGCTTGAAGTGCTGACGGGGCTCTACCGCGCCCGGGCCGCGAGCGTCACCGGCGTCGATCTCGTCAACGCCATGGTCGTGCAGCAACAAGCGGCGGTCCGTCTCGCGCATTTCATGGCGGACTACGACTGCATCCTCACCGCCACGCAAGGCACGCCGCCCTTGGCACACGGGCGCCTGTCGCTCTCGCCGCCGGACCTGCGCCAGTACGGCGCCGACATCGCCGCCTTCGGCCCCTACACCGCCGCCGCCAACGCCACCGGCCAGCCCTCCATGAGCGTGCCGCTGCACTGGGATGCGGATGGCCTGCCCATCGGCGTGATGTTCACGGGCCGCTACGGCGAAGAGGCGCTGCTCTTCCGGCTGGCGGCGCAGCTGGAAGAGGCACGGCCGTGGAAGGACAGGCGCCCGCCGCTGTGACGAGCGGAGGCGGCGCCTGCTTTCCCACGACGAGCCAACTCACGAGGTGGCCTTGAAACTCTCATACGCCTCTCTCAGCAGTCGGCCGTATTTCTCCACCTGCCCCGAGCCGTTGTAGATCCGCGCAAAGCCCTCCCAGTCGAGCCGCTGCAGTTCGTCCACCAGTCCGCTCGAGCGCACGAACGCCTCGAACGCGAGCAGCTGGCGCTCCTCGGACTGGCAGTAGTCGGCGACGAACTCCTTCGCGGTGGCGAAGCCGCACTTCTGGTAGTTCATGCCCATGATCTGGAAGAGGCCGTAGCTGGCCGAGGAGACCGCCGCTTCCTGATCGAGCGCATAGGCCGCCGTGAGCTGCGCCCAGCGTTCGTCCTGCGTCCTCGGATACCGCTTGGGATCCCACGGCGTGTAACTGATGTTCGGGTGGCTGCCGTCGAACCGCCGTTGCGTGAGCCGCGAGAAGATGTGCGGCTCGTAGAGAATGATGGGCCGGCCGTTGACGTCGTACGGCAGGGAGCCGCTCTCCACCTTCACCACCGCACGCACCGCCGCCACCTCGCAGCCCAGCCGCTGCGCGGCCGCCTCGAAGTGCTGGGCCCCGAGGCGCACATCGCTCTTGCGGCGCAGGCTCGCGAGGAACGGATCCTGCGCGAGGATGGCGGTGTAGGCGGCCTGCAACTGGCTCGCGTAGCGGGCGACGTTGTCGGGCCCGTCGTACAGGCGCGCGAAGCCCTCCCAGTCCTTGGCCTGCAGCTCATCGATGAGTTGTCGGCTGCGCAGCAGGCGTTCGAACGCGGCGAGCTGCTTCGTTTCGGACTGCGAGATGTCGACCGCGAAGTCCTCCACGGTGGCGTAACCCGCCGCGGCGTGGTTGACGCCCCCGATCTGGAACAGCCCCCAGCTGGTGGCCTTGAGCGCCGCGCTTGGATCGAGGGCGAAGGCCTCGGCCACCTTGCTCCAGCGATCCGCCTGCGTGCGCCCCAGGTCCACGCGCCCGAGCGCCGGCTGCGACACGCCGGGGTTCGAAGCGTCGAAGCGCCCGCCCGTTAGCGCGGAGAAGACCGTCGGTTCAAACAGGATGAGCGGACGCCCGTCGGCGCCGAAGCCTGCGCCCGCGCTCTCGATGCGGATCACCGCACGAATGGCTGCGGCCTCCACGCCCAGCGACTGCGCCAGCGCATCCACCTGCGCGAGCGTGAGCCGCGCGGGATCGGCGACCTTCAGCGACGCGAGCGACAGCGCGACGGGCGCGGGCGGCGCCACCGGCGGCGGCGGCGGAGGCGC
>JAIYAO010000108.1 GCA_027488965.1 Alphaproteobacteria bacterium
TAGCTGGGCTTCCACTGAGTCAGGAGGCTCCGGTCGTCCAGCAACAATCGCGCAGGTTGCTCGGCAACATTGATGTAAAATGCGGCCCCGGCGAACAGGGCTGCCGAAACCAACGCAAGCAGTTCGGCGATCATCTTCGGTCCCCGCAAGAAAATCTGGAGCGGCCTACCACAGGATTGCGCTGGCGCGAAACACGGTACGGCCGGCTGGATCGCTTCAATCGTGCCGTAGATCACGTTTGCTGCGCTACGGCCCGATGTCGCCGAAAGCTGTCTAACGAGCCGTGCGCGCATTAACCCAACTTTGGACCCCTAACCAATGACTAGACGATGGTCGGCACTCACGTCACGCGAGAGAACACTTAGACACCAATTTGGCCATATCCCCCTTGTTTAAGAAGCCGGAGAACAATACGAAAAAAACTACCCGATAGTAATGATTGAAAAGCGGAGGCTGGCTATGGGTTTTCTCGAAGCGTGTCGCCTCGAATCACTTGGAATGCTCATCTCCCTCACGCCTGCTTCCTCTGCTTACGCTGGCCCTCGCCATGGAGGTGCGCAGTACGAAGGCAAAGCTGCGACCGAAGCAGTCAACGGAATTTCTTTCCTACAGCTAATTGAGTGGCTCGCAAGGAATGGAGAGCACTTCGGTTACCTTGGATCGAATGCGACGCAATTGATTAACCGTGATGTTGCAAGTTGCAATTTGTCCAATGTTGAAAAGCATCAATACATCCAGAGAATTCGTACCGCCAATGGCAGAACATTCGAATTTGACGTTAAGTGGTACGTTGTCCAAGGGCGTTGTAGCCGAAACCAAGACTCATATCAGGTGGCGTATGCGATCCGCTCACTCGACGAAAATCCCCAGTCGCTTCACAGAAGCACTTCAATGAGCATTTGTTATTCTTACGTTGGAAGGACCCCGCAGCCGCGGTCCCGTATCACTGCTGAGAAACAGATTCGGACTGTTGGATATTCCGACTGCGCCAGCGACGCAGGCTTTGTAGCTATGATGGAACAGGTCGCGAAGATGGAGCAAGATGAATTCAACAACATGCCCCTGCCAAGCGCTCGCCAAGATAACCGTGCAATAGAAAATTGCCTTGCAAGTACCCATAACTCATACGGTTGGGATAAGTGCGGGCCGTTGATCCAAGGAAAGTGACTTACTTCGATCCTCGACGTAAACGACTTTTTCATTGGAGTCCGGCGCGGCAGGTTTTTGCACTGTGCATGATGATTCGCCCCTTCCTCTGCGGTCGGGCGCGTTCTGGGCGTCTCTTTGACAACCGGCCCAACAATGTTTGAGTTTTTCAAGATCGCGAGAGTCTCATATGGGCCAGCTCTTGCCGCTAACGTCGTGCTAGCGACCGGCAGGGTCACGCAAAACTGGCCGCTTGACGCGCCGCGCCGTTGCCTTCGGCACACTGCGCCCGAACCGACTGGCCCCCAGCCTTCCTTCCCCCAGCCTTCCTTCCTCCAGCCACCCGCGCTAGCATCTCCCCGCCAGACGGCTGGACGGTCGCGCGGGCAAGGCCCGAAAGGGCGCTCGCGAGGAAAGTCCGGGCTCCACGCAGACACGGCGGCGGGTAACGCCCGCCGGGGGCGGCCTCCAAGGGTCGTCTTCAGGGACAGCGCCACAGAGAACAGACCGCCCGCGGCGCAAGCCGAGGGTAAGGGTGAAACGGTGGGGTAAGAGCCCACCGCCCCGACCGCAAGGAAGGGGGCACGGCAAGCCCCGCCGGGAGCAAGACCGAATAGGGATGCATCCTTCGCAAGAGGGAAGGCCTGTCGCGGGCCGCATCCGGGTAGGTCGCGAGAACCGCGCAGCAATGCACGGTCCAGAGGAATGACCGTCCAGTTCGCAAGAATGGACAGAACCCGGCTTACAGGCCGTCTGGCATTTTGTTTCCCGGCGCCCGGTCGCTGCCCAGATTTTGGGCGCCGTGTGCGCCGCAACCCAGCAAATCTGTCATGAATGTCCCGCCGGCCTTGTTCCGGGGCCCGGCGCGGCCGTGTCCTTGGGCAGGCGGAGCGCGGGCCCGCGCAGGATGGCGCCATGTCGACGGCACAACCGGCCGAAGGGCCGATCACACGGTATCTGGAGAAGCTGCACGCCCGGGTCGCGCCCGTCACGGACGGGGCGGTGGCGACCTACATTCCCAGGCTGGCCGACGCCGATCCCGATCTCTTCGGCATCGTCATCGCCACCACCGACGGCCAGATCTACTGCGCCGGCGACAGCGCCCATGCCTTCACGATCCAGTCGGTCTCCAAGCCCTTCATGTACGGCCTGGCGCTGGAGACGCACGGCCGCGACGAGGTGCTGCGCCACGTGGGCGTGGAGCCCACCGGCTCGGCGTTCAACGCCGTGGTGTTCGACGAGGACAACAACCGCCCCTTCAATCCCATGGTCAACGCCGGGGCCATCGGCGTCTCGGCGATGGTGGCGGGGCGCACCTACGCGCAGCGCCGGCGCGCCATGACCGAGTGCTTCGCCCGCTACGCCGGGCGGCCCGTGAAGATCGACGAGGAGGTGTTCCGCTCCGAGCGCGAGACCGGCGAGCGCAACCGCGCGATCGCGGCGCTGATGACGCGCGCGGCCATGATCGGCGGCGACACCGAGGCGATCCTTGACCTCTACTTCAGCCAGTGCAGCGTGCTGGTGACGTGCCGGGATCTCGCGCTGATGGCGGCGACGCTGGCCAACGGCGGCGTCCAGCCCGTTACCGGCCAGCGCGCGCTGGACGGCGACTACGTGCACGACGTGTTGTCGGTGATGAACTCCTGCGGCATGTACAACTATGCGGGCCAGTGGTCCTACGAGGTGGGCATTCCCGCCAAGAGCGGCGTCTCGGGCTCCATCATCGCCATCGTGCCGGGGCAGATGGGGATTGCCGCGTACTCGCCACGCCTCGATCCGCTCGGCAACAGCGTGCGCGCCATCGCGGCCTGCAAGGCCATCGCGGAGGATTTCGGCCTGCACGCGTTCCGCGCGCCCACCTACGGCACCGCCGCCGTGCGCAGCATCCGGCGCGGGGATTCGCTGCGCTCCAAGCGCCGCCGCAGCACCCATGAGCGCGCCGTGCTCGACCGGCGCGGCGGCGAGATCGTGGTGGCCGAAGCGCAGGGCGCGCTGTTCTTCGCCTCCACCGAGCGCCTCGTGCGCCGGGTGCGCGATGCGTGCGCCGATGCGCGCTTCCTCATCCTGGACCTGCGCCGCGTCTATGCCGCCGACACCGCCGCCGCCCGCCTGCTCGCGGCGCTGGAGGCGGACCTGGAGGCGGAGGGCAAGCTGTTCTTCTTCATCCACGGGGATTCCGCGCGCTTCTCGGAAGAATTCCAGGAGCTCCTGCGCGGCTGGGACCGCGCCAGCGTGTTCAACGACCGCGACGAGGCGCTGGAGTGGTGCGAGGACAAGCTGATCGCGGGCGACGAGCCTGTCCCGCGCGCGCAGCTCACGTTCTCGCTCGCGCGGCTCGATCTCTTCAAGGGGCTCAATCTCGACGACATCCACGAGGTGGAGGGGGTGGCTCGGCCCTTCGTGTTCGAGGCCGGCCAGCACATCCTGCGCGAGGGGGAGCCGGGGCGGCTGCTGTTCGTGATCGCGCAGGGCCGCGCCAGCGTGCGGCTCAACCTCTCGCAGGAGGGCGTGGCCCGCTCCATCCGCATCGCGGTGGTGGAGGCGGGCGCGGCGGTGGGGGAGATGGCGCTGCTGGACGGCGGCCCGCGCTCGGCGGACGTGGTCGCCGACGAGCGGGTCGTCTGCTACGGGTTCGGCGTGGAGGAGTTGCGCACGGGCCTCGCCGGCCGCCCGCACATCCTGCCCACGATCCTCACCAACCTCGCCCGTGATCTCGCCGAACGCCTGCGCGGCGCCAATGCCCACATCCGCGCGCTGGAGACCTGAAGCGGGCCGTGGCCCCCGAATTGCCTGTTGCATCCCGTCAGGGCCCGGGCTTTCTCGGCAGGGGTCAGCGCAACCCTCAGACATCGGGAGGCGGGAATGCTTGGATTGCTCGTGCGGGTGGCGTCGCTGGTGTTCGTGCTGGGCGTGGGCTGGATCCTCGGCACGCTCTACCCCGCGCCGGAGCCCGTGGTGGCGCAGCTGAACCCCGCGGCGCTGGAGCAGCGCGCCGCCGAGCGGCTCAACCGCATCGACTTCGACCGTTTCGAGCGGCTTTTGTCCTCCGATCAGCGCGCGCGCTTCTTCGAGGCGGCGGTGAACCGGCAGGTGGCCGCCGGCCGCGCCATCGCCATCGAGCGCGTGGCGCCCAGTGAGATCGACAGCGACACCTCGCCCCCCGCGGGCGGCGTCTCGGCGCTCGCTGCGCCCACCAACGTGGGGTTCGAGCCGACGCTCTCCACCTGCGCGCAGATGGCCGTGTCGAATGGTCCGCGCGTGGACGCCGCGCGCAAGGTGATCGGCTATGCGCCGGTGGTGAAGGTGAGAGAGGTGAAGCTCGCCGCGAACCCCACGAAGGGCGCGTGCCTCTCATCCGGCTACGGGCCGCGCGGCGGGCGCACGCACCGCGGCGTCGACTTCCATGCCCGCGACGGGGGCCCCATCCTCGCCGCAGGCGACGGCGTGGTCATCGAACAGAAATACCGGGACGACTACGGCAACATGCTGCTGATCGACCATGGCGGCGGCGTCTACACCCGCTACGCGCACCTCGCGGCGTTCCAGAGCGGGCTTGCGGTAGGTGCGCGCGTGAAGGCGGGCGACCAGATCGGCCTGATGGGCAATACCGCAAGCTACCCCGTGCCGATCCACCTCCACTACGAAGTGCTGACCGGCGACTACGCGAACCCGAAGGCGAGCTTCGGCCTCGCCCCGCAGAACGTGCTGGCGGCGCCCGCAGCGCTCTAGAGCCTGTTCCGATCCGATTGAATCGGATCGGGGCTCTGGATCGTTGTCTGGTCGCATTTTCCTGCGACGAACCGGCGTCCACTTCGTCGGAAAATGCTCTACGCACTCAGCACTTCCGCGATGCGCAGCACGTCCTCGAAGGCCTGGCTCTGCGGGTGGCGGACGCTGATGGGCGTCTGGGCGCGGATGGAGTCGCTGACGCGCGGGTCGCGGCAGATGACGCCGGCGAGCGGCGGGCGGTAGCCGAGATAGCTCTCCGACGCCTTGGCGAGCTGTTCGTAGATGCGCCGGCCGGAGCCGCGCGTGTCGGCCATGTTGACCACGATCCACGGCTGCGCCGCGGGTTGGGCCAGGCGCAGCACCTTGAGGAAAGCGTAGGCGTCGGTTAGGGCCGGGGGCTCCTCCGTCGTCACCACCACCACGCGGTTGGCCGCGCGCGCAAAGCGCATGACGTTGGGATCGATGCCGGCGGCGAGATCCAGCAGGATGCGGTCGTAGCGCGGCGCAAGCTCGGTCACGCCCGTGGCGATGCGGTGGACTTCCTCCAGCTTGAGCGCGCCCAGCGCGCCCGATCCGGAATGGCCCGGGAGAAGGTCGAAGCCCGCCGCCCGGCCGGGCCCGCCCAGCACCGGCGTCACCGCCTGGTCGAGTTCCAGCCAGCCGCGCATCACCGACGACAGGTCCGCCTCGGGCCGAACGCCCAGCTGGACGTCCACGTTGGCGAGGCCGAGGTCGCAGTCGACCAGCAGGGCACGCTTGGAGGACCGCCCGAAGGCGCACGCGAGCGAGACGGAGAACCACGTTTTCCCAACACCGCCCTTGCCAGACCCCACCGCGATGATCGTCGCCGGGTTCTGACGGGGGGCTGCGGCGCGTTTTGCGGCCACGGCCATATCCAACCTCATTGTTATGAGATGGCACAATCGGGCCACGACGTTGCCGAGCCGTTTACAGCGCGCGGGGTCCGCCAATTTTTGCGTTGTGTTTCAGTAAACTAGCGCCGCCCAATCCTTGCCGGCGCGCAATCTCCGTGAGCGGCGGTTAAGTATGAACGGCGCGTTTACGGTTCGATGAGCCCCAGCGCGAGCGCCTTCGCCACGGCCTGCACGCGGGTGCGGACGCCAAGGCGCGCGCACGCCTCGGCCACGTAAGCCTGCACGGTGTGGGGCGACAGGCCGAGGATTTCCGCAATGTCGGCGCCGCTCTTGCCCTGGCTGACCCAGCGCAGGCAGTCGCGCTGGCGCTGGGTCAGCGCCGAGGCCGGGGCCGGGGCCTGCGCCGCCGCCAGCAGCCGGCGCGCCGCGATGCCGTAGACCTCGGCGATGATGTGCGTGGCGTAACGGACGGCGGGATCGCTGGCGTCCACGCGCGCGCCCACCATCACCACCGAGGTCTGGACGCCATCCTGCCGGTGGCGCGTGCCGATGAACCCTTCGAGGATGCCGTAGGCCGCACGCTGCGCCATGGCGGCGGCTTCGACGGGGGTCAGCGGCCGGCCGCGCGCGATATCGGAATAGAAGAAGGCGTCGGGCGTCCGCTGGGCCCGTTTGCGGACCGGATCCTCCGGCCCGAGATACTCGGGCGACACGTCGCGGAAGAAGGCGTTGGGCGGTGAGCCGGCGATGATGCTCAGGTTCCCGTCGCATTCCTGCGCCATCAGGAAGTCCGAATAGCCGAGGGCCTCGGCCACGGGGCGCATGATCTGGTCCAGTTCCTCCAGCGACTGGGCGGCGTCCATGGCGGCGGCGGCGGCGAACGCGAGACGCGCCACGTCGCCGCCGCCGACGGGGCCGGCGGGAACGGCAAGGTCACTTGTCGTGGGTGTTCTCAGCACGGCAGTTCCAGCTGGGCCATGACAGTAAAGGCCTTCGGCCCATCAGTGCCGACCACGCAGCATTCCGAACCTAATGCGCTTCCTGTGCTTCTGTCGTTGGACAACATTACTCTCGGCCTGGTGCGACTATTGAGGATGACAGTATAGGGCGGGACGCGAAGTCAAGCGGCCTCTTCGGCGCCTCCCGTGTTCAGGTCCGGCGCGAGCGCTGCCGGCGCCACCTCGAGGATGCCGAGGCAGAACGTCAGGTTGTCGGCCACCGCCTCGCTCAGCCCCGGCCGCAGCGTGTGCCGGCGCACGTGGCCGCGCATGATCGCGTCCCACGCGTCGATCTCGCGCAGCGCCGCTGCAAGGTCGCCCTGCGCCAGATGGCGATGCAGGACCATCGACTGCACATCCACGGCGCCCGGCGCGCCATGTACGGCGGGGGCCTCCATCCGCAACTCTTCCATCAGGTCCTGCAGCCGGAACTGCAGGGCGCGACGCAAGGCGATGAGGCCGCAGATCTCGTCGCGGACGGCCTCGTCGTGAATGTGGGGCAGGGCGTTCTGGTACAGGGTGCACGCGTCGCGGAGCAGCACCGCGACGCCTTCCAGCAAATGAGAATCAAGTTCTGTCGGCATCGCGGCGCCCCTTCAGCCCCGCCCAAAGTCCCAGACGCGCCGCCGCCCCGCTACCCCGAGGTCGAGGGGGTGCGACAGTATTGTGACAATGACTGTGCAGGTTCTTTCAGGGGTCGATGATCCCCAGTGCGATGGCCATGGCCACCGCTTGCACCCGGGTGCGCACACCCAGCCGGGTGCAGGCCTGCGCCACGTGCTCGTGGACGGTGTAGGGCGAAATACCGAGAATATCGCCGATGTCGGTGGCGCTCTTGCCGTGGCGCACCCAGGACAGGCAGTCCCGCTGGCGCTGCGTCAGCACCACGGGAGGCGGGCGCGCAGGGCGCACCTCCAGCCCGCGCGTGGCCAGGCCGTAGTAGGTGGACAAAATGTGCGCCGCCGCGCGCACGTCGGGATCGGCCGCATCGATGTCCGCGCCCGTCATCGCCACGGTGAAGACGGTTCCGTCGGCGGCGTGGATGGAGTTGGCGAAGCCGTCCAGAAGGCCGTGCTCGCGCCGCTCATGGGCGAAGCGCACCTGCTCGGACGTGAGGTCCTTCAGGGTCGCCACGTCGCTGTAGAACACGGCGGAGGATCCCTCCTGCGCCGCCACGAACGGTGCGTCGCTCCATTGGTACCCCTGCGCGATGAGGTGGGGATACCAGACAGGGTGGGGCCGGCCGTCGATCAGGCGCAGCGTGCGCCCGCGCGTCTCCACGGACACGAAGTGCTCGAAGCCGAGCGACTGGATCGCCGGCTGGAAGGCCGCCCGCAGTTCCTCAGGGCTGGTGACGCGGAAGATCTCCGCAGCCGCATCGAACGCGCGCCGGGCGATGTCGCCCGCAAGGCGCGGTACATCGGCGTGGATGGCCTTGAGACGGACGGACGCGCTGCGCATGGTGCCGGCAGGCCAACTTCAACGAGATGACCTTAACCTCGCGCCGCCCTCCATGCTGCGCAATTCATTGTGTGCGCGCCGGGCGCTGCCTGGGCAATGTTGACCAGCTTTAGGGGTCGATCAGCCGCAGCGCCACAGCGGCCGCCACCGCCTGCACCCGCGTGCGCACCCCCAGCCGCGCACATGCCGCGGCCACGTGTTCGTGCACGGTATGGACGGAGATGCCCAGGATGGTCCCGATGTCGGTGGCGCTCTTGCCCTCGCGCACCCATGACAGGCAGTCCAGCTGGCGCACCGTGAGGGTGACGGCCGGCCGCTCCGGCGCCGGGGCCGGCGCGGACAGCCGCCGCGCCGCCATGCCGTAGAAGTCCGACAGCACATGCGCCGCCGCGCGCACGTCGGGATCCTCCGGGTCGATGTCCGCGCCCGCCATGACCACCGCGGTCACGGTGCCGTTGCGCCAGCGGGTGGGGTTCACGAAGCCGTCGGTGATGCCGAACTCACGCCGCTCGCCCACGATGCGCCGCTGCGTGGCGGTGAGGTCCGCCAGGCCCGTGACGTCGGTGTAGAAAAACGGGGTGGGGGTGGCCAGCGCCCGGCGGAAGACCACGTCCTGGGCGGCGTACCCGCTGGCGATCATGTGCGGCCACCACAGCGCCGGCGGCGCGCCGGCGGTCACGCGCGTGACGCCGTTGATGGTTTCGGTGAAGATGACGTTGTTGAACCCCAGCGACGCCGCCACCGGCTGCATGGTCCGGTCGAGGGCGGCGGAATCCGGGGCGCGCATGAAGCCGGCGGCCGCATCGAACGCCCGGCGCGCCAGATCTCCCGCCAGCAGCGGCGGCTGAACGAGCGGAGTGCCTAAGACGCGACCCATGACCCATCGCAGCCTTTGATGAAGCCGGGGTCAAAGTAAACACAAACACACGCAAATATCACGTAGCGCGCCGCCGGCGCGGTGACGAGGGCCACGCTGGAACAGATTGAGGTCCTCCTCGCTTACCTCCCAGGCCCGCGGGCACGCCGCGGCGGTTCGGCCGCGGACGCGTGTGAACTGCGGAGGGCTAGCGTCCATCGCGCTTCACGGCATGGCGTCGCGCCAGGCGGATCGGATAGGGAGACTGTCAATGTTGTTGCCTCACGGAGCGATCGTCGCGGTGGTCGACGGCAGAAACCTGGAGCTCTATCGAAATGCCGGAACCGAGGCCGCGCCCGACCTGACGCCGATGGCGGCGCCCAAACTCGAGCCGCATGTAAAGGACGCCGGCGGTCGCCATGTTTCCAGCGCGGCGAACCCCGCCGGCCACCAACTCGAGGAAGATGCGCACGCCGCGGCCGTCGCTGCGTGGCTGGAGGCGCAAGTGGTGGCGCAGAAGATCGACCGGCTGGTCATCGTCGCCGCGCCGCGCACCCTGGGTGAGATGCGCAAGCGGTACGGCAAGCATCTTGAGGCGGCCCTGGTGGGTGAACTTCACAAGGACCTGATTGGGCGAAGTGCGCGGGAAGTTCTTGGGGCGCTCCACGGCATTTAGGGCATCGCCGGCCGATGGGAGCGCGCCCGCCGCCGACGTCATGATTGGGCTGGCGCAACAAGTGCTGGACGCACGGCGGGCGAGGGTGGGAGACTGCCCGGCGTATCGTCAGTTGACACGGGGACGGCGCCTGGAATGCGCACGGCGAGCGGAGACACGATCCCGGGACGGATTGCCGGCAAGCTGCGCATCAAGTCGCTGCCCATCGACACGCTTCGGGAGAACGTTGTCTTCCTGTCGCGCCACTGCCACGTCCTGCGTCCCCAGCGTCACGGCGGCTCCCGGAAGGTCGAGGTGACAAGCGCGGGGCGCTCCCTCCTGGCGAGCATCCTGATCTCCGATGATCCGGCCTTCGTGGGCGATGACGAAATCGGTCTTTCGGAGCCCGCGCTTGGCCGGCTTGGGGTCCGTGCGGGCGACATGGTGGATGTCGCGCCGGCGCAGTCCCCGTCCAGTCTGGAGCATGTGCGGGAGAAGATCCGCGGCGAGACCCTGTCACCGCAGTCCATCGCCCTGATCGTCGGAGACATTGCTGCACACCGGTACTCCGACATGGAGGTGGCGGCATTCCTGATCGCATCGGCGAGCTTCATGACCGCCGACGAGGTTCTTTCCCTCACGCGCGCGATGGCAAATGTCGGCGCACGCCTCGCCTGGGGGCGCGACATGATCGTCGACAAGCACTGCATCGGCGGCATTCCGGGCAACCGGACGACCATGATTGTCGCCCCCATCGTGGTCGCGCACGGTCTGCTGATGCCGAAGACGTCCTCCCGGGCGATCACGTCGCCGGCGGGCACCGCCGACACCATGGAAGTTCTGGCGCGCGTCGATCTGTCGGCCGACGAGATGCGCGCCGTGGTGGAGACGTGCGGCGGGTGCATCGTGTGGGGTGGACACGTCAACCTGTCGCCGGCCGACGACGTTCTGATTTCCGTGGAGCGTCCGCTCGGCGTGGACACGCCGGAGCAGATGGTGGCGTCGATCCTCTCCAAAAAGCTCGCGGCCGGGGCCACGCATCTCGTCGTGGACCTGCCGGTCGGCCCAACCGCTAAAATCCGCACCACCGATCATGCGCAGCGCATCCGCAAGCTGTTTGAGTTCATTGGCGCCCGCATCGGCATCGCCGTGGAGGTCCTTTTGACCGACGGTTCGGCGCCCATCGGGCGCGGTGTCGGGCCCGTGCTCGAGGCGCGCGACGTCCTCAACGTTCTGAAGGGCGATGCAGATGCCCCGCCTGACCTGCGCGAAAAGGCCATCATGGTCGCCGGGCGCCTGCTGGAACTCGACCCGGAGCTGCGCGGTGGTCGTGGCGTCGCCAGGGCGCGCGAGCTCCTGGAGTCCAGGCAAGCGCGCAAGGCGATGGAGCGCATGGTCGAGGCGCAGGGACCTTCGCCAATTGTCGCTCGCACGGGCTCCCGCACGCTGGATGTCCCTGCGCCGCGCGATGGCGAGGTGGGGGCGATCGACTGCTATCGCATCGCCAGCCTCGCACGTCTGGCCGGCGCGCCGACCGATCCGGGGGCAGGTATCGACTTGCTGAAGCGTGTGGGCGATCCGGTGCGGAAGGGAGAGCCATTGTTCAGAATTCACGGGGAAGACGCCGCCGACTTCAGCGCCTCCTGCGACGCGGCTGGCGAGGCCAGCGGCTTCGTCCTTCGCTAGGCGTGGATGGGAGCCCTTGATGGATCGCGTCGCCCTGCATGGCTTTCCCGGGGAGGAGCAGCCCGCGCAATTGCTCGCACAGGCATTGGGTGTCACGGCGAACCTCGTGCGCACGCATCGCTTTCCGGACGGAGAGATCGTGCCGCGGGTCGCTGGCGCAGCGCGCACCGTGCTGGTCTACCGCTCGCTCGCGGATCCCAACGAAAAGCTGGTGGAGCTTCTGCTTGCCTGTGATGCGTGGAGGAGGGCAGGCGCGGAACGCCTCGTCCTTGTGGCCCCGTACCTGTGCTACATGCGCCAAGATGCCGTGTTCGCACCGGGGGAACCTGTCAGCCAGAAGGTCGTGGCCGAACTGCTGGGGCGGTCGTTCGACCGCATCGTGACCGTGGACGCCCATCTTCACCGCACCAGGCGCCTCGATGACCTCGCGCCGGACACGCAGTGGACCAATCTCGCGGCCGCCCCCGCAATCGCCGCGCACCTGAGCCGCATGGACATGCCGGACGACCTTCTCATTCTCGGCCCGGATTGCGAGTCCGCGCCATGGGTGCAGGCGCTGGCCGGCGCCGTCCATCGCGAGGCCGCGACGTTCGCCAAGACGCGCCTGTCCGACAGGCATGTGACCCTTGCCCTTGCGGAGACGACCGCCATCAAGGGGCGGCCCGTGCTGCTTGTCGATGACATCTGCTCCAGCGGCGGGACGCTCGCGGCGGCGGCCGCATGGCTGGCGGAGGGGGGTGCATCGCACATCGATGTCGTCGTCACGCATGCGCTGTTTTCACACGAGACGCAATCGCAGCTCGTGAAGGTGGGCGTCCGCCACATCCATTCATGCGACTCCTGCATCCACCCGACCAACAGGATATCCTTGGCGCCGGTGTTGGCGCAGGCGCTCAGCCAGGAAATCACGCGATGACGGCAGTTCTGAAGTTTCACGGGGCGGCGGGATGCGTCACGGGGGCGTGCGCCCTGCTCGAGGTCAAGGGTGGTCGCGTCCTCGTCGACTGCGGGCTGTTTCAGGGGTCGAAGACCCTGAAGGAACTGAACTACGGCGCCTTTCCCTTCCACGCGCGTGACATCGACGCTGTGCTGCTGACGCATGCGCACATCGATCACAGCGGACTGCTGCCCAAGTTGATGCGCGCAGGTTTTGACGGCCCCATCTACGCGACTGCCGGCACCCGCGACCTTTGCGCTGTCATGCTGCCCGATGCGGGGGGCATCCAGGAGATGGAGGTGGAATTCCTCAACCGGCGCAATCAGCGTCGTGGATTGCCCGAGGTGGAGCCGATCTACACCGCACGGGACGGCCGCGAGGTCATGGCGCAGTTTCGCGCCGTCCAGCTGGGAGATCTGGTGGAGATTTTGCCGGATTTGCGCGCGCGCTGGTGGGATGCCGGTCACATTCTGGGGTCCGCCTCCATTGAGGTGAAAGTCGATGGCGCCGACGGCGGCGCACCGACCCGCATCTTGTTTTCCGGTGATCTGGGTCCGGGTGGCCGCGATCTGGCGCACGATCCGGATGGTCCCGGCGGCGTCGATCACGTCGTCATGGAAAGCACGTATGGCGACGTGGAGCGGGGCGTCGTTTCGACGGAGGACCGGCGTCAGGTCCTCGCAATGGAACTGGCGCTGGCGCATGCGGCAGGCGGGCCGCTGCTGATCCCCGCGTTTGCCGTCGAGCGCACGCAGGAACTGCTCGTCGATCTCATCGACCTGATGGAGAAGACCGAGGCGCCCCCTGGACCCATATTTCTGGACAGTCCGCTCGCGATCCGGGCGACCGATGTGTTTCTCAGGCACGGGCACGACGGCGCGGGGGGAAATGCGTTTGGGAGCCTGCGGGAAAGCCGCCTGCTCAGGTTCACGGAGTCAGCGAGCGAAAGTCGCGAAATCGAGCGCGTGCGCGGGTGGCACGTGATTGTTGCTGCGAGCGGCATGTGCGACGCCGGTCGCATTCGTCATCACCTCAAGCGCCTGCTCTGGCGGCCGGAGGCGACGCTCCTGCTTGTGGGGTATCAGGCGGTCGGCACGCTCGGCAGCCTGCTGCGGGAGGGGCGGCGGGACGTGCGGATCCAGGGCGAGGCTGTCCGCGTGCGCGCGGCGGTCCGCGAGATCGACGTCTACTCGGGCCACGCGGACGCGCCAGGCCTTGTGCGTTGGGTGCAGGCCCGCAAGCCCATCGGGGGAAAGGTGTTTCTGGTTCACGGTGAGCCGCCGAACTTGCAGGGACTATCCCGGCGCCTGGTGTCGGAGGGGTTCTCGCGGCAATCGGTGATGGTCGCCGAACTGGACCAGGCCTACCGGCTGAGTGCGACGCACGCCGAGCCCGACAAGGATGAAGCAGCGCCGAGACTGGCGCGCACCGCCGTGTCGCGTCTCGACTGGCACAATGCGCGCTCGGCGTTTCTGTCGGCGCTGAACGAAAAGCTCTCGGCCGCTGACAGCGATGCCGAGCGACAGCGTATTCTTGAGACCCTGCAGGAGGGCTTGCTCAGCGGAAGTTCTGGCGGCGGCGCAAAGTCAGAGTGACCATCTGCGGTTCGGGTTGCGCTGATGCGGCAGCCGTTTCCGACCCGGCAGGGATTGCAGTCCTGTCGTCATAGGGCCTCCCCTTGGCCCTGGGGCGCGTCATTGCGGAGGATTCGCTTTCTCGCGCCCAAGATGGTGCGGCAACCCCGGCCGGACTATCTGATCGGGTTCACGTATGGCGCACCCGACAGGATTCGAACCTGTGACCTCTGCCTTCGGAGGGCAGCGCTCTATCCAGCTGAGCTACGGGTGCGGACGCGAGACCTTTCCCTAGTGCGGGACCGGCCAAAACGCAAAGGGCGTGCGCCGCGTCCTGGGGCGGCGGGGCCGGGGGGGGGGCCTGTCTTGACGCCGCGCGCGCGGGCGCCATTCGTCGGGCTGTGGAGGCGATCATGCGCGGGCCGGGCACACTACTGGCGATCGTCTGCGCGCTGGCGCTGGCCATGTGTGCGCCGCGGGCGGCCGATCCCCGGGGGCCGGCGCTCTGGCGCGTCAGCGACGCCGACAGCGAGATCTGGCTGATGGGCACGGTGCACGTGCTGCCGCCTGGCCTCCGCTGGAAGACCCCCGCCATCGAGGCCGCGTTCGCGCGGGCCGACACCGTCTGGTTCGAAACCCCGCTCGACGCCGCCGCCAGCGCCCGGATCGCGGCGCTGGTGGCGCGCGACGGCGCCAACCCGCCCGGCGTGCGGCTCTCGCCGCAGCTGGCGCCGGAAGATCGCGTGCGGCTGTCGCGCGTGGCGGGATCGCTGGGCGTGCCGATGGCGTCGCTGGAGCCGTCCCGGCCCTGGCTTGCGGCGCTGCAGCTGTCCCTGGCGCACCTGGCGAGGGCGGGCCACAGCGCCGACGCGGGCGTCGAACACGTGCTGGAGGCCGACGCCGAAGCCCAGGACAAGGCGCGCGCCTACCTGGAGACGGCCGAGCAGCAGATGGCGGTGTTCTCCACCCTGTCGCAGCCGGCGCAGGTGCAGTTCCTGCGGGCCACCCTGCGCCAGATCGAGGAAGACGACGGCGCGGTGGCGGAAATGGACCGCGCCTGGGCCGACGGCGACGTGGCGGCGTTCGAGCGCCTCGCCGCGCCGATGCTGGCGGAGGCGGGGCCGGAGACGGCGCAGGCCCTCATCCATGGGCGCAACGCCCGGTGGGCGGGGCAGATCGAGGCGATGCTGGAGGGGGAGGGCCGCGCGTTCGTCGCCGTGGGCGCCGCCCACATGGTGGGCGCACAGGGCCTGCCGGCGCTCCTGCGCGCGCGCGGGCATGCGGTGGAGGGGCCGTAAACCTTGTCGCGGAATCGCCGCGATGTTCTGCTTGCGTTCCGCGGAACAAACGTGGTACGCAGTTGTCATCGCACCGGGGCTGTCCTGCCCGGGGGAGTCGCAGTAAGGGGAACGCACGCCATGCCGGCCTTGAAGCTCGTGGAGACGATGGAAACCGACAAGCAAAAGGCGCTGGCCGCAGCGTTGACGCAGATCGACCGCGCCTTCGGCAAGGGCTCGGTGATGCCTCTGGGCGAGCCCCCGGTGGTGGAGATCGAGGCGATCTCGACCGGCTCGCTCGGCCTCGACATCGCGCTCGGCATCGGCGGCCTGCCCAAGGGCCGGATCGTGGAGATCTACGGGCCGGAAAGCTCGGGCAAGACGACCCTGGCCCTGCACACCGTGGCCGAAATCCAGAAGGCCGGCGGCACCGCCGCCTTTGTCGACGCCGAACA
>JAIYAO010000030.1 GCA_027488965.1 Alphaproteobacteria bacterium
ATGCGGCGGCGTGGTGAAGGTGAGGAACTGGTGGGCCTTCGCCACCGCGTCGGTGAGCGGCGGGGCGGCGCAGACGAAGCCCACCTTCCAGCCCGTCATGGCGAAGATCTTGCCGGCGGAGCCGATCTTGATCGTGCGGTCCCGCATGCCCGGAGCGGCGAGCATCGACACATGACGCGCGCCGTCGAACACGAGATGCTCCCACACCTCGTCGCTGATCGCGATCACATCGTGCGCCACGCAGCGGGCGGCGATGGCGGCAAGCGCACCCGCATCCAGAACCGCCGCAGCGGGATTGGCCGGCGTGTTGAGCACGAGCGCGCGCGTCCGCGGCGTGAACGCGGCGTCGAGCGCGGCCTCCGGCAACGTCCAGTGCGGCGGTTCAAGACGCAGCGTGCGCACCACGCCCCCGGCGCGGCGCACCAGCGGCGCGTAGGCATCATAGGCGGGCTCGATGAGGATCACCTCGTCGCCGGGCGACACCACCGCGAGGATCGCCGCGGCAAGCGCCTCCGTGGCGCCGGATGTGATGGTGACTTCGCCGGCCCAGTCGAGCGCGACGCCCTGCAGGCGCGCGTAATGCTCCGCCACCGCCTGCCGCAGCGCGGGCAGACCGCGCATGGGGGGATACTGGTTGGGGCCGTCGATGATGGCGCGCGCGGCGGCTTCGCGCACGTCGAGGGGCCCATCCTCCTCCGGAAATCCCTGCCCGAGATTCACCGCGCCGTGGTCGCGCGCGAGGCCGGACATGACATCGAAGATCGTCGCCGGCAGGCCGGCAAACAGCGGGTTCACCGCGCCCAGTCCCGGTACCAGGCCACGAAGCGGGCGATGCCCACATCAAGCGGCGTGGCGGGCGCAAAGCCGAAGCGTGCGCTGGCGCGGCTGTGGTCTGCGAAGGTGGCGGTGACGTCGCCCGGCTGGGGCGGCGCGTTCTGCGTGCGCGCCGCCACGCCCGTGGCGCGCTCGATGGCGGCGACGAGGTCACGCACGGTGGACGGGTGCGAGTTGCCGATGTTGTAGATGGCGTGGCGGGGGCGCCCGTCCGGCGGGACCTCGACGATGCGTGCGACGGCCGCGGCCACATCGTCGATGTACGTGAAATCGCGCGCCAGCAGGCCGTCGCCGAACAGCGTCAGCGTCTCGCCGCGCAGGATCTTCGCCGTGAAGGAGAAGTACGCCATGTCGGGCCGGCCCCAGGGACCGTAGACGGTGAAGAAGCGCAGGCCCGTCTGCGGGATGTCATACAGCCGGGCGTAGGTCTCGCTCATCAGCTCGCACGCGCGCTTGGTGGCGGCGTACAGGGACTCCGGCGCATCGCAGCGGTCGTCCTCGCGGAACGGCCCGTCGGTGCGGTCGCCGTACACGGACGACGACGACGCGTAGACCAGATGGCGCAGCTTCGGCGCGCGCCGGGCATACTCCAGCACCGAGAGGTGCCCCGCCACGTTGGCGCGTTCGTACGCGAACGGCGCCTCCAGAGAGTAGCGCACGCCCGCCTGCGCGGCGAGATGGACGATGGCCTCCACCTCCGCGGCGGGCAGCGCCGCTTCCAGCGCGCCTTCGGCGGCGATGTCGGCAGCGACGAAACGGAAGCGCTCGAACTTGGCCAGTTCGGCCAGCCGGCCGCGCTTGAGGGCGGGATCGTAGTAGCTGTCCAGGCTATCAATGCCGGTCACGGTCGCGCCGGCTTCGAGCAGGCGGCGCGCGACGTGATAGCCGATGAATCCGGCCGCGCCGGTGACGAGGAGCATGGCGGGCGGACCCTAGGGGGGCCGGCGGGCGTGTCAATCGCGGGAGATCCTGGCGCGCGCGCCTGCCCCATGGCCATCGCCCCCCCGATCCGCCAAACGATCCCCATGCACTACGACTCGATCGTGATCGGGGGCGGCGCGGCGGGCCTCATGTGCGCGGCGACCGCCGGCGCGCGGGGGCGGCGCGTGGTGGTGCTGGAGCATGCCGACGCCATCGGCCGCAAGATCCTCATCTCCGGCGGCGGGCGCTGCAACTTCACCAACCGGGACGTGCGGCCCGACCGGTTCATCTCGGCCAACCCCCACTTCGCGCGCTCTGCGCTGGCCCGCTACACGCCGGAGGACTTCATCGCGCTGGTGGAGAAGCATGGCATCGCCTGGTACGAAAAGACGCTGGGCCAGTTGTTCTGCGAGGGGGCTGGGTCGGCCAAGAAGATCGTGGCGATGCTGGCGGCGGAGTGCGCGGCCGGCGGCGTGACCATCCACACGGGGTGCGCGGTGACGTCCGTGCGCCGGGCCGACGGGTTCCTGGTGGAGACCTCGCAGGGGACGTTCACGGCGCCGGCGCTGGTGCTGGCTACCGGCGGGCCGGCCATCCCCAAGCTGGGCGCCACGGACTTTGCGCACCGCATCGCCGCCCAGTTCGGGCTGCCGCTGGTGGACACCGCGCCGGCGCTGGTGCCCTTGACCTTCGGCCCGGAGGATCTGGCCTGGATGACGCCGCTGTCGGGGGCGGCCCTCGACGCCGCCGCCAGCGCCGGCGGCGCCACGTTCCGCGAGGCGATGCTGTTCACCCACCGCGGCCTCTCCGGCCCCGCCATCCTGCAGGCGTCCACCTACTGGCGCCGCGGTGGCCCGCTCACCCTCGACCTCGCACCGGGCGTCGACCTCGATGCGACATTGAAGCACGCTAAGCGGGCGCGCCCGAAGGCGCAGCTGCGCACCGTCCTGGCCGAGCACGCCCCGGCCCGGTTCGCCGAGCACCTCGCCCGGCGCTTCGGCGACGACCGCCCCCTGGCCGACCGGCGCGATCTGGAACTCTCCGCCATCGCCGCGGCGCTGCGGGACTTCGTGCTGCACCCCGTGGGGGACGAGGGCTGGGCCAAGGCGGAGGTGGCGCGCGGCGGCGTCGATACCCGCGCGCTGTCGTCCAAGGACATGGGCGCCCGCGACGTGCCTGGGCTGTTCGTGGTGGGCGAGGCTGTGGACGTCACCGGCTGGCTGGGCGGCTACAATTTCCAGTGGGCGTGGGCGTCCGGACGGGCGGCGGGGCTTGCCCTCTAGCGGCCTGTGAATGCGGGCGCGCCCGCCCTTGAAACGCCAAAGACCCGCGCGTATGGTCCGCGCCTCGCGAAACGGGCCGCCCCCCAAAGACGGCCCGACATGATGCGTCGGGGCCTTAGCTCAGCTGGGAGAGCGCCTGCATGGCATGCAGGAGGTCAGCGGTTCGATCCCGCTTGGCTCCACCAAACCTTCCCATGCCGCCGCGAGGCGGCATTTTCGTTTTCAGCTCTCCCGTTTCCGCATCATGTCCGACACGACCCTGGCGGTGAAATCGACCATGGGCACGATACGGGCGTAGTTGAGGCGCGTCGGGCCGATGATGCCGACCACGCCGACGATCTGCTGGCGGCTGTCGTGGAACGGGGCCGCGATCAGCGATGAGCCGGACAACGAGAAAAGCTTGTTTTCCGAACCGATGAAGATGCGAACCCCGTCGGCGCTTTCGGCGCGCGACAGCAGTTCGATCACTTCCTTCTGCGTTTCGAGATCGGCGAACAGCAGCCGGATCCGCTCCAGATCCTCCTGGGCCTTGAGGTCTTCCAGCAGG
>JAIYAO010000063.1 GCA_027488965.1 Alphaproteobacteria bacterium
CTGGCCACGAGCGCCGTCAGCTCCGCATGCTCCTCGCGCAGCGCCTTGTCCTCGGCGCGCAATTCCATCTCCTCCAGCTTCCGCAGCTGGCGCAGGCGGGTGTTGAGGATGGCGTCGGCCTGCACGTCTGTCAGCTTGAAGCGCTTGATGAGGGCGGGCTTGGGTTCGTCCTCGCGACGGATGATGCGGATCACCTCGTCGATGTTCAGGTAGATGATGAGCAGGCCGGCGAGGATCTCCAGCCGCGCCTCGATCTTGCCGAGCCGGAACCGCGACCGCCGCTGCAGCACGTCGCGCTGGTGATCGAGGAAGGCCTTCAGCACTTCCTTCAGGGTCATCACGCGCGGCGCGCCATGCGCGTCCAGCACGTTCATGTTCAGCGGCACGCGTGTTTCCAGCTCGGAGAGCTTGAACAGGCTTTCCATCAGCACCGCCGGCTCCACGGTGCGGGCGCGCGGTTCCAGCACGATGCGCACGGTGTCGGCGCTCTCGTCGCGCACATCGCCCAGCAGCGGCGCCTTCTTGTTCTCCACCAGGTCGGCCAGCGCGCCGATGAGCTTCGATTTCTGGACCTGGTAGGGAATCTCGGTGACCACGATGCGCCACGCGCCGCGGCTCATCTCCTCGACCTCCCATTTCGCGCGCAGGCGGAAGCCGCCGCGGCCGGTGGCGTAGGCCTCCCGGATGGAGGCCGGCGGTTCCACCACGATGCCGCCGGTGGGAAAGTCCGGTCCCGGCACGAACCGGAGGAGATCGTCGACGCCGGCGTCCGGATGCGCGATCAGGTGCAGGCTTGCGTCAATGAGTTCAGCCACGTTGTGCGGCGGAATCGATGTCGCCATGCCGACCGCGATGCCGACGGAGCCGTTGGCGAGCAGGTTCGGGAACGCCGCGGGCAGAACGACGGGCTCGTCCTTGTCGCCCGCGTAGTTTTCCTTGAAGTCGACGGCGTCCTCGTTGAGGCCGTCCAGCAGCAACAGCGCCGCCTGCGTGAGACGCGCTTCGGTGTAGCGGTAGGCGGCGGGGTTGTCGCCATCGACGTTGCCGAAGTTGCCCTGCCCGTCCACCAGCGGATAGCGCGACGAGAAGTCCTGCGCGAGGCGCACCATGGCGTCGTAGATCGCGGTGTCGCCGTGCGGGTGGAAATCGCCCATCACGTCGCCCACGATCTTGGCGCTCTTCTTGAACGCGGCGTCCGGCGAAAGGCCGAGGTTGGACATGCCGTAGAGGATGCGTCGGTGCACCGGCTTCAGGCCGTCGCGCACGTCGGGTACGGCGCGCGACGTGATGGTCGACAGCGCGTACGAGAGGAAGCGCCGCGACAGCGCGTCCCCGATGGGTTCGTTGACGATGCGGCCGCCATCTTCCGGCGGTGTGCTCATGTCGTCGGCCATTCTGCCTTCCCGTGATTCGGTACGCTCTTACCTAGAGTCGGCCCCGGTGACCCAAGGCTTCGATCAGCCGCCGCCGCGAATCGGGCATGCCGTGACCCTGACGGTCGAAAATGCGCCGCTCCAGGAACCAGCCGGCCAGCGCGAAGGCGTCCGCCACGTCCCCGCTCTCCACCGGCGCGGCGGGATTGGCGATGAACGGGGGCAGGCGAAGGAGCTTGTCGGCATACGGCTCGCCCGCGGACCGCGTGGCGGCACGGCCGGTTTTGGGACTCACGAAGGCGAGGTCATCGTTGGCGCCGGTGAGGGCGCATTCGCCCAGGTCGAGGCCGTAGCCCAGCTCCGCCAGCAGGCCGAGTTCGAACCGGGTGTAGAGCGCAGGCCAGATGTCCGGCGTTCCCAGCGCATCCAGCAGCACGATGAACGCATCGTAGAGGCCGGCGTAGGGCTGGCGGTCCGCCGTGCCGGCGCGCACGAGATCGGCGGCGCAAGACATCGCCGCCAGCGCCGCCTGGTCGTCAAGCACGCGGGCCGCGTGCGGATCGGTCAGCTCCAGCGGCGCAAAGAAGCCCAGCTGGTCGGCGGTGCGGGCCTTCCATGTGACTCGCACCACGTTGCCAAGCTGCAGCACAGGCTTCATCCGCCGGGACGCGCCGCCGTGCACGATGGCCGCCGCGCGCCCATGGCCCCGCGCAAACACTTCCGCCAGCGCCTGCGTCTCGCCATACGGCCGCGCGCCCAGCACGATGGCGTCGTCGGTCCATTCGACGCTCATGGCGTCCCTACTCCCACTCCAGCCCCATGGCGGTGTAGCGGGCGCGCTCCTCGCTCCAGTTTTCCTTGAGCTTCACGTGCAGGAAGAGGTGGACGGGGCGCTCCAGCATTTCGGAAAGTTCGGCGCGCGCCAGCTGGCCGATGGTCTTGATGGTCTGGCCCTTGTCGCCGATGGCGATCTTGCGATGGCCCTCGCGCTGCACGAAAATCGTCTGCTCGATGCGCACGGAGCCGTCGGCCTTTTCCTGCCACTGCTCGGTTTCCACCATCGTTTCGTAGGGGATCTCGTCGTGCAGGCGCAGCATCACCTTCTCGCGGGTGATCTCGGCGGCGATGACGCGCATCGGCGCGTCCGCCGCCTGATCCTCGGGATAGAGCCAGTGGCCCGTGGGCGCGGCCGCGCACAGCGACGCCGTCAGGTCCTCCACCCCATCGCCGTTCAACGCAGAGATCATGAACACGTCCGCATAGACGCCCTCGCCGTGCAGCGCCTGCGTGACGCCCAGCAGCGCATCGCGCGGCATGGCGTCCACCTTGTTGAGGGCGAGGATCGCGGTGCGGCCCGCGTCGCGCAGGCCGGTGACGATGCGCGCCACATCGTCGGCGGCGCGCACGTCGGCGCCGTCGGGCTTGCCGGCGAGCGCGCGCGCCTGGGCGGGGGCATCGACAAGATGGACGATGGAATCGGCATCGCCTGCGCTGACCCACGCCGCCTTGACCATCGCGCGGTCGAGCCGCCGGCGCGGCGCGAACACGCCGGGCGTGTCGATCAGCACGAGCTGGGTCTTGCCGCGCATGGCGACGCCGCGCACCGGCATGCGCGTGGTCTGCACCTTGTGCGTCACGATGGCGATCTTGGAGCCCACGATCCGGTTGACCAGCGTGGACTTGCCGGCGTTGGGAGCGCCGATGATGGCCACGATCGCCGCCTTGTGCTCGGGGTCGGTCGCGTCAGGCGCGGGGTGTTCCACTTCAGACATGCACGCCTACCGTCTCCAGCATTGCGCGCGCCGCCGCACGTTCTGCATCTCGTTTCGAGGGCCCCGCACCGCGCGCGGCCTCCACGCCATCCACCCGCGCCTCCACCAGAAAATGCGGCGCATGATCGGGGCCCGTGCGCTCCACCACCGTGTAGCTCGGGTTGGGCCTGCGGCGCGCCGCGGCCCACTCCTGCAGCGCCGTCTTGGGATCGCGCGGGGCGTCTCCCACGGCAGTGAACTCCTCAGCCCAGAACAACGCAATCAACTGGCGCGCCGCTTTGAGGCCGCCGTCAAGATAAACTGCAGCGATCAACGCCTCGCAGGCGTCGGCGAGGATCGTGTCCTTCTCGCGCCCGCCGGTCCGCTCCTCCGCGGACGACAGCACGATGGCCTGGCCCAGCCCCATGCGCCGCGCCGCCCTTGCACAGGCATCGCGGTTGACCAGCGCGTTCAGCCGTGGCGCCAGCTTGTCCTCGCCCTCGCCCGGGAACCGCTCATACAGGTCTTCGGCCACCACGAGGCCAAGCACGCGGTCGCCGAGGAACTCCAGGCGCTCGTAGTCGATGCCGGACCTTTGGCGTTCGCCGCCCACGCTGGCGTGGGTCAGCGCCTCGCGCAGCAGGGACTTGCGGCGGAACGTGCGTCCGAGACGCCTCTCGAGGTCTTGCTCAGTGGACGCCATGCACGAAGCGTTCGCCGCGGAAGCCGGTGAGGAGGGTCCAGGGACGGAACAGCGAGGTGGTTTCGTCGAACGACACGAACACGAAGCGCGCCTTGCCCACGAGGTGATCGTACGGAACGTAACCGAAGCCGCCCGTCTCGTGGCGGCTGTCGGAGGAATTGTCCCGGTCGTCGCCGAGCATGAGGTAATGTCCTTCCGGCACCTCGTAGACGGCGGTGTGGTCGCCCTGGCCATCGTAGCGGTCAAACGTGGTGTAGGTGACGCCATTGGGCAGCGTCTCCGCATAGGCCTTGAGCTGGACCTGCTCGCCGGTCTGTTCGGTGAACAGGCGCTCGCCGAGGAGTTCGCGCTTCACCGGTTCGTCGTTGATGTAGAGCTGGCTGTCCACGATCTGAATCTTGTCGCCCGGCAGGCCGATCAGGCGCTTGACGAAATCCTTGTCCGGCGCGTTGCCGGGACGGAACACGATGATGTCGCCGCGCTCGGGCTTCGACCCGAAGATGCGCCCCGGTGGGCCGAAGTGAAGCGGCGACAACGAGAAGCGGCTGTAGCCGTAGGACCACTTGGTCACCACGATGTAGTCCCCCACCAGCAGGGTCGGCTGCATAGAGCCGGAGGGAATGCGGAACGGCTGGGCGATGGCGAACCGGATCACCATGGCCAGAAGCAAGGCGTAGACGATCGTCTTCACGTTTTCCCAAAAGGCGGTCAGGCCGGCGGGCGAGGTATCGACCTGGACTCTCATTCGGTTCTCACATTCTGCGGGGACCCGGCCCCCGGGATCCCCTCCCGCTCGGCCGAGATGACGACGAACGCCTGCGCCAACGGAAAATCATCCGTCAGGCTTACGTGCACGATAGCTCTATAACCTTGAGGCAAGATTTCGGCCAACCGTGCGGCTGCGCCGTTGGTCAGCACCATGCCCGGCTGTCCGGACCGCAGGTTCACCACCCCCATGTCGCGCCAGTAGACCCCCCGCCGGATGCCCGTGCCGAGGGCCTTGGCGCAGGCTTCCTTGGCCGCGAACCGCTTGGCGTAGCTGGCGGCGCGCTGGGCCGGGCGGCGTTCGGCGCGGGCCTGCTCCTCGGCGGTGTAGAGGCGGGCGACGAAGCGAGCGCCGTGGCGGGCCAGGGCGCGCTCGATCCGGCGGATGTCGATCAGGTCCGACCCGATGCCGAGGATCACGGCCCATATCTCATGGAAATAAGGCTAGCGCGGACGGCGGTCACCGGGTGCGGGCCTCCGCCATGAGCGCCCTCATCCGGCGGACCGCCGCATCCAGCCCCGTGAAGATCGCCTCCCCGATCAGGAAATGGCCGATGTTGAGCTCGGCGATCTCCCGGACGGCGGCCACGGGGCCCACCGAGTCGAAGGTGATCCCATGGCCCGCATGGATTTCGATGCCGAGCGCCGCCCCCGCGGCGGCGGCGGCGCGGATCGCGTCCAGCTCGGTCTCCGCCCGCATGATGTCGCCGGAGGTCACGGCCGCGCAGTAGGCGCCGGTGTGCAGTTCCACCACCGGCGCGCCCAGCGCGTGCGCCACGGCGATCTGGACGGGGTGGGGATCGATGAACAGGGAGACGCGGATGCCCGCATCGCGCAGGCGCGTCACGTAGGGCGCCACCTCATTGTGGCCCCGGGCCACATCCAGCCCCCCCTCCGTGGTCCGCTCCTCACGCCGTTCCGGCACGAGGCAGCAGGCGTTGGGGTGGGCGGCCAGCGCCATGGCCAGCATCTCCGGGGTGCAGGCCATTTCGAGGTTGATCGGCAGCGTCACGGAGGTGGACAGGCGCGCGAGGTCCTCCTCGCGGACGTGGCGGCGATCCTCCCGGACATGCAGCGTGATGCCGTCCGCGCCGGCTTCCGCCGCCGCCTGTGCGGCCCGGACGGGGTCCGGATGGGCGCCGCCCCGGGCGTTCCGGATGGTGGCGACGTGGTCGATGTTCACCCCGAGGCGGGGAATGGCGGCGGGCATGGGAGCCTTCATGGTGGGAGGGTACAGGGCGATGCGCCGGGCTCAACCGCCAAGGTGGCGGCTGCCCGGTTTCACCGCCGGCAGGCGGGCGAGTTCAGGGGGCAATGCATCGGGCGGATAGCTCGGCGCATCGACTCGGGCGAGCGCCACAAGCGGGACGCCGATCTCTGCGGCCCCCGCCGAACGGTCGATCAGGCAGGCCGCGCCCACCAGTTCCCCCGGATGGCCGCGAATGGCGTCGAGGCACTCGCGCGACGAAAGCCCGGTGGTGACCACGTCCTCCACCATCAGCACGCGCTCGCCGGAGCGGATCTCGAAGCCGCGGCGCAGCTGGAAGCGGCCCTCCTCGCGCTCCACGAAAAGGGCCCGGGCGCCGAGGTGACGGGCGGTCTCGTAGCCTGGGATGATCGCCCCCACCGCCGGGGACACCACCACATCGATCCGGCCGAAGGCGGCGCGCGCCTTCTCCGCCAGCGCCCGGCAGACCTTTTCGGTGCGCGCGGGATCCATGAAGATGAAGTTCTTCTGGAAAAAGACGCCGGAGTGCCGTCCGGAGGAGAGGA
>JAIYAO010000023.1 GCA_027488965.1 Alphaproteobacteria bacterium
AAGCGTCGCACCAATGAACTGGATGCGCTGGCGGGCTTCGAGAAGTCCGGCCACTTCTTCCTGCGCGCGCCCTACGGCCGGGGCTATGACGACGGTCTCGTCGCCGCGCGCGCCGTGATGGCCATGCTCGATCGGGCGGGCGGGGCGAAGCTCTCGGCGCTGAAAGCCGACCTGCCGCTGACCTGGACGTCGCTGACCATGTCCGCCCATTGCGGGGACGAGGTGAAGTACGGCGTCATCGACGACGTGGTCGCCGACTATGTGGCGCTCGCCGCAGCCGGCGGGACGATCCTCGGCCGCAAGATCCGCGACGTGAACACCGTCAACGGCGCGCGCGTCACGCTGGAAGACGGCTCATGGGTCCTGGTGCGGGCCTCGTCGAACAAGCCCGAACTCGTGGTGGTCGTCGAAAGCATGACGAGCGACGACGACATGCGCGCGCTTTTCCATCAGGAAGCGAAGCCCCGCCTCGCGCGGTTCAGCGAAGTCGGCGCCTACAACCAGGAGATCTGAGGCATGCGCGTAGCAGTCATCGGCACGGGGTATGTCGGCCTGGTCTCCGGCGCGTGCTTCGCGGACTTCGGCCACGACGTGACCTGCGTGGACAAGGACGCCTCCAAGATCGCGCGCCTGAAGGACGGCCACATGCCGATCTTCGAGCCGGGCCTTGAGGATCTCGTCGAACAGAACGTGCGCGAGGAGCGGCTGCACTTCACCACCGATCCCACCGAGGCGCTGAAGTCCGCGGACGCGGTGTTCATCGCGGTGGGCACACCCTCGCGCCGCGGGGACGGCCACGCCGACCTCTCCTACGTCTTCGCCGCCGCCGAGGAGATCGCCGATCGCATGCAGGGCTACACGGTGGTCGTCACCAAATCGACGGTGCCCGTGGGCACCGGCGACGAGGTGGAGGCGCGCATCAGGAAGCGCCGCCCGGATGCGGAGTTCGCCGTGGTGTCCAACCCCGAATTCCTGCGCGAAGGCGCCGCCATCAATGACTTCAAGCGGCCCGACCGCGTGGTGGTGGGCGGCGCTGACGATCCGCGCGCGCGCAAATGCATGGAGGAGCTCTACCGGCCGCTCTTCCTCAACGAAACGCCCATCGTGTTCACCGAGCGGCGCACGTCCGAGCTCATCAAGTATGCGGCGAACGCCTTCCTCGCCATGAAGATCACCTTCATCAACGAAATGGCCGATCTCTCCGAGGCGGTGGGCGCCAACGTGCAGGAAGTGGCGCGCGGCATCGGCCTCGACAACCGCATCGGGTCCAAGTTCCTCAACGCGGGGCCGGGCTACGGCGGCTCCTGCTTCCCGAAGGACACCCTGGCGCTGGTGCGCACGGCGCAGGAAGCGGGCGCGCCCACGCGGCTCATCGAGGCGACCGTGAAGGTCAACGACGCCCGCAAGAAGAGCATGGCGCAGAAGATCATCGACGCCGCCGGCGGCGATGTGGCGGGCAAGACCATCGCCGTGCTGGGCCTCACCTTCAAGCCGAACACCGACGACATGCGCGATGCGCCCGCGCTGGACATCATTCCCGCGCTGCAGGCCGCAGGCGCCACCGTGCGCGCGTTCGATCCCGAGGGCGTCGCCGAGGCGCGCCAGATGCTGCGCGACGTGGAGTTTGCGAAGGGCCCCTACGAGTGCGTGGCCGGCGCCGACGCCATGACCATCCTCACCGAGTGGGACCAGTTCCGCGCGCTGGACTGGAAGCGCGTCAAGGCCGCGCTGAACACCCCGCTCGTCGTCGACCTGCGCAACATCTACCGCCCCGAAGAGATGCGCGAACGCGGCTTCACCTACGTCAGCATCGGACGGCCATGACCATCATCGTTCCCGCGGTTCTATGCGGCGGTTCGGGCACGCGGCTTTGGCCGCTGTCGCGCACCGCGCGGCCCAAGCAGTTCCACCCGCTGACCTCGGAGGCCACGCTGCTGGCCGAGACCATCGCGCGGGCCGCGCATGCGCCTGGCGCCACGGCCCCCGTGCTGATCGCCGGCGAGAGCATGCGCGCGGTCGTCACCGCGGAAGCGCCCGCCGACGCGCAGGTGATCCTGGAGCCGGAGGGACGCAACACCGCGCCGGCCGCAGCACTCGCAGCCCTCGCCGCGCTGGAGACCGCGCCCGACGCCATCGTGCTGATGCTGCCGTCCGATCACTTCGTGGGCGATCTCGCCGCCTTCGCCGCGGCCATGGCCAAGGGCGCCTCGCTCGCGGCGGACAACCGCCTCGTCACCTTCGGCATCGAGCCGGACGGGCCGAACACGGGCTACGGCTACATCACCGCCGGCGCACCGCTCGGCGCGGGCTTCGCGGTGGCGAAGTTCATGGAAAAGCCGAAGCGCGAGATCGCCGAGCAGCTCTTCGCCGCCGGCGGCAGCACCTGGAACGCCGGCATCTACATGTTCGGCGCGCAATTCTTCCTCGACGAGCTTGCCCGCTTCGCACCGCAGATGCACGCGGCCGTGGCGGACGCGTGGCGCGGCGGCGCACGGCATGGCCAGGTGCGCACCCTGGATGCAGCGGCCTGGGCCGCCTGCCCCTCCGACTCCATCGACTATGCGGTGGCGGAAAAGACCGATCGCGCCGCCGTGGTGCCCGTCACGATGGCGTGGAACGACGTGGGCGCCTGGGCTGCCCTGCACGAGATCGGCGTGGGCGACGACGACGCCAACGTCACCAGCGGCGACGTGATCGTGCTCGACTCGAAGGGGTGCTACGTCCGCTCCAGCGGGCGGCTGGTGGCGCTGGTGGGCGTGGAGGACCTCGTGGTGATCGAGACGCCCGATGCCGTGCTCGTGCTGCCGCGCAGCCGCACGCAGGATGTCAAGCGCATCGTGGAAGAGCTGAAGGCGCGCGGGCGCGGGGAGTTGCTGTAGCGGGACTCGTCGTTCCGGCGCGCGGCGCCGACCCTAGGCCGCCACCGCATTGCTGCGCACGGCCGCCACGATCTCGGCGACGATCGCGCGCACGGCGCCTTCGTCCTCGCCCTCGGCCATCACGCGCACCAGCGGCTCCGTGCCGGACGGGCGCACCACCACGCGGCCCTTGGCGCCCAGCTTCTTCTCCGCCGCCTTGATCACCGCCTGCACCTCCGCCGCATCGAGCGGCTTCTTGCCGGGCGCGATCTTCACGTTCTCCAGCACCTGCGGCGCGGGTTCGAACAGGTGACACACCTCCGACACGGGCTTGCCCGACTCCACGAGCACCGCCAGCACCTGCAGCGCCGCGATCAGGCCGTCGCCCGTGGTGGAGAAATCCGACAGGATGATGTGGCCGGACTGTTCGCCGCCCACGTTGTAGCCCTTTGCACGCATCGCCTCGACCACGTAGCGGTCGCCCACCTTGGTGCGCTCCATCTTCAGGTCCAGCGTCTTCAGGTACCGCTCCAGCCCGAGGTTGGACATGATTGTCGACACGATGCCCGGCTGCTTGAGCGCACCGGCCTTCTTCCACGACGTGGCCACCAGCGCCATGAGCTGGTCGCCGTCGACGATGGCGCCGCGTTCGTCCACCAGCACCACGCGATCGGCGTCGCCATCGAGCGCGATGCCGATGTCGGCGCGGTACTTCAGCACCGCTTCCTTGAGCGCGCGCACGTCGGTGGAGCCCACCTCCTGGTTGATGTTCGTGCCGTTCGGCTCCACACCGACCGTGAACACCTCCGCCCCCAGTTCAAACAGCGCCTTGGGCGCCACCTTGTAGGCGGCGCCGTTGGCGCAATCGATCACGATGCGCAGGCCCGAGAGGCGCAGGCCCCGCGGGAACGTGGCCTTCACGATCTCGATGTAGCGCGCCTGCGCGTCGTCGATGCGCTGCGCGCGGCCGAGCGACTCCGGCGCCGCAAGCCCCGCATCGAGCGGCACGCTCATCAGCGCCTCGATCTCCATCTCGGTGGCGTCCGACAGCTTGTAGCCGTCCGGCCCGAACAGCTTGATGCCGTTGTCGGTGTACTTGTTGTGCGAGGCCGAGATCATCACGCCGAGATCGGCGCGCAGGGACCGCGTCAGCATCGCCACCGCCGGCGTCGGCAGCGGGCCGAACAGCACCACGTCCATGCCCACCGCGGTGAAGCCCGCCACGAGCGCCGGTTCGATCATGTAGCCCGACAGGCGCGTGTCCTTGCCGATCACCACGGAGTGGCGCCGGTCGCCGCCGTTGCGGTAGCGCTTGCCGGCGGCCATGCCCACGCGCAGCGCCACTTCCGGCGTCATGGGAAAGGCGTTGGCGGTGCCGCGAATGCCGTCCGTCCCGAAGTAACCGCGCGCCATGGCCAGTCTTCTCAGCTGATACTACGGCTTTTCTCTAGCCGGTCGGTCTCCGTTAATCCATGGGCGTTGTGTTGTAGAATTCCGTAAGATCAATTCATTCGCCAGCGCGCGCACACCCCGGCATAGCTCGCGCCCGTCACGTACGAAGGAGGCCCGGCCCATGTGCGGCATCATCGGAATCCTGGGCGGCGAGCCCGCCGCGCCCCGGCTGGTGGAAGCCCTCAAGCGGCTGGAGTACCGCGGCTACGATTCCGCCGGCGTCGCCACGCTGGAGGACGGGCGCATCGCGCGGCGGCGCGCGCCGGGCAAGATCCGCAACCTCGAGGCCGTGCTGGCGGACGCGCCGCTTTCCGGCGTCAGCGGCATCGGCCACACGCGCTGGGCCACCCATGGCGCGCCGAACGAGCGCAACGCGCACCCGCACAAGGCGGGGCCCGTGGCCATCGTCCACAACGGCATCATCGAAAATTTCCGCGACCTGCGCGCCGAACTCACCGCCGCCGGCCACGCGTTCGAATCGGAGACCGACAGCGAAGTGATCGCCGCCCTCATCGCCGAAGGCGTGCGCCACGGCGCAGCGCCCGGTGAAGCGGTGAAGACCGCCATCGCGCGCATGCGCGGCGCGTATGCGATCGCCGCGCTGTTCGAGGGCGAGGAGGATCTCCTCGTCGGCGCCCGCCGCGGCAGCCCTCTGGTGGCCGGCTTCACCGAGGACGAGGCGTTTCTCGGCTCCGACGCCATCGCCGTCGCCCCCTTCACCAGCCGCATCATGTACCTGGAGGAAGGCGACGTGATCGTGCTGCGGCGCGGCGGCGCTGACGTGACGGACGCCGCCGGCACGCACGTGGTGCGCAGCGTGCGCGACGTGCCGGTGATCTCCGGCGCCATCGAGAAGGGCAAATACCGCCACTACATGCAGAAGGAAATCTTCGAGCAGCCGGACTCCATCGGCCGCACGGTGGCGCTCTACGTCAACCCGCTGCACCAGGCGGTGGAGCTGCCCGAAGGCAAGGCGATCGACTTCGCCTCCATGAAGCGCCTGCACATCGTGGCGTGCGGCACCGCGCACTACGCCGGGCGCATCGCCAAGTACTGGTTCGAACGGCTGGCGAAGCTGCCGGTGGAATGCGAAGTGGCGAGTGAATACCGCTACCGCGATCCCGCCAGCGAACCGGGCGACGCCGTGCTCGTCATCTCCCAGTCCGGCGAGACCGCCGACACGCTGGCGGGCCTGCGCCTGGCGGCCGGTCGCGGTCTCGCCACCATCGGCGTGATCAACGTGCCCACTTCCTCCATGGCGCGCGAGTGCAGCGTCAACACGCCGACGCTGGCGGGCCCGGAGATCGGGGTCGCCTCCACGAAAGCGTTCACCGCGCAGCTGACGACGCTGGCCGCACTCGCCGTGCTGGCCGGGCGCCAGCGCGGCCACATCAGCCGCGACGAGGAGATCGAGCTCACCGCCGCCCTGCTGGAGACGCCGCGTCTCATCGCGGAAGCCACCGCCAGCGAGGACGTGATCGTGCGCCTCGCGCACCAGATGGCGGAAGCGCGCAGCGCCATCTATCTCGGCCGCGACACGTTCTTCCCGCTCGCCCTGGAAGCCGCGCTGAAGCTGAAGGAAATCTCCTACATCCACGCCGAAGGCTTCGCGTCCGGCGAACTCAAGCACGGCCCCATCGCGCTGATCGACGAGCACACGCCGGTGGTGATGATCGCCCCGCACGATGCGCTGTTCGAGAAGGCGCTGTCGAACCTGCAGGAGGTGGCCGCGCGCGGCGGACGCGTGATCCTGATCTCCGACAAGGCCGGCATCGCCGCTGCAGGCGATGCGCCCTGGGCCGCCATCGAGGCGCCCGCCTGCCACGGCTTCGTCGCGCCCATCGTCTACGCCGCGCCGATCCAGTTGCTGGCCTACCATGTGGCCGTGACCAAAGGCACCGACGTGGACCAGCCGCGCAACCTCGCGAAATCGGTGACGGTGGAGTAGGCCCCCGGAGCATGGACGACCCCGTCCATGCCGTCTCGACCCATGGCCGCGGATGAGGTCGTCCGCGCGCCGCTTTGACCTTCCCCGAACTCGCACTAGAACACGCCGATGACCCAGCCCAAGATCCGCAAAGCCGTCCTGCCCGTCGCCGGGCTCGGCACCCGCGTACTGCCGGCCACCAAGGCGGTGCCGAAGGAAATGCTCGCCGTGTTCGACCGGCCGGCCATCCAGTACGTGATCGACGAGGCGCGTGACGCGGGCATCGAACACATCGTCTTCGTCACCGGCCGCAACAAGAGCGCCATCGAGGACTACTTCGACCGCGCCTACGAACTGGAGGACACGCTCCGCCAGAAGGGCAAGACCGACGTGCTCGGCGACCTGGAGGCGATCCTGCCGGCGCCGGGGTCCGTCAGCTTCGTGCGCCAGCAGGCGCCCAACGGCCTCGGCCATGCGGTGTGGTGCGCGCGCGACGTGATCGGGCACGAGCCCTTCGCGCTGCTGCTGCCGGACATGATCATGGTCCCCGACGACGGCGCCCGACAGTGCCTTGCGGCGATGATGGACGTGTACGGCGCGGAAGGCGGCAACGTGATCGGCGTCAACGCCGTGGCGCCGGAGCTTGCGCACCAGTACGGCATCGTCGCCACCGGCGCGCAGAAGTCGCAGGGCTTTGCGATCACCGGCATGGTGGAAAAACCGCCGAAGGGCACGGCGCCGTCCAACCTCTACATCAACGGGCGCTACATCCTGCAGCCGGAGATCTTCGACATCCTCGCCACGCAGGAGCGCGGCGCGGGCGGCGAAATCCAGATCACCGACGCCATGCGCAAGCTGATGGCGGACCAGCCCTTCCACGGGCTCAAGTTCGCCGGCCGCGTGTACGACTGCGGCGACAAGATCGGCTACCTGCGCGCCACCGCGGCGCTGGCGCTCGCCAATGACGCGTTCGGCGCCGACGCGCTCGCCGCGCTCACGGACGAGATCGCCATCGCCGCTGCGAAAGCGCGCTGATGCTCGACGAGATCGTCGTCATCGCCCGCGATGCGGGACGCGAAATCTTCCGCATCTGGAAGGCGGGCTTTGAGACGTCGGAGAAGCCCGACGGCTCCATCGTCACCATCGCCGACCAGTACGCCGAGGCGATCATCCTCGCGGGCCTTGCCCGCATCGCACCCGATTGCCCCGTGATTGCGGAAGAGCAGGTCTCCGCGGGCAGCATCCCGAAGGTGGGCGCGCGGTTCTTCCTGGTCGATCCGCTGGACGGCACGAAGGGCTTCGCGGAGGGCAAGAAGGACGAGTTCACCGTCAATATCGGGCTTATCGAAGATGGCCGTCCCACGCTCGGCGTCGTCTATGCGCCCGCCACCGGCGCGCTGTGGGCGGGGGACGCCGCGGGTGCATGGCAGACGCGCTGCGATCCCGTCACCGCCCAGGAGCGCACGTCGCGCACGCCGATCCGCGTCTCCGATCGCACAGGTCCCTGGCGTATCGTGTCCTCCTCCACGTTCGCGGGGATCAAGCTGAAAGCGTTCGCCGCCGCCGTCGGCGCTGAGGACATGCTGAGTGCAAGCTCTTCCCTGAAGTTTTGCCTCGTGGCGACGGGCGAGGCCGACATCTATCCCCGCTACGGGCCGCTGCAGGAATGGGACGTGGCGGCCGGCCACGCGGTGCTGGCCGCCGCGGGCGGCGGCGTGATGATGCTGGACGGAACGTCTGTGCCCTACGGCCGCCGGCCCGGCCAGTTCGAGTTCGACGGCCTCGTGGCGTACGGCAACGCGGCAGCGGAAGCGGCGGCGCGCGCCGCTCTCGCCACGGCGCGCTGACCCGCGCGGAGTTGCGCTTATCCACACAAACGCCGCTCGAACGCGATCGGGAGCGCGGGCCTCCGGCCCGCAATCTTTGCCTTGTCCATCAAGGGAAACACGATGCGGGCCGGAGGCCCGCGCTCCTCGTCTTCGAGAGAAATGCGCGCGCCTTATCCTACAGCATCCAACTTGTGTTAGTTTGCCTTCATCGCCTCCGCATGGAGGGCAGTCGTGCACGGTGTTCAACGGC
>JAIYAO010000125.1 GCA_027488965.1 Alphaproteobacteria bacterium
GTGAAGGGCGTCAACCGCGTCGTGTATGACGTGACGAGCAAGCCCCCGGGGACGATCGAGTGGGAATGATTCAGTAGGGTTCGGCGTCTTTCGCCGACATTCGCTGAATAGCCTATAAACCGCGTAAAATCAACAAAATAGCTCTCTGTGTCGATCGCCAAGGATCGGCTCCAAGCGGAAACACGTGACGGTGATTTTGACGGTATCGCTTCGAACGCGAAGCCCGCGATTTGCCCTTACCGTCAGGCGTCCAAACTCAAGCGCATCGCGCATAGTTTGGCTAAGTATAAGAAATAACGTGATAAAATGCAAAACTTGACGGTGTTTTCGTTGACGGTAAAAATGGGCTGGAGAACTCGAAAAATAGCGCCAGAAGGGGCCGCCCGTGCTGACCGACCTTGCACTCAAGAAGATGAAACCAAAGGAGAAAATCTATAAGGTCGGGGACCGTGACGGTATGTACGCGCTGGTGGCCACGTCAGGCCTCATCACGTTCCGGTACGACTATCGTTTCAATGGCCGGCGCGAGACGCTCACCATTGGCAAGTACGCGCCTGATGCTGGCGGCCTCTCGTTGTCAGAGGCCCGAACCAAGTGCGGGGAGGCGCGCCAGCTTCTGAGCGAAGGCCAGTCGCCGGCCATCAAGAAGCAGAAGGAAAAGCGTAAGCTGGTCCAAGCTGATCGGTTCGGCGAAGTCGGACTGCGTTACTTCAAGCAAGCGCGCATGGCGGACAGTACCCGTGCCATGCGCCGCGCGATCTATGAGCGCGACATCCATCCCGAATGGAAGAACCGTCTCTTAGCGGAGATCGGCCCGGACGATCTTCGCGTGCTCTGCGCGCGCGTGAAGGATCGGGGCGCCCCGGCCACCGCCATCCACGTGCGCGATATCGTCAAGCAGATCTACGGCTTCGCTATTCTGCACGGTGAGAAGGTCGCCAATCCGGCCGATGAAGTGGGCCCAGCGTCGATCGCGCAATTCGAGGTGCGCGACCGGGCGCTGTCGCCCGGCGAAATCCGCATCATGCTGTCCCTGCTTGAGCGGATCGCGACACTGCCGACGATCCGCCTCGGGCTGAAGCTGATCCTGCTCACCATGGTCCGTAAGAGCGAGTTGCAAGACGCCGTCTGGGCCGAGGTTGATTTCGAGAATGCGGTCTGGTCGATCAGCAAGGAACGGATGAAGCGCAAGAAGCCGCACAATGTGTATCTGTCGCGGCAGTCGCTCGACATCATGGTCGCGCTCAAGACCTGCGCAGGCAATTCGCGCTATCTCTTGCCCTCGCGCTACGAGGCCAATGAGCCGATGTCGCGGGCGACGTTCAATCGCGTCACGACGGCGATTGCCGAACTCGCTAAAAAGGAAAATCTTCCGCTCGCGCCGTTCACGGTCCACGATCTGCGGCGGACCGGCTCAACACTTCTGAATGAGGCGGGCTTCAACAGCGACTGGATCGAGAAGTGCCTGGCGCATGAGGACAACCGTTCTTCACGCGGCGTCTACAACAAGGCCGAATATGAGCCGCATCGCCGGCACATGTTGCAGGAGTGGGCGAATATGGTCGATGCCTGGACGCGGGGCGAGAAGTACACGCCAACCCTGACCCCGCCGACATCGACCCTCTCTATCCACGATCCTAACGTCTGACCGGCCTCGTGCGCCGTCGGCCGACATCCGGCGTGGGCGCGCGCTTCACGCGGCCTTCCTCGGCAGCGTGCATGCGCGCAGCCAGCCAGTCCTGCACCTCCTGAAAATCCCACGCGACGCAGCGCGAGGTCAGGAAGAAGCGGCGCGGGAATTCGTTGCGTTGCTCCATTTCCCAAATCGTCGTGTCGCCCAGCGGCACGAGCTTGCGCAATTGCGGTCGCGTGATCGCTTGCCGGAGTGGCGCGGACGAGGTGGGCATTTGCTTGCGAACTTGAGCGGGCATTTCTGCAACGTCGGTCATGGCGTTCTCCATGGCTCGGCCAATATCGGCCTCGGCCGCCATCTTTCGCGTCGCGATTCGCCCGGAGATGACGGGAAACGTCGGGAAAGGGCGGGAAACGGTCCGGAAACGCCGTTCACTGACGCGCGCGATCGCGCGCTTGCTGCCGCAGCCACGCGTCGCGTCCGTACGCGTTCCACTCAAGACAGGATGCACAGCCGTTCCCGAACTCAATCAGGACGGCAAACGCGACCGCAAGCATGGCTTGGCCCCACTCGCCGACACACACGCGCGTCAGCGCGTAGAGAAGGAGGAGCGGCGAACCCCAGCGGACCAGCACCCAAAGCGCAAGAAACACTGCGGCCGCGACAAGGAAGGGTTGCGGGATCGTTGGGAAGATATGGAGCGAAGATAGGTCGAAAAGATTGAAGTGCATGGCGCCATTTCCTGAAAGGGAATGAGGCGCTGCTGTTCGACCGGGTTGATTCCCGGATTCATTATCTGGTCGTCCTGCTTGCGCGGACGCCGATCCTCGGTGCGAACATGCGAACACAAGAGCGCCAAAGGCGCAAGCGTGATGAGCGCCCTAGCGATCCAAGCCGGGCGGCAGCTTCAGCGCTTTCGACATTTGCCGCGCCGGGTCGGGAAGGCTGCGCGAGAGGTCCTGTGTGCGCGCGCGCACCAGACCCTTGCGGATATCGAGGTGGAGCTCCATCGCCTTTAGCCGACCCTGCCATTCCGGCTCGAACTGAAAGATGTTGCGACCAATTTCGGTGGCGAGGCCAAGGCGTTTGAGTTCCTGCGCCCGGGCTTTCAGCGCATCGGTCACCTCCGGCGACCGGTCCGGCGCTTGGAGGTGGGCCAGGCGAACCCGCCCTTGCTCATCGAGCTGACCCTCAATCATGCGGTCGAGCCGGCTTGGACGATGCGCACGCGCCTCCCGCTCCAGCGCCAGGCGGGCGTCGTCCCGCCCGCGAGGGCCAAGGCGTTCGGTGGCGATGTCCTGCGCCGCCGAGCGGAAGCCGTGGCTCACATACTCGCGCGGGATTACAAGATCGCGCCCATCCTCGTGGCGGCCCCGCAGAATGATGTGCGTGTGCGGGTTGTCCGTGTCCCAATGGTCGACCGCGATCCAGGTCAGCCGGGTTCCGAGGGCGAGCTCCGCCCGCCGCATCACTTCGCGGGTGTAGCTCTTCAGATCGCCGAGCCTGCCGCCGTTTTCTGCGGAGAGGATAAGACGGAAGTGGCGCCGGTCCTCGCGGGCCCACGCCGCAGCGCGCGCGCCGCCGTCGACGCTGTCGTCCAGCGCATCGTAAAAGACCGATCGTTCGGCGCCGCGCTGGAGATAGCGCGCATGCGCGTTCGCCGGCGCTTCGACTTCTCGCTCGCCGTTCACAGGCGTCTCGTCGCCAGGCAGCGGCGGTGACGGCGCCTTGGCGGCCGCATCGCGCGCCACATAGCGGGCGTGCGCGCCAAGCGCTGCGCCGCCGCCTCCGCCATGGCCGAAATAATGGACCTTCACGATCGCGCGTTGGCGCGGGTCGAACTTGAACTTGCCGGATCTGCCCAAACCCTTCGCGGCTTTGCGCGAGGAGCCGATGCGCTGCTGCAATTGAGACGACAGCGCTGGCGTTGCTCCGGCGCTGCTGCGGCCGCGTCCTTCGTGGCGGCCGGTGAGACTCTCCGCATCGATCGGGCGCGCAATTCGCAAGCGCGAGCCGGGAGAGAACGTTTCGCCGCGCATGGCGTCGCGCAGCAATTTACTGAATCGAAAGGCCGGTGCGGTGATCGTCGAGGAAGTCATCGGTGCGATATTCGCCAGCACTGTGCGCGCACCGTGCGGCGCACTGTGCGATTGTGCTCCGCACGGTGCGTTTGCGCCATGGCATTCAACCACTTGGCGTAGAGAACGACTCTCCCTTTATCTAGCCTTCCACCGTGTTTGTTGTTTCCACGTTGGCTCTTAGAAAAGTTTCCGCCAGACGCCTTCGATGTCAGCGGCGGACACCGGCCCGAAATAGCGGCTGTCGAAACTGTCTGGCGTATCGCCCATCAAGAAGACTTCATCGGCGACAAGCGTACGACACCCGCGCCAATGCGGCAGTGCGCGCCCTTGGCTGTCCTGCGCCGCACGGTGCGCCACGGTGCGCTCATTGATGCGAATGGCGTCGTCCTCAACGCAGACGCGGTCGCCATCTATCGCGGCGATGCGCTTGATGAAGCGATCGCCCGCATCTGTGAAGTTGCGCGCTGCGGCGTAGTCCGGCGCCACGTCCTGCGCACGCACGGTCACCAAAGCGCCGCGCGCGAGATCATCTGAGCTGCGCACGTACCAGCCCGTGGGTACCGAGGGCGTGTAATTGTAGA
>JAIYAO010000087.1 GCA_027488965.1 Alphaproteobacteria bacterium
CCCGCCCGAAACGTAGAGCCCCTCAAGCGCCGTATTGGCGGCGGGATTGATGAGCGTGTCGATCTCCAGCGTGAACGCCGCGGGCGGCGCATGGATGATCAGCTTCTCCGGTTCGATGACGTAGGCGTCGGCGCTGAGCGCCACGCCGTCGATGGCGATGCGCTCCATGGAGAGGTTGGCGCCGTCCAGCACCAGCGGCGCGGGCGCCCCGGCGGTGCGGCGCACGGTCGACACCGCGCGCACGCGCGTGGCGCTGGGCTCCAGCGCGAAGTGAAGCGCGATGTCGTCGATGGCGTAGTCGCAGGGGCGGTAGTCGGCCAGCCGGACGGCGGCGGCGCCTTCTTCACGCAGGACCAACATGGGACATCACCTCCGGCAGGGGGTCACTTGTGCCGCTCGGGGGGCGAAAATCAACCGGGCTTGCGGGCCGATCACATATCCATCGACGATGACCGCGCCGTCATGCTCAGATGCCGCAGCGACGGAGAGCGGGCGGCGGATGCCGCGCGCCTGCCGCGCCGGGGAGACCGCCCATGAAGCTCGTCCAGGAAGCCACGTTTCGCGCCACGCTGAAGCCGCCCGTGCCCATCGGCGCCGGCCCCATCGGCGTGCGCATGTACTACGAGATCGACGGCGGCGAGGTGACCGGAGACCGGCTGCGCGGGCGCATCCTCGGCGGCGGGGAATGGGCGCTGATCGGGCCGGACGGGTATCTGCGCGTCGATGTGCGCGCGCAGGTGGAAACGCACGACGGCGCATTTCTCTACGTGCAGTACGGCGGCCTGCTTGAGCTCAACGCCGTGGTCCAGAAGGCGCTGGAGACGGGGACCGCCACCGACTTCGCCGACCAGCACTTCTACACCAATCCCCGCATTGAGACGGGCGACGCCCGCTACGCGTGGCTCAACACCACGTTCCTCATCGGGGAAGGGCGCATCGCTGCGCCCGGCGTGGAGTACCGCATCTGGCGGCCGGCCTGACGCGCTACTCGGCCGCGATGGATTCCATGGTGGTGATCGTGGGGTCGTAGTGCACCTCGCGCAGGATGTCGTCGGCGCGGGCGGCCAGCTCCGCCAGCACGGGCGGCAGGTTGGTGTGCTCCTCGCCGAACAGCGCCAGCTCGCGGGCCACGCGCATCAGGCGCAGGCCGTTGGCGAGAATGCGCGCCTGGTATTCGATGCGGTCGGGGTCGCGGTCGTACTCGGCCTTCGGCACCCGCCAGCCGCCCCAGTCGAGCGTGTCGGTGACCACCACCGGGAACGTGCCCTTGCGCTTGTTCTTGTCGTCGACGCCGTCGAACTCCCACTGGCAGCGCAGCCGCAGGATGCGCCAGCTCTCGATGTCGTCGTCGAAGCGGCGTGCGCGGCGCTGGTCCTCGCCCACCAGTTCATGGCCGGCGAACTCGCGCCCGAGGCCCACGTCGTAGAAGACCTTGAGCGGCTCCTCGCAGCCCTTCACCCATTGCGGCAGCACCTGCTCCACGTCGGCCCAGGTGCCGACGGACTTCACGAAGACGCGCTGTCCCTTGTGGAAGAGGGCCTTGGCCATGGGGATGCTCCAGGAAAGTCCCGCACCATAGGCAAAGGGCGTTGAAGTTCCGTGAAGGCGGGGGCCGACGGCGGGCAGGCGTTTACGCGGGGTTAGTCTTTCGCGGGGCCGCACAGGCGCTATGGTGGCTCCAAAGAGCCCCGGAGGAGCGCCCGTGAACTTCGATTTCAGCGACGACCAGAAAGCCTTGAAGGATCAGGCCCGCAAGTTCCTGGCCGACAAGTCGAGCGCCAAGGCCGTGCGCGGCGTGCTCGAGAAGGCCGACGTCTCGTTCGACGCCGCCCTGTGGAAGGGCGTGGCGGAACTGGGCTGGCTGGGCGTGGCCATCCCGGAGGAGCACGGGGGGCTGGGGCTTGGGCGCCTTGAGTTGTGCGTGCTGGCCGAGGAGATGGGCCGCGCCTGCGCGCCGATCCCGTTCGCCTCCTCCCTCTACTTCTTCGCCGAGGCGGTGATGCTGGCAGGGACGGACGCCCAGAAGGCCGCCGTGCTGCCCAAGGTGGCGGACGGCTCCGTGATCGGCTGCTTCGCAGTGAGCGAGGGGCCGGGGGCGGCGTCGGCGGCGTCGCTCTCGTGCAGCTTTGAGGGCGGGACGCTGTCGGGCGTCAAGACGCCGGTGACGGACGGGGACTGCGCCACCCACGCGGTGGTGGTGGCGCGCGAAGGCGCGGGCGTCTCCCTCGTGCTGGTGGACCTCGCCCAGCCGGGCGTGACGCGCGAGACGCTGAAGACGCTCGATCCCTCCCGCGGCCACGCGAAGCTAACCTTCGACAAGGTCAAGGCCGAGCGCCTCGGCGCTGTGGGCGAAGGCTGGGTGCAGGCCGAGCAGGTGCTGGACCGCGCGGCCGTGCTGCTGGCGTTCGAACAGATCGGCGGCAGCCAGGCCTGCCTCGACATGGCGGTGGACTACGCCAAGAACCGCTTCGCGTTCTCCCGCCAGATCGGCTCCTTCCAGGCGATCAAGCACAAGCTGGCGGACATGTACGTGGCGCTGGAAGTGGCGCGCTCGAACGCGTTCTACGGCGCGTGGGCGCTGTCCACGGACGCCGCCGAGCTGCCGCTGGCGGCTGCCGCTGCGCGCGTGGCGGGCATCGAGGCCTACCATCTCGCCTCCAAGGAAAACATCCAGACCCACGGCGGCATGGGCTTCACCTGGGACGTGGACTGCCACCTCTTCTACCGCCGCGCCAAGCTGCTCGCCGTGCAGGCCGGCGCGCTGCCGGTGTGGAAGGAGAAGCTGGTGTCGAGGCTGGAGCGGCGGAACGCGGCGTAGTTTTCAGCACCGCTCTTCGTCGCGCCGGATCTTGTCCGTGGACGCGGGGTGGCAGGCGGGCGGGCCCACGCGGGGGGCGTCCCGCCGGGCGTGGGTCTCGCGGCCGAGGCGCTCGATGCAGGCAGCGCGGTCGCCCGGTTCCGGCAGGGCGTTGCAGCGCGCGATGGCGTCGTCCGGCTCGGCGTAGATGCTGCGGCCGAGCGTACAGGCGCCTAGCAGGGCAAGGGCGGCCAGGGCGATGAGCGGACGTGCGTTCATCGACCGGAAATAGCACATTCATGTCGCAGCCGTCATCGGCCCCGATTGACCTTGGGGCGCCGTTGCCCGGGGACCGGCGCGCGCCTAGCATGGCCGCAAACAGGGAGCACCCGCCATGGACTTCAACGATAGCCCCGAAGAAGCCGCCTTCCGCGCCAAGGCGCAGGCGTTCCTGCAGAAGGCGGTGAAGCCCAAGAGCGACGACAGCGCGGGCCTCGCGCGCACCCTGTCGGACAAGGAGTATCTCGCCGCCGCGAAGGCCTACCAGAAGGCCAAGGCCGAGGCGGGCTTCGCCGGCATCACGTGGCCCAAGGAGCAGGGCGGCCAGGGCCTCGCGCCCATCTACTCGGTGATCTTCGGCCAGGAAGAGGCGAAGTTCGACGCGCCCGCAGGCCCCTTCGCCATCGGCCTCGGCATGTGCATCCCCACGGTCATCGCGTTCACCACGGAGGAGTACAAGCAGCGCTTCGTCGCCCCCGCGCTGCGCGGCGAGGAGATCTGGTGCCAGCTGTTCTCCGAACCGTCGGCGGGATCGGACGTGGCCGGCCTCAAGACGAAGGCCGTGCGCGACGGCGACGAGTGGGTCGTCAACGGCCAGAAGGTGTGGACGTCCGGCGCCCACTATTCGGACTACGGCATCCTGCTGGTGCGCACCAACCCGGACGTGGCCAAGCACAAGGGCCTCACCATGTTCTTCCTGGACATGAAGAGCCCGGGCGTGGAGGTGCGGCCGATCCACCAGATGTCGGGCGGCTCCAACTTCAACGAAGTGTACTTCACCGACGTGCGCATCCCGCATTCCCAGATGCTGGGCGGCGAGGGGAACGGCTGGACGGTGGCGCTGGTCACGCTGATGAACGAGCGCCTTGCCGTGGGCGGCTCCTCGGGGCCGGACTACAAGGAAATCCTCGAACTCGCGCGCGCCCTGCCCACCGCCAACGGCGGCACGCTGGCGCAGGACGGCGCCTTCCGCGCGCAGCTGGCGGACTGGTATGTCCGCGCCGAGGGCTACAAGCTCGGCAAGTACCGCACCATGACGGCCCTTTCGAAAGGCCAGACGCCGGGGCCGGAAAGCTCCATCGGCAAGATCATCAACGCCAACCAGATGCAGGAAATCGCCAACGCCGCGATCGAGGCGCAGGACCATTTCGGCATCGTCGTCGATCAGGGCATGGCGCCGATGGAGGCTGCGTTCCAGCAGGCCTACATGTGGGCGCCCGGCCTGCGCATCGCCGGCGGCACGGACGAGATCCTGAAGAACATCATCGCCGAACGCGTGCTGGGCCTGCCGGGCGATGTGCGCGTGGACAAGGACGTGGCCTACAAGGACCTGCCCACGGGGCGGTGAGGGAGCGGGCGCCAGGGCCGGGCGCGGCGGGATCACCCCGCCGCGAGGCCCAGCGTCTCATCCATCGTGCGCCGCGTCGCCAGCGGGTCGGCGTGGCGGTGAACGATGCGCCAGCCGTCGGCGCAGCGCCTGTACACCTGCGTCACGCGCAGCGTCCACGGATGATCCGTGTGGCCCGCGATGTCGCCTCGCTGCTCTTCCAGCGTCACAAGCACCGCAAGGTCTTGGGAGCGGAACGCTGAAATCACCTGCAGCGCGGACACGCCGTCGCGGAACTGCGCCGCCGCCGCCGGCCCCGCCGCCTTCCAGGCCTCTCCGCGCACCGCCGGTCCGCCGAACGGGCCGTAGATCGTCACATCCTCGCCATCGGCGATGAACGGGCCGTAGCCGCGCGCCCAGTCGCCCTGCATCCACGCCAGGCTGGCGGATGCCGTGCGGGCGATGATGTCGTCCAGTTCCGCGTCGGTCATCGTTCGTCTCCACGCCCTGCAGCGGCCACTGTAGCACTATGGACGCGACATCGCGCGGCGCGGACTCTAGGATCGCACTCAACACACACGGGAGAAACGCCATGCACGGACAGGCCGTCACCGCCTTCGGCAAGCCGCTCGAGGCCATCACCGTCGATCTCCCGGCCCTGAAGGGCGCAGAGGCCCGCGTGCGCGTCACGGGCTGCGGCGTATGCCACTCCGACGTCCACATCCACGACGGCAAGTTCGACATGGGCAAGGACGCCCCGGCAGTGGAGCTGCCGACGGCGCTCCTGCCGCTGATCATGGGCCACGAAATCGAGGGCGTGGTGGAGGCGCTTGGCCCCGAGGCTGCGCAAAAGAACCCCCACGTGAAGGTGGGCGACCGCGTGGCGGTGTTCCCGTGGATCGGCTGCCAGGTCTGCGCGGCGTGCGTGCGCGGCGAGCAGCACCTGTGCGCCGCCAACCAGGGGCTCGGCACGCGCATCCACGGCGGCTACGCCGATACCGTCCATGTGCCCATCGCCGAAGCGCTGATCCCGTGCGGCAATCTCCCGCCCGGCGCCGGGGGCGTCGCCATGTGCTCGGGGCTCACGGCGTACGCGGCGTACCTGAAGATCGCCGGCATGGAGAAGGGCGCGCCGATCCTGCTCATCGGCCTCGGCGGCGTGGGCCTTGCGGGGCTCGCCGCAGCCGCTGCCCTGCATGACGGCCCGATCATCGCGGCGGACGTCAGCGCCTCGGCGCGCGCCACGGCGCTGGAGCGCGGCGCCACGGAAGCCGTCGATCCCGCCGATCCCAAGGCGCTGGAAGCGCTCATGGCGCGGGGCGACATCGTCGGCGCCATCGACTTCGTGGGCGCGCCGGCGACGCTCGGCTTCGCCATCGGCGCGATCCGGCGCGGCGGACGCGTGGTGGTGGTGGGCCTCTACGGCGGCGCCATCCCGCTGCCGATCCCCAGCCTGCCGTTCAAGGCCATGTCGCTGATGGGCTCCTACGTGGGCTCGCTCAAGGAGGCCAACGACCTCATGGCCCTGATGCGCGAGGGCCGTATCGCGCCGCCGCTGATGCACGAGCGCCCGCTCGCGGAAGCCAACGCTGCGCTCGACGACCTGCGCGGCGGCCAGGTGGTGGGGCGGATGGTGCTGCGCCCGTAACGCGCGGAAGGTTGCGCTTGTCCATGCAAACGCCGCGTTGATGCAATTGAGAGCGCGGGCCTCCGGCCCACAGCTTCTGCTTGTTTATCAACAAAAAGCGATGCAGGCCGAAGGCCCGCGTGCCTCGCTGTCGGCAAAATGCGCGCGCCTTATCCCACAGCATCCAACTTGTGTTAGATTGCACGCATCGCCTCCGCAGGAGGGCAGCCGGATCCACCTGTTCAACGGCGCGGGGGCGATGCGGTTGAGCGTGAACAGCGCTGTGCAGACCCACAAGGGTGGGACGAACGCAGCGGGACCGGGGAGCGGTGTCTGAACACCATCGCCCCGCACGCCG
>JAIYAO010000181.1 GCA_027488965.1 Alphaproteobacteria bacterium
CCCAGTCCGCCAGCGGGTCTGGCCCCATGGTCCGCTGCAGCACAATGAGCAGCCCCAGCGCCAGGAGCTGCCCCATGATGAGCGTCACGTAATGGAAGCTCGACCAGAACCCGCGACGCGCCTTGCCCGCCACCTCGCTCAGATACGTGGCGCTCGCCCCGTACTCGCCCCCCACGGACAGGCCCTGCAGCAGCCGCGCAAAAACGAGGATCGCCGGCGCAAGGGCGCCGATCTCGGCGTAGCCGGGCGTGAGCGCGATGATCAGCGACCCGAAGCACATCATCGCCACGGCCACCGTCATGGCGGCCCGTCGACCGGCCCGGTCGGCATAAAGTCCCATGGCCCACGCCCCCACCGGGCGCGCGAAGAAGCCCACCGCGAAGACCGCGGCGGTCTGCAGGAGCTGGGCCGTCTGGTCGCCCTTCGGGAAGAAGGCGGGCGCGAAGTAGAGGGCGAACGAGGCGTACGCGAACCAGTCGTACCACTCCACAAGGTTGCCTGCCGATCCGCCCAGGATAGCCCGCAGGCGCGCTGCATTGCTCATGGACGGCGGCGCGGCGGCGTGTGCGCTGGACGTGGTCATGGCCCGCTCCCCCTTGTGTCGCCGTCTGTTGCGCCGTGCGCCCCGCCCACCTGCCGCTACGGCGACTGGACCGCAAGAGCCGCCTTCGCCATGATCGCGCCAAAGGTCGGTTAGAGATCCGAGGGAGCGACGACAATGGCGGCGGGCATCCGGGACAAGGTGGCGATCATCGGCATGGGCTGCTCGAAGTTCGGCGAGCGCTGGGACGCCGGCCCCGACGACCTGATGGTGGAGGCCTACCTCGAGGCGCTGGGCGATGCGGGTGTGGAGCCGAGCCAGCTCGACGCCGCCTGGTTCTCCACCCACATCGACGAGATCGGCACAGGGAAAGGCGGCACGCCGCTATCGGTGGCGCTGCGCCTGCCGAACATCGCGGTGACGCGCGTCGAGAACTTCTGCGCCTCGGGCTCTGAGGCGTTCCGCGGCGCTGTGTATGCGGTCGCCGCCGGCGCCGCCGACATCGCGCTCGCCGTCGGTGTGGAGAAGCTGAAGGACACCGGCTACGGCGGCCTGCCGACCGGCAACATGGGCACGCTCATTCCGCAGACGGCGCCGAACGGCTCCGCGCCGGGCAACTTCGCGCAGCTGGCCTCCGCCTACCGCGCCAAGCACGGCGTGAAGAAGGAGGACCTCAAGCGCGCCATCGCGCACGTCTCGGTGAAGAGTCACGCCAACGGTTCGAAGAATCCGAAGGCGCACCTGCGCAACGTGGTGACCGAGGAAACGGTGCTGAACGCGCCGATGATCGCCGAGCCGCTCGGCCTGTTCGATTGCTGCGGCGTGTCCGACGGCGCCGCCGCCGCGATCGTGACGACGCCGGAGATCGCGGCGTCGCTTGGCAAGAAGAACCTCGTGACTGTGAAGGCGTTGCAACTGTCGGTGTCGAACGGGCTGGAGAGCCAGTACAACTCCTGGGACGGCAGCTACTTCCACACCGCGCGCATCGCCGCGAAGAAAGCCTACAAGGAAGCCGGCGTGGAGAAGCCGCGTGAACAGATCTCCATGATCGAGGTGCACGACTGCTTTTCAATCACCGAGCTGGTGACCATGGAGGACCTCTTCATATCGGAAGAGGGCAAGGGCTGGACAGACGTGCTTAACGGCTTCTACGACGCCGACGGCGGCGTACCCTGCCAGATCGACGGCGGCCTGAAGTGCTTCGGCCACCCGATCGGCGCCTCCGGCCTGCGCATGCTCTATGAGATGTACCTGCAACTGCAGGGCCGTGCAGGAGACCGCCAGCTGGTGAACCCGAAGCTCGGCCTCACCCACAATCTCGGCGGCTCGCCGTCGACGAACGTCTGTTCAGTGGCGATCATCGGGCAGCAAGGGGCTTGAGCGCGGCTCAAACCCGTTTGAGGCTCGCATAGTTCGGCTGTTCGATCCGCACACGGTCGGCGGCCGCCTCCAGCAGGTGTGTCGCAAGTCCGGGCGTTTCCAGCGTGAAGACGCCCGTCGTAAGCTTCTCGCAGAGCATCCGCCGCAGTGCGTCTAGGTCGCCATCGGCGCCCAGCAGGTCTGCGAGGCGGGCGCGTTCGGCTTCCGCGGCTGCGGGCCCGAGTGAAATCTCGCGCGCGACGATGTGGAGCACGTTGATCGCCACTTTCCCGTGGAACGCCGCATGGCCCTCAAGCTTCGGTACGGCGACCTCATCGAGATAGCGCGCGACTGCCTCCACCAGCTGCGTCGCGCGGGGTTCGCCGAGATACGCCATCAGAGTTTTCCCGTGAGCAGCAGCATGAGATCGAGTTCGGTCTCGCTGGCGCGGCGGCCGATGGCGGCGCGCTCCACGCTGCGGTCGACGCCCGTGTCGTAGGCGCGGAACATGGTCAGGCACATGATGCCCCACTTGAGCGAGCCGAACACCGTCCAGGCGCGCACCGCGTCTTCGCTCACGCGCGAATCGCCGCCCGCCTCGCGATACCCGGCGAGCAGGTCCTCGACGGTTCCGAATCCGCCCACCGGATTCTGCATCTGTCCGAACCGCCACGACGGCATGCAGATCCACGCGAGGTCCTCGGCGGGATCGCCGATGTGGGTGATCTCCCAGTCGAGCGCCGCCACGAGGCCCGTGGCGTCGATCATCAGGTTGCCGAGACGGAAATCGCCGTGAACCAGCGTGGACGTGACGGCGGTAGGCGCGTGCGCGCGCAGGTGGCGGAAGGCGAGATCGAACACCGGGCGCGGGGTGTCGAAGGAACGGTAGATTTCCTCGTAGCGGTCGAGTTGGATGCGCGCATCCGAGAAGGGCAGGTCCGGCAGGGTCGCGGCCGGCGTCGCATGAATGCGCGCGAGCGCTGCGCCGCACTGGCGCGCAAGGCCGGGCCGCATGGTCGAGTAGATGTCATCACGCAGAACTTTGCGCGCGATGGTCTCGCCCGCAAGGCGCTCCATGACGTAGGCCGCGCCGAGGTCGTCGGCGTCATCGCACACGTGCGCCACGACGGGGGCGGGTGCGCCGGCCGCCACCGCCGCGCGGATCACCGCGGCCTCCGTTTCCAGCCCGATCGCCTGCGCCGAGGCGGTGAAGGCCACGCCGCCCTGCGCGCGGCGCAGGATGTAGCCGCGGGTGGTATCCCCGGTCTCGATGTCGAAGGCCCAGATCTCCTGGCTTGCGCCCCCCGACAGGCGCCGGATCGCAGTCGCCCGCGCATCCTTGCCGCCGATGCGGGGCGCGACCCTGTCGAGGCCGTGGGCAATGACGGAGATGTCGCTCATGGCGGGAGGATGGCGGAGGCGGCGATTGTCCGCAATCGGCGCCGCACCGTCATCCCGAACGGGATCGCTCCGCGCCCTCATCCACCCCGAACAGGCGCAACGCGTACCGGATGGCGCGCCCGCGCTCGGTCTCCAGCGCCGGATCGCGCTGCAGCGCGAGGCGCGCTTCGCGGTCGGCGGCGGCCAGCATGTCGCCATGGGCCTCCGGCGAGACAAAACGGAATTCCGGAAAGCCCGACTGGCGTACGCCGAGAATGTCGCCCGCGCCGCGCATCTTGTAGTCGAGTTCCGCGATCTGGAAGCCGTCCTCGGTGCGGCGCAGCGCATCGAGCCGCTCCTTGGCGCCCTCGCTCAGCGGCGGGCGCCAGAGCAGGAGGCAGGTCGCCGGCCGGTCGCCGCGGCCCACGCGACCGCGCAGTTGATGCAGTTGCGCGAGGCCGAAGCGCTCCGCGTGTTCGATCACCATGATCGTCGCTTCCGGCACGTTGACGCCGACCTCGATCACCGTGGTCGCCACCAGCAGGAACGCATCGCCGGTGCGGAATCGCTCCATCGCGCGTTCGCGCTCCGCGGTGGGCAGACGGCCGTGGACAAGCGCCACCTTGTCGCCGAAGCGCGCCTTCAGCAGTTCGAAACGATTCTCCACCGCGGCCATGTCGGTCAGCTCGCTTTCCTCGATCAGAGGGCATACCCAGTAGGCGCGATCTCCCTCCATGGCCGCGCGTGCAATGGCGTCGATCACATCGTCCATGCGTGCGGTCGGCAGCGCGCGCGTCTGCACGGGCTTGCGGCCCGGCGGCTTTTCGTCGAGCACGGAAACGTCCATGTCGCCATGCACGGCGAGCGCCAGCGTGCGCGGGATCGGCGTGGCGCTCATCACCAGCACGTGGGGCTCAGCCCCCTTGGCCACGAGGCGCATGCGGTCTGAAACGCCGAAGCGGTGCTGCTCGTCGATGACGATGAGGCCGAGGTCCTTGAAGCGCACGTCGTCCTGGAACAGCGCGTGAGTGCCCAGCACCGCGGCGATCTCGCCGGTGGCGAGGCGCTCCAGCGTCCGCGCGCGGTCCTTGCCCTTGTCGCGTCCGGTGAGCACCACGGCCTCCAGTCCGGCGGCGGCGAGCAAGGGGACGACTGTTTCGCCATGCTGGCGGGCGAGGATCTCCGTCGGCGCCATGAGCGCGCTCTGCACCCTGGCCTCGGCCGCGCGCGCCATGGCGAGTGCGGCCACGAGGGTCTTGCCCGAGCCTACGTCGCCCTGCAGCAGCCGCAGCATCGGGGAAGGCCGGCCCATGTCGGCGGCGATCTCGGCGGCGGCGCGGGCCTGGGCGTTGGTAGGGGCGAAAGGCAGGGCGGCCAGGATGTCGGCCTCGCGCGCGCCGGGGGCGACGAGCGCACGTCCCGGCTTCCCCTGCCGCCCGGCCCGGCGCCGGTGGAGGGCGGCCTGGCGGACAAAGAGCTCGTCGTAAGCCAGCCGCGTGCGGGCGGCCCCTTCGGGCAGGACGTCTTCCGGTTCGTCGGGCTCGTGCAGACGGCGAAGGGCCGCTGCGAAGCCCGGCCACTGGCGGGCCGAGAGGGTCGCCGGATCGAGCCATTCCGGCGGATCGTCGAGCCGGGCCAGCGCCTCGCGGATGAACCGCTGCACTTGCCGGCCCGCCAGACCGGCCGTCAGCGGATAGACCGGTTCGATGGCCGGCGGCGCGTCGCCCTTCGCGGGATCGACCACATGGTCAGGGTGCAGCATCTGCCGCTCCCCGCCGTGAATCTGGACCCGACCGCTGACCAGCCGGATCTGACCGACGGGCCACATGCGCTTGAGCATTTCGGCCCGCGGCCGGAAGTAGGCGGCCGACAGGAATCCCGAAGCGTCGCGCAGGCGCACCCGGTAGGGCGCACGGGCGTTGAAGGAGGGCAGGTGGGCGTCCACCTCCGCCTCGATGGTGGCGATTTCGCCCTCCTCCGTGTCGGCGATGGCGACGCGGTTGCGCCGGTCGATGGCCCCGGTGGGGGCGAGGAACAGGACGTCCCGGGCAAGCGGCCCGCCCGCCACATGCGCGATAAGGTCCGCGGTGTCTTTGCGGACGCCGCGCGGGATGGGGGCCGGCGCCAGCAGCGGGCCGGGATCGTCGTGGTCCGGGGCGGGGGCAGCTTGGTCTGTCATTCTTCCCATCGGCCGCACTGACAGCGGCGAACGCATCGTCTATAGCGCCTGCCTTCCTCTCGGGCGCGACATGTTGGATGAACGGCGGAAAAGGCTGAAGTTTCGGGCATGGCGCCGGGGTTTCCGCGAGATCGACCTGATTCTCGGCGGATTTGCGGACAGGCATGTCGCCACGCTGGACGCTGAAGAACTCACAGCTTTCGAAGCCCTGCTCGAGATGCGCGATCTGGACGTCTACGACTGGATCGCCGGGCGCAGTCCCGCCCCTCCGGAACACGAGACCGCGCTGCTGGCGCGCCTGAGGCAGTTCCGCCTCGACGACGCCCCGGAGACCGCATGACCGCCATCCTCTCGCCAGCGCTTGTGGACGCCATTGCCCGCACGTCGGGCGCGCTCGGCGTGGCGGGGACGCCAGACGGCCTGGAGCCCGCGGCCTTCGGCGCTGCCGCGCGCCTGCGGGGCGGTGTGTCCCTGTTCGTGGCGCGGGAGGAAAGTCGCGCGGCGGCCTTCGAAGCGGCGGTGCGATTCTTCGTGCCCGATCTGGAGACGGCGCGGCTGCCGGCCTGGGACAGTCTGCCCTATGATCGCATCTCGCCGACGCCCACGGTCGCCGCCCAGCGCTGTGCAGTGCTGACCCGGCTTGCGGCGCGCGCGCCGTCGGACGGGGCGCTGCTGATCGTGACGACGGCCTCGGCGGTGGCGCAGCGCGTGCCGCCGCGGGCGCGGCTCAAGGCCGGCGCCTTCTCCGCGCGGGTCGGCGCCGTGGTGGCGCCCGACGAGATCGAGACCTATGCCCAGGTCAACGGCTACGGCCGCGCCTCCACGGTGCGCGCGCCCGGAGATTATGCGGTGCGCGGCGGCGTGCTGGACATCTTCGCGCCCGGCGCCCCGGAGCCGTTGCGCTTCGACTTCTTCGGCGACCAGCTGGAAACCATCCGTGGGTTCGATCCCGAGACGCAACGCTCCACCCGCCAGATCACGCAGGCGACGCTGACCCCCGTCAGCGAAGTACTGTTCGACCGGGAAACGGTCTCGACGTTCCGACGTTCGTTCGCCCAAGCTTACGGCGCGGTGAGCGACGTGGTGTACGACGCGGTGAGCGCCCACATCCGCCGGCAGGGCGTGGAGCAGTGGCTGCCGTTCTTCTACGAGAAGCTTGAAACGGTGTTCGACTACCTGGGCGAAACCGCGCTCATCGGGTTTGAACACCTCGCCGAAGACAGCCGCAAGCAACGGGTCGAACAGGCGATTGAACACTATGAGTCGCGGGTGAACTCGCCGCTCGTGCGTGGCGCGCCGCCGTTCCGCGCGCCCGGACCAGAGACGCTGTACCTCGACGACAAGGCGTGGGCCCATGTGTTGGCGGGGCGCGCCGTGCGCCGCTTCGCGCCGTTCGAGGCGCCGGAGGGCGCCGCGTCCATATCGCTGGGCGCGCGCGCCGGGCGCAGCTTCGCCGCCGAGCGCGCGCAGGCGGACGCGAACGTGTTCGACGCCGCCCGCGCCCACATCGACAGCGAGGGAAAGCAGGGCCGCCGCGTGCTGCTCGCCACCTGGTCGGAGGGATCTGCAGAACGTCTCGCGCACGTGTTGGCCGATCATGGCCTCAAGGACGTGACGCAAGTGACGTCATGGACTGATGAGGCCGCGGTGGCCGCGAAGCGCCCGCTGGTGGCGGTCGTGCCGCTCGAACGCGGGTTCGAGACGGACACGATCACAGTTCTGTCGGAACAGGATCTCCTCGGCGACCGCCTCGCGCGGCCGCGCAAGCGACGCAAGGCGTCCAGTCTGATCGCCGAGGCGGCGGCCCTTTCCCCCGGCGATCTCGTCGTCCACTCCGATCACGGCATCGCCCGCTACGAAGGCCTAAAGACCCTCGACGTGCAGGGCGCCCCGCACGACTGCCTCGATCTTTCCTACCACGGCGGTGACAAGCTTTATCTCCCCGTGGAGAACATCGAACTGGTCTCGCGTTACGGCTCGGAAGATGCGGGCGCGCAGCTGGACAAGCTCGGCGGCGTGGCCTGGCAGGGCCGCAAGGCCCGCGCCAAGCAGCGCCTCAAGGACATGGCCGAGGAGTTGATCCGGATCGCGGCGGAGCGCGCCGCGCGCAGCGCCGATCCCATCGAACCGCAGGCCGGGCTCTACGACGAGTTCTGCGCGCGCTTTCCCTACGAGGAGACCGACGACCAGATCGCCGCCATCGAGGACGCGCTGGGCGACCTCTCCTCCGGCAAGCCCATGGACCGTCTCATCTGCGGCGACGTGGGCTTCGGCAAGACGGAGGTGGCGCTGCGCACCGCGTTCGTGGTGGCCATGACCGGCCGGCAGGTGGCCGTCATCACGCCGACGACGCTGCTGTGCCGCCAGCACTTCCGCACGTTCGAGGAACGCTTCCGCGGCTTGCCCGTGAAGGTGCGCCAGCTGTCGCGGCTCGTCTCGGCGAAGGAGGCGGCGGAGACCAAGAAGCTGCTCGCAGACGGCGAGGTGGACATCATCGTCGGGACGCACGCCCTGCTGGGCAAGGGCATCGGCTTCCGCGACCTCGGCCTGATGGTCATCGACGAGGAGCAGCACTTCGGCGTCAAGCACAAGGAGCGCCTCAAGGACCTGCGTGCGGACGTCCACGTGCTGACGCTGTCGGCCACGCCCATTCCGCGCACGCTGCAACTGGCGCTTGCCGGCATCCGGGAGCTGAGCGTTATCGCCACGCCGCCCGTGGACCGGATGGCCGTGCGCACCTACGTCACGCCCTTCGACGGGCTGACCGTGCGCGAGGCGCTGCTGCGTGAACGCTACCGCGGCGGACAATCGTTCTATGTTGTGCCGCGCATCGCCGACCTTGAGGACGCGCAGAAGTTCCTGGCCGTCACCACGCCGGAGCTCAAGGTGGTCACGGCCCATGGCCAGATGGGGGCGAATGCGCTCGATGAGGTGATGACCGCCTTCTACGACGGGCAATACGATGTGCTCCTGTCGACCACCATCGTGGAGTCCGGGCTCGATATCCCGCGGGCCAATACCATGATCATCCATCGCGCGGACATGTTCGGCCTCGCGCAACTCTACCAGCTGCGCGGGCGCGTCGGCCGTTCCAAGGTGCGCGCGTACGCCTACCTGACGACCGACGGCGGACGGAGCATGACGGCAGGCGCCGAGAAGCGGCTGAAGGTGCTGGCGTCGCTCGACAACCTCGGCGCGGGCTTCACGCTGGCCAGCCACGATCTCGACATGCGCGGCGGCGGCAACCTTCTGGGCGAGGAGCAGAGCGGGCACATCAAGGAAGTGGGCGTCGAACTCTACCAGTCCATGCTGGAGGACGCGGTGCTGTCCATCAAGGACGGGAAGGAGCACATCGGCGAACGCACATGGTCGCCGCAGATCAATGTGGGCGCTTCCGTGCTCATTCCCGAGGCCTATGTGCCCGATCTCACGGTGCGCCTGTCGCTCTACCGCCGGCTGGCCGATCTCGCGGAGGACGATGAGCGGGAGGCCTTCGCCGCGGAGATGATCGATCGCTTCGGCCCATTGCCCGACGAGGCCGACCAGCTGATCGCGGTGGCGGGCCTCAAGGCGCTCTGCCGCATCTCAAACATCGCCAAGCTGGATGCGGGCCCGAAGGGCGCGGTCCTGACGTTCCGTGATCCGGGCTTTCCCGATCCGGTGGCGCTGGTTCAACTCGTGCAGAAGCGGCCTCTCGATTTCCGTATGCGGCCCGACGCCAAGCTCGTGATCCAGGGCGAATGGCCGGACCCGGCATTGCGACTGAAGGCGCTGCGCGCCGTCATGGAGACTGTCGCCGGACTCACGCGGCGCGCTGCGGCCTAGGCGCTGCGCGCGGCGTCCAGCATCCGGCCGTACGTGGCGACCGTCTCTGCGCCCTGGTGAGCGAACTGGCCGTTGAACAGGGTCACCGGCACGCCGCGCACGCCCGCTTCGACGGCCCCGTTGTGCGCATCCGCGACGATGGACCAGTCGGCCTCCCCTTTAAGCAGGTCGGCGACGATATCGCCGTCCATGCCGATGGCGTGCGCGATGGCGACCAGCACATCGGGATCGCCGATGTTGCGCCCTTCCACGTGGTAGGCGGCAAACAGCCCATCGACCGCCGCCAACAGGCGGCCCTGACCGGTGGCCCAGTGGATGAGGCGGTGCGCGTTCACCGTGGCGGGAAAGATGTCGGCCTTGTCGAGATCGAGCGGCGCGCCTGCGTCGTCGGCGGCGGCCATGAGCCCCTCGCGCGAGGCGCGCGCCTTCTCGGGCGCGCCGGCGAAAATCTTGGCCATGTAGGCGCGCCGGTCGAAGCCGAAGGGTGGCGCGTCCGGTCGCAGCAAAAAGACGCCCCAGGCGCGCGCGACGGCGAGGTCAGGGCGCGCGGCGATGGCCCGGTCGAGCGCGCGCCACGCGACGTAGCACCATGGGCAGGAGAGATCGGCGATGAAATCGACCCGGACGGCGGCGGCGCTCATGCGCGCACGCCCTGCAGATCGAACGCGGCCCGGGTGCGGGCAAGGACGCCTGCGCCGCTTTCCCCGATCGCCAGCTCGGCGACGTTCTGTTCAAGGACGATCGGCCCCGCTTCGGTTTCTCCCGCAGCGAACGCCGTACATTCTGTGACGGAGGCCACGCGTTCGGCGGTGACGCGCGCTTC
>JAIYAO010000004.1 GCA_027488965.1 Alphaproteobacteria bacterium
AAACGCGCCATCCGTGGCGAACCCGATGGCGATGTACCACGGCGCTGCGATGGCCAGCATCAGCGGCGTGCCCCACAACGGCCTCAGCGACAGGAGCCAGCGCGCGCGCCGCTCCAGCACCACCAGCGCCAGCACCGCGCCGCCGGTGACCAGCAGCACGATGGGGCCTTTCAACAGGCCGCCGACGCCCAGCGCCGCCCAGAACGCCACCGCCCACCACACCGGCAGCGCCTCGCCCCGCTCGCGCGCCATGTACGCCCGCGCCAGCGCCGCCTGCGCCAGAAGCGTGACCGCGCACAGCGTGGAATCGATCTTCGCCAAGCGCGCTTCCACGCCGAGGATGAGACACGCGCCCATCAGCGCCGCCGCGATGCGGCCAGCGTCGCGTCCGAACAGCAGTGCGCCCGCCCACCACGTCAGGAACACCGTCGCGACCGCCGCCAGCCACGACGGCATGCGGTGGGGCCACATGGCGCGCACGTCGGCATCGCCCGCCAGCGTTACGGTGATCGCCTGCAGCCAGTAGATGCCCGCGGGCTGGAGATGTCGCGGCTGGTCGAGGAAACGGATGTCGATGAAGTCGCCCGTCTCCAGCATCTGGCGCGTGGCCTGCGCGAAGCGCGGCTCGTCGCGGTCGATGGGCGGGATCGTCGCCTGCCCCGGCAACACGGCCAGCAGGATGAGAAACAGCGCCGCAAGCGCTGCTCCCAGCGGCGTGCGCAGCGCAGCTTTGATCTGGTCAACCATCGGCGCTGACAGCCTGCGCCATGCTAGACGCGCTCCACGGCTTTGGGCGCCCGCGTCCTGGCGCGCAGCCACACCACGCCGGCCATGTCCACGATGCCCACCAGCGCGCGGCCGATGTTGGAGTACTTCGATACGCCTGCGCTGCGTGCGCGGTGGTTCACGTCATGCAGGATCAGCGGGTGGCCGTAGGTCTTGAACAGCGCCGGCAGGAAGCGGTGCTGGCCCTCGAACACCGGCAGCAGCAGGAAGTCCTCCCGCAAGAACAGCTTGAGGCCGCAGCCCGCGTCGGGGCAGCCGTCGTTGAGGATCGCCTGGCGGATGCCGTTGGCGATGCGCGTGGCGATGAGGCGCGAGACGGGATCGTTGCGCCGCCGCCGCACTCCCGCCACCAGCGGCGCGCCGCCGGCCGCGAGCGCGAGATCGAGCATTTTCACCACGTCCACTGGGTCGTTCTGGCCGTCGCCGTCCATGGTGCCGATCCAGCGGCCCCGCGCCGCCATCACGCCCGTGCGCACGGCCTGCGATTTTCCGCAGCGCCCGATGTGGCGGACGATGACGATGCGCGGATCTCCCAGCGCCTTCAGGTTGGCCACGGTGGCGTCGTCGGAGCCGTCGTCCACGAACACGATCTCGAACCCCTGCGCCTGCAGCGCCGGCGACGCCTCGAGCGCAGCCAGCGTGTCGCGCGCAACGGCGGCGACGTTCTCCGCCTCGTTGAACACGGCGATCACGACGGACAGGAGCGGGGAGGAGGCTCCGGGCGCGGACGACATGGGCGGCCCGCGCATAGCACACGGTTCCGGCGCCGTCGCTAGAGGCGCGGGGCGGTCTGAAGCGGCCGTCTAGCGGCGCGCCTCCCAGGGCGTGAAGCGTATCGCCGCCGCCGTGCCCAGCCCCAGCGCCGCCATGGACAGCGCCGACAGCGCAAACAGCGTCCACAGCGGCGCCTGCGCCTGCAGAAGCGCCCAGCCGCCCACGGCCACGATCGCCAGCCGCAGCCCTTGCGCCGCAATGGGGCCGCCCACTTTGCCGGCGCCCTGCGAGGCGAAGTAGAGGGCAAGGCCGAGGCCGAAGAACGGGAAGCCGAGGCCCGCGACGCGCAGGTAGAGCCTGGTCACATCCAGCACCTCCGGGTCGGAGACGAACAGGCGGCCCCACACGTTCGGCGCGATCATCACGATGGCGGCCACCGCCGCCAGCGCCGCGGTGGCGAGGCCGCCGGCCGTCCAGGCCACCGCGCGGGCGCGGGCGATGTCGCCGGCCCCGATGGCGGCGCCCACCATCGGGACGCAGGCCACGCCCACGGAGAACGCGATGGGGATCAGCAGGAACTCCAGCCGCGAGCCGATGCCGTAGCCCGCCAGCGCCTCCGGCCCGAACCGGGCGATGAGGCTGGTGAGAATGAGCACGGTCGCCACCGACTGGATCGGAGACAGCGCCGCAGGCGCGCCCACGCGCAGGATGTCCATGACGCGGTCCCAACGCAGCAGGCCAGGATCGAGCCGCAGGCGCACCCGGCTGCGCGCCGAGCGCAGCACCAGCAGCAGCACCAGCGCCGCTGCGGCGAAGGCCGTCACCTGTCCAGCCGCCACGCCCATCACGCCAAGCTGCGGGAATGGCCCGAGGCCAAGCCCCAGCGCCCCGCCCACGCCGATCTGCACGAACCCCGCCACGAGTTGGACCACCGCCGGCAGGCTCATGGCGCCGGACCCGCGGGCCACGGAGGCCATGGTGTTGGTCAGCCAGATCGCCAGGATCCCGGGCGCCACCACCTGTGCGTAGCGCACGGCCTGGGCCAGCGTTTCGCCCTCGCCGCCCATCAGCGCGAAGATCGCCGGGCCGCCGAGCCACACCAGCAACGCGAAGCCGAGACCCGCCACGAGACCGATGGTCACCGCCGCCAGCGCCAGCGCCTCCGCGCGCACCATGTCGCCGGCGCCGAGCGCGCGGCTGATGGCGCCGGAGATGGCGCCGCCCATGGCCCCGGCGGACATCATCTGCATGAGCATCACCACCGGGAACACCAGCGTCACGCCGCCCATGGCGGCGATGCCGATGCGCCCGACGTAGGCCGTCTCCGCAATGGTCACGACGGCGGCGGCGAGCAGGGCCACGAGGTTGGGCGCCGCCAGCGCCGTCATCGTCGACAGGATCGGGCCGTTCCGCAGGCGGTCGCCGGCGGACAGTCCCGGCGCGGCGGGCAGCGCTTCGTTGGCCATGGGGTGCTCGCTGCGCTGCGCCGTCGGAACCGGACGGACGGGAACTATAGGATGATCGTCATAGTCGGTGTCAAACCCGCCGCCGCCGCGCCCGGTGCACCGCAGCGTCCAGCGCCGAGAGGAAGCGGGAGCGGTCCGCCGGCGTGAAGGGCTTCGGCCCCTTCGTGATCTCCCCGAAGGACCGCAGGTGCTCCATCAGCTCCCGCTGCGCCAGCGCGCCGCCGATGGAGGAAGCCGTGAACGGCTTGCCTGTGGCGCCGAGCGCAATGGCGCCCGCTTTCAGGCAGCGGTCGGCCAGCGGGATGTCGTTGGTGATGACGATGTCGAACGCCGCCACCCGTTCGGCGATCCAGTCGTCGGCGAGATCGGGGCCGGCGTCGACCAGCACGAACTGCACGTCCGGCGGCGTGCGCATGAAGCTGTTGGCGACCACGTGCACCGCGCAGCCGTAGCGCCGCGCCACCTTGTAGATCTCCTCCTTCACGGGGCAGGCGTCGGCATCGACGTAGAAGGCGGGGGCTGCGGTCGTCACAGTACGCCCGCGTCCACCCACGCCTGCCTTGGCCAGCGGCGGTGGACCCAGAACCACTGCTCCGGCGCCTCGCGGATGCGGGCCTCCATGAAGGCGTTCACCCGCGCGATGCTGGCCGGCAGGGCCACGGCGTCCGGCGCGCCGGGATCGGTGGGCAGCGGTTCATGCACCACCGCGTGGAAGCGCGCGCCGGTGCGCTTGACGCTCATCGGCTGCAGCGGAATGGCGAAGCGCCGCGCCAGCCGCGTGGGGCCGTCGGCGGTCATGCAGTTATGGCCGAACAGCGGGGCTTCAACGCCCTCGTTGTACTTCTGGTCGTTCATCAGCGCCACCGACCATCCCCGCGCCAGCGCGCGCATCAGGCCCACGCCGCCCTCCACGCCCTTGGCCGACTGCAGCCTCGCGCCGTAGTTCTCGCGGATCTTCAGGATGCGCGCGTCGATCAGCGGATTGTTGGCGGGGCGGTAGGTCATCTGGCAGGGCACGGGGCGCTGGGCGATGGCCACGGGCATCAGCTCCCAGTTGGCGAAGTGCCCGGAGATGAACACCGCGCCTTTGCCGCTCTCGCGGATGGCGTCTAGGCGTTCGGCGTTCTCCACGGTGAGGCGGCTGTCTTCGCGGTAGGCGTTGATCTCCGGCAGATGCGGCATCTCCGCGACCGTGCGCCCGATGCCCGCCCACATGGCGCGCGCCACGTCGCGCCGCCACCGCTCCGTCTCGTTCGGAAACGCGAGGCGCAGGTTGCGCAGGGCCGTGGTGTGCGCGCCGGAGAGCGGCCCCAGACGCATCAGCCAGTCGGCGCCGGCGTCGGACGCGCGGTCGATGGGCATGCGCGCGAAGTGATCCATGTAGAGGCCGAACCCGAAGTCCTCGAGCCGGTGGATCAGCGTGATGTCGGTGGAGACGGCCATGACGCGCCTACGCGATCTGCGCCAGCAGCGCGTCGAGTGCGGCGTCGTCGGCGAAGCGCACCGTCACCGGCAGCACCGACACCTGCGGCTTCCAGCGCCGGTCGATGCGCACGTGGTCCTTCTCGGTGGTGATGAGGCGGGCGTTGGCGGCGGCGGCGTCGATGGCGAGGTTGGCCATGTCGCGCTCGGTGTAGGGGTGGTGATCGGGGAAGGCGAGGCGGGCGGCCAGCTGCGCGCCGCCGGCCTCCAGCGTGGCGAAGAATTTGTCTGGGTTGCCGATGCCGGCGAAGGCGAACAGCGGCGATGGCGGCGGCGGCGCCGACGGCGCGATCCATGCACCGATGACGGGCCCCTTGAAGCGCGCCAGCGCCGCCGCGAGGCGTGGTTGCACCGCCGTATCGGTGGCGCTGGCCTGCATCACGATCACGCCGTCGGCGCGGTCGAGCGCTGCGTCCAGCGGCTCGCGCAGCGGGCCTGCGGGATGCACGCGGCCGTTGCCGGCGCCGGCGGCGGCGTCGAACACCAGCAGCGACAGCGCGTAGGCCAGGCCCATGTTCTGGAAGCCGTCGTCGAGCACCAGCGCCTGTGCGCCCGCCGCCTTCGCGGCCAGCCCCGCGGCCACGCGGTCGGCGCCGATCCAGGCCGCGCCGTCGCGCGCGTGCAGCAGCGGCTCGTCGCCCACGTCCGCGGCGGAATGTTGCGTGGGGTCCACGCGCAGCGGCCCCTTCAGCCTGCCGCCATAGCCGCGCGACAGCGTGTGCGCCGCCATGCCGCGCGCCGCCAGGCGGGCGCGGATGGCGCGCACCACGGGCGTCTTGCCCGCCCCGCCGGCGGTGGCGTTGCCGACGCACACCGCAGGCAGCACCGTCTGCGGCGTTGCGCGCGCCACCTTCGCGCGCGCCGCCGCGGCGTAGATCCAGGAGGCCGGCCGCAACAGCAGTTGCAGCGTCGGCGCAGCGTCGCGCCCGCTCACGTCGTCGTACCAGAATCTAGGCGGCTGCATGGGCGGCCTGCGGCAGCAGCGCGTCGAGCGCCGCCACGGTTTTCTCCAGCGCCCCTCCGCTCTGCGCGATGACATCCGCCGCTGCGCGCGTCTGGGCGGTGCGCGCCGCGCTATCGCGCCACAGCGCATCCACGGCGGCGGCGATGGCGCCGGCGTCGGCCACGGTGCGCGCGCCGCCGACCGCGAGGAGATCGGCGTAGGTGTCGGCGAAGCTGTCCACGTGCGGGCCGGACAGCACCGCGCAGTCGAGTTGCGCCGGCTCCACGGGATTGTGGCCGCGCAGGGCGGGCAGCAGGCTGCCGCCCACGAGGGCCACGGGCGCAAGCGAGTAGAACAGGCCCAGTTCGCCCATGGTGTCGGCGATGAAAACGGGGCCGGCCCCCACGCTGTCGCCCAGCGCGCGGCGCGGCGCGTTCGCAGCCAGCGCCGCCACCGCCGCGCCCCGCTCCGGATGGCGCGGCGCGATGATGAGCAGGGCGTCAGGGTGTGTCTGTCGCAAGGCGGCGTGCGCGGCCAGCGCGATCTCGTCCTCGCCCGCATGCGTGCTGGCGGCCAGCCACACGGGTCGGCCGGCGCACGCCGCGCGCAGCGCCGCCAGCTGCGCTGCATCGTGGGGCGGGGGCGGGGCCGCGCGTTTCAAGTTGCCAGGCGCCGTGATCGCGCGGCCCAGCAGCGCGCCGATGCCGTCGGCGGTGCGCGCATCGGCGGCCAGGATCACATCGAAGCGTCCGAACACATGGGCGGCGAAGGTCGGCGATCTTCCCCATGAAGCCACGCTTCTCGGGCTCATGCGCGCGTTGACGAGGGCGAGCCGTGCGCCGGCCATTGCGGCTTCCTCGATGAGGTTGGGCCAGATCTCGCCCTCGGCGAACACCGCAAGGTCGGGCCGCCAGTGCGCCATGAAGCGGCGCGCCACGTCGGGGCGGTCGACCGGGGCGTACTGGTGCAGCGCGCGCGGCGGCGGGTCCGCCAGCAGGCCGGCCGACGTGCGCGTGCCGGAAGTGAACAGGAACGACAGGTCCCTGCGGCGCGCGCGCAGCGCTGCGTACAGGCTCAGCAGTACGCGCGTTTCGCCCACGCTTGCGCCGTGCAGCCACACCAGCAGGCCGCGCGGGCGGATTGCGCGTGCGTGCGCGGTGCGCTCGGCCAGACGGGCGCCGTCTTCCTTGCCCGTCATCGCCCGCCACGCCAGCAGCGGGCCGACCAGCGGCCCGACAAGCGTGGTGGCGGCGCGGTAGAGGCGCAGGCCCAGGGGCGGCGCACTCATGCGGCGGGCGCTTCGGCGAGCGGGCGGGCGGCGCGCTCGGCCGGCTCCACGGGCACGGCGCCGACCATGCGATCGGCGTGTTGGGTGATGCGGATGAGTTCGGCCTCCACCGCCAGCCGTGCGGCCTCCATCGCGGCGTCGTCGGCGCGGCGGTCCACGCGGATGGGGTCTCCGAACACGTAGGCGCCGCGGCCGAACGGCCACGGCAATACGAAACGGTCCCAGGATGCGAACACGCGCCGGCGCGACGTGCTCCATGCCAGCCCCACGATGGGGGCGCCGGTGAGACGGGCCAGCTGCACGGCCCCCAGCTCGGCGCGCATGCGCGGTCCCTTGGGCCCATCGGGCGTGATCGCCACGGCGCCGCCGGTCTTCAGGTGGCGGATCATGCCGCGCATGGCGTCGGCGCCGCCCTTGTCCTTGCCGCCCTTCGCGGTCGAGCCGCGGATGGTGGCGATGCCGATGGTGTGGGCGGCGCGCGCGATCACTTCGCCCTCGCGAGAGTGGGAGATGAGCGTGCTGGTGGCCTTGCCGCCGCTGTGCGCCTGCCAGCCGGCGTGCGCCAGCATGATCCGGCCGTGCCAGAACGCGATCACCACCGGCCCGCCGTCCCGGCGCAGGGCCTCGGGAATGTGGGCGCCCACATACTCCCAGCGGGTCGTGGCCGCGGCCAGATGCATCCAGCCCCCGATGGCTGTGCCGAGGGCGCGCTGCACCAGGGGAGAATCGAGCAGTTTCTTCATCGGGCCGGAGCAGGGGGCGTGGGGCGGCCCTGTCATCGCGGACCGAAGCCCTATATAGGCGGGCGTCGCCGCAGGGCGCCAGCCATGCCGCCAGTCCGGCCCAGCGGCTGGGCCTCCAGTTTCCCGGACCCCGTGACCGAAGCCCCTCTTTATCCCGGCTCCCGCTTCGACCTCGCCACCGAGGCAGGGCGTCGGCGCGCCCGCGCGGACCTGATGTGGACCGACCACGGCTTCCTGCGGGTGGCGTTCCAGAACTTCCACTGGATCTCGCCGGAGATGGCGCGGGCCAACCAGCCCAGCCCCGAGCACATCCGCCGCTACGCGGCCATGGGCATCCGCACCATCGTGAACCTGCGCGGCCGCAACGACAGCGGCCAGTACCACCTCGAGCGGGAGGCCTGCGCGGCGGAGGGGCTGACGCTGGTGGATTTCCCCGTCCGCTCCCGCGACGTGCCCCAGACCGAGCAGATCTGGCGCGCCCGCGAGATCGTGCAGACCATCGCGTATCCCGCGTTGATGCACTGCAAGTCCGGCGCGGACCGGGCGGGGCTGATGGCTGTGCTGTACCGGCACTTCCGGGAGGGCGTGCCCATCGCCGAGGCGCTGGAGCAGCTGTCGCTGAAGTACCTGCATGTCCGCCAGGGCAAGACGGGCATGATCGACTTCTTCTTCGACGCCTACCTCGCCGCCAACGCCGCAGAGCCCATCCCGTTCGCGCAGTGGGTGGCCGAGAAGTACGACTACGCCACGATGCGCGCGGCGTACTTTGCGCGGCATTCCGAAAAGTGGTGGGCCAACCTGCTGGTCGACAAGATCCTGCGCCGCGAGTAGCGCGCTACTTCTTGTCGGCGGTCTTGGCGGCGCCTTTCTTGGTCTGGTTCTTTTCCGCCTTCGGCTTGCGGGTTTCCTTGTTGCTCTTCATCTGACCCTTGGCCATGGCCTGTTCCTCCGTGCGTGGACCTATGGTGATGGTGGTGCGATCCGGCGTCGATTTCAACGGCCCGCGTACAGCGGCGTGCGCTACACGGTCAGCCCGCCGCCGCTGGAGTTCAGCGCGATGAGGTAGCGGCGCGCGAACATGTCCACGTAGGCGGGGTCCTTCAGGCGGTCGATGTCGAGCCGGGCGGTGACGGCCTTCGATTGCGCCTCCAGCGACTGGTAGGCGAGCTCCAGCGGCAGGCCGAGGGCTGTGGTCACCACCTCGCGCGCCACGCCGTTGCCGAGGATCTTGAACGGGCTGTCGAGGGTGGCGGCGATGTCCTTGAACGTCAGCGCCGCCGAGACGCCGGGCGCCTTGGCGTCGAGGCCCTCGCGCCAGCGCACTTCGGCGTAGCCCTGGGCCAGCGTGGTGATGGTGTCCTTCGCCTGGATCACGGCGAGGCCCTTCGTGGCGAACTGGTAGGTCTGCGCGGCCTCCAGCCAGGCGGCGTTGGTCTCCGCCAGGCGCACGGCGAGGCCGTCGGGATCGGCGGGATCGGACTTGAGCGCCTTGGTGTAGAGGCCCTTCGCGTTGACGAATTCCTCCAGTCCGTTGGCCGCCAGCAGCACCTTCATGACCTTGGGGTCGGCGAGCAGCTCGTCCACCGTCTTCGCGTTCACCACGCCTTCCACGAAGTCGGCCACCTCGCGCTTGATCAGCGGCTCCTGCGATTTCGCGGCGATCTGCTTTTCGGAGTTCCTCTCGGCGTCCGCCAGCGCGGCGATGGGATCGACCTGCGCCGCAGTCGTCCCGTTCCGTGCGCCCTGCAGGATGGACAGGATCGCGCTGCCGGTATCGGTCGCCGTGGCGGACGGAAACAGGAAGGACAGGAGGGTGGAATTGATCTGCATGCATCTCCATCCTCTCAATGAAGCGTAAACAAACAAGGCGCCGGGGCGCTGTTCCCCTCATCGATCGAACCCGTCGAAGGATGAGGGCGTCGGAGCATGGGCGACCTCGCCCATGCCAGGTCTTCGACACCGCACGCGGACGAGGTCGTCCGCGCTCCGGTGTACCCCTCATCCTGAGCCCGTCGAAGGATGAGCGAGCGCGGACAGCGGCGCCATGGCCCTCGTCCTTCGACGGGCTCAGGATGAGGGCTGCTCCGACCGCGCAGCGCCGATAGCCGCCCGGGCTTTGCGCCTTGCGGTTTCGCGGCCCTCCTGGAGGGCGGGGACGCGAGGCCGGCCTCGCCGAAAGTGGCGTCTTGCGACGCCGGAAAGCGAGGTTGGCCTCGCGTCCCTGCGGCTGTTGTGCGCCGGCGCGACACGGCGGGGCATTCTGCGCCCCGAGGTGGCGGGCCGACGGCGTGCGGGGCGATGGTGTTCAGACACCGCTCCCCGGTCCCGCTGCGTTCGTCCCACCCTTGTGGGTCTGCACAGCGCTGTTCACGCTCAACC
>JAIYAO010000007.1 GCA_027488965.1 Alphaproteobacteria bacterium
GTGAAAAGCGGCGGCCCCTCCCGGGACCGCCGCCGCGCCCTCATCGAGGGCAGTCAGCGATGTATCTGCAGGGGACATAGCAAGCGGAGGGGTCGTTGTCAGCCCCCATGTGGCGCCATTGCTGGACATCGGCGGCGGCTTCTCTAGAGGAGCCCCGATGTGCCCCACTGACGACACCCCGCCGGCCGTCATCGAATCCAACCAGGATGGCGATGGACCCGACACATCGCTCGCGGCGCTGCGGCTGCGTATCCGCCAGCAGGAGATCCTGGCCGAACTGGGCGTGATCGCCCTGCAGGGGGCGCCGCTGGACCACCTGATCGGCGACACCGCCCGCCTCACCGCGGAAGGCCTCCGCACCGAGTTTTGCAAGGTGCTGGAACACATTCCCTCCGAGCAGCGCCTGCTGGTGCGCGCGGGCGTGGGCTGGGACCCCGGCATCGTGGGCGTCGCCAGCATCGGCGACGACCTCGCCTCCCCTGCCGGCTTCGCCCTGCAAACGGGCAAGCCCGTGATCTCAAATCACCTCGAGAACGAAGAACGCTTCCGCACGCCGGAGCTGCTGCGCAGCCACGGGATCATGCGGGCGATGAACGTCATCCTCCAGGGCGAAGGCCGGGCCTTCGGCGTGCTGGAGGTGGACAGCCGCGACGAGAACACGTTCGAGGAACAGGACCTCGCCTTCCTGCAGGGCGCCGCCAACATCCTCGGCATGGCCATCGAGCGGGACCGCCATGTGCGCAACCTCGACGCCGCGGTGGAGCGCCAGCAGTTCCTGCTCACGGAGATGAACCACCGGGTCAAGAACAGCCTGTCGATCGTCGCCAGCATGCTGCGCCTGCAGGCGACCACCGTGGACGATCCGGCGCTGACCCAGCATCTGGACGATGCATCGCATCGCGTGCTTGCGGTGGCCCGCGCGCACGACCAGCTGAGCCACAGCTCCAACATCGAACGCATGGATATCGGTCGCTACATCGAGGGCGTGTGCAGGGACCTGAACTCCAGCGTGCCCCATTGCGAGATCCAGGCAGACGTGGAGTACGGCATCGAGGTCTCGACGGACCGCGCCATCTCCGCGGCGCTCATTGTCAACGAGCTGGTCTCCAACGCCGTGAAGTATGGCTACCCGGGCCAGGAGAACGGGCGCATCTGGGTGGCGCTCGCCCACGCCGACGCGACCCGATTCTCGATCTCGGTGCGCGACGAGGGTGCGGGCGCGCCGGCGGACTTCGACATGCGCAAGTCCAAGGGCCTCGGCATGCGCATCATCAGCAGCTTTTCAAAGCAGCTTGGCGGCGATCTCGTGTTCCGTCCCGGGACGCCCGGCGCAGAGTTCATCGTCACCATTCCGCAAACGTCGTCCGGCTAACCGCGCGTCTTGCGGGCGCGCAGGAAGGCGCGGACATCCGCGGCGGTGGCGGCGGGATCTTCCTGGTGCGGCGTGTGCCCGAGGGCCGGGTAGATCTTCAGCGTGGCGCCGGCGATGCCCTGCGCCAGCGCATCGGCCGCAGTGCGCGGCACAAGCCTGTCTTCGCCGCCATGCATCACCAGCGTGGGCGCCGTGATCGCCGACAGCGGCGGCTGCGGGCGCGACGCGATCGCGTTGAACCCCGCCAGCAGCTCCGCACGGTGCAGGCGCCAGAACACATCGGCGCGGCGCACATCCTCCTCGCGGATGCCGCGCGGGTCGGCGACGCCGGACCGCAGGCTGGCCCGCATGATCAGCGTGCCGCCCGCCCACCGCGCCGCCGTGCGCAACAGCGGCGCGTACCAGGCGTTCATGATCCGGCGCACCCGCCGCGGCGGCCCGTTGGCGGATGGTCCCGCCGCATCCACGAGGATAAGGCCCGTCACCCGCGCGGGATGCGTGGCGGCGAACGCCCAGGCGATGCCGCCGCCCATGGAGTTGCCGGCCAGCACCATCCGCTCCACGCCCAGCGCGTCCAGCGTGGCTTCCAGAAAGCGTTGCTGGTCGACGCCCGCATCCCCCGGCGCCATGCGCGTGAGGCCGTGGCCCAGCAGGTCGATGCGGATGACGCGGTGGTCGCCGCCGAGCGCCGCCGTCCACCCGTCCCACGCCCACGCGGACGAGGCGAAGCCATGCAGCAGCACGAGCGGCTCTGCGTCCGCGGGCCCCGACACCCGCACATGCGCGACGGCGCCATCGGGCAGCGTGAGAAACTGCGAGTCCGGCGCACGATAGGCCGTAATGGCGGCGGCGCGATCCGCATCGGGCCGCACCACCAGCAGCGCGGCCAGCAGCGCCAGCGCGGCGACCCCGAGAAGCACGCCCCGGATCATCGGCGCACGAACCGCAGCCATATCGGCGCGCAGTCCCCCAGCTTCTTCTCTTCGTAGCGCGTCGCCACATGCCCCTCCCACGGCGTGCGCCAGTCCGCTGCGCGCTGCGCCGTCCACGCAAAGTGCGGGTCACGCAGGAACACCCCCAGCGTCCACGCGGCGTAGTGCGCCCAGTCCGTGGCGAAGCGCACCTCCCCGCCCGGTTTCACCACGCGCGCCAGCGCGGCCACGAACGGCGCCTGCACCAGCCGCCGCTTCCAGTGACGCGCCTTTGGCCAGGGATCGGGAAAAAGGATGTCCACGCGGTCGATGCTGGCGTCCAGCAGCGCCGCCACCACATCGCGCGCATCGCCCATGTGCAGGCGCACGTTGGAGACGCCCGCTTCTTCGATGTGGCGCAGGCACGAGCCCACGCCGTTGAGGAACGGCTCGACGCCGATGAACGCCCGCTCCGGGTGCGCGTGCGCCTGCGCGACGAGGTGCTCCCCGCCCCCGAAGCCGATCTCCAGCACGTGCATCCTTGCGTGGGGAAACAGCGCCCGCGGATCGAGGGCGCCGTTGGAGAGGTCCACGGCGAGCGACGGCAGCAGCGTCTCCACCAGCGCCTCCTGGCGCGGCTTCAGCGCACGCGCCTTGAGGCGGCCATAGGAGCGGATGGGACGTGTCGGAGTCTGCGCGGGCGGTTCGGCCATCTGCCCCTGACTAGAGGAACCGGGCAGAAAACGACAGTCGCCACACCCGACCGGGGCGACGGCACAGCCGGCGACGCTGCCGGCTGTCCCACGCGATACACCTTACGGACACCGCAGGGCGTCCCTTCAGCCCACGGACTCCGGGTTCACCGTGATGGTGAAGGGCAGCCCCTTCTTGTGGCCCTCAAGGTACATCACGCCCATGCCGACCACGACGTTCTTGCCCTCATGGCGCATCACGCCGTTGAGCTCGTACCGGACATGCTCATGCTCGAAGATCGACCGGTTGGCGTACTGGAAGAACGCCGCGACCACGTCATCGGACGGGCCATCCATCAGGTCGGCGCGATCCTCGAAATGGTAGAGGCCTTCGCGACCCGTATCGAAGCCTTCAAACCGCACGCGGTACCGCATCTGCCCTGCCCCTGATCTGTGCCGACAGGGGAACCGCTAGCCGGATCGTGTGACGCGTCCGTGACAGGCTTAGGCTAGACGGCGCAGTTCTTCGGCGAGGTCCGTCTTTTCCCAGGAGAAGCCGCCGTCCGCATCGGGCGTCCGCCCGAAATGGCCGTAGGCGGCGGTGCGGGCGTAGATCGGCTTGTTGAGCTTCAGGTGCTCGCGTATCGCGCGCGGAGTGCAGCCGCCGAGCAGGTCCGGCAGGATCGCCTCGAGCTTGGCTGGATCGATGGTGTCGGCGCCGTGGAGGTCCACGTAGAACGACAGCGGCCGCGCCACGCCGATCGCATAGCTGATCTGGATCGTGCACTGGTCGGCGAGGCCCGCCGCCACGACGTTCTTGGCGAGATACCGGCAGGCATATGCCGCGCTGCGGTCCACCTTCGTGGGGTCCTTGCCGGAGAACGCGCCGCCGCCGTGGGGTGCGGCGCCGCCGTAGGTATCGACGATGATCTTGCGCCCGGTGAGGCCAGTATCCCCGTCCGGACCGCCGATGACGAAATTGCCGGTGGGGTTCACGTGGAACACCGTCTTGGAGTCCACCATGCCGGCGGGAAACACGCCCTTGATGTAGGGCAGGCAAATGTCGGCCACGTCCTTGGGCGTCAGGCCCTCGGCGTGCTGCGTGGACAGCACGATCTCCAATGCGCGGACCGGCTTGCCGTTCTCGTACTGCAGCGTGACCTGGCTCTTGGCGTCGGGCTCCAGCTTCGGCTCCTTGCCGGAATGGCGCACGCCGGCCAGCACCTTGAGAATGTTGTGCGAGTACTGGAGCGTGGCCGGCATCAGCTCCGGCGTCTCGTTCGTGGCGTAGCCGAACATGATGCCCTGGTCGCCCGCGCCCTCGTCCTTGTTGGAGGTGGAATCGACGCCCATGGCGATGTCGGCGGACTGGGCGTGCAAGTGGCACTCGTAGTGCGCGGTGGCCCAGTGGAAGCCCTGCTGGTGGTAGCCGATGTCCTTCACCGCCGCGCGGACCTTGTCCTCCAGCCCGTCGATGACGCCCTTGATGCGATCGTCGCCCGTGCGCACCTCGCCCGCGAGGATGATGCGCTGCGTGGTCACCAGCGTCTCGCACGCCACCCGCGCCACCGGATCGCCCTCCAGGAAGGCGTCGACGACGACGTCGGAGATGCGGTCGGCGACCTTGTCGGGGTGGCCCTCGGAGACGCTTTCGCTGGTGAAGACGTAGGACTGGCGGCGCAAGGGAGGGTCTCCATCAGGCGGATCGGGGATATAAAGACTTCCTTATATCTGCAAATCGGGGTCGGCAAGGATCAGGTGCGGCCGTCGTCCGGGACGTCGTCCTCCTCGGCCATGACCCGGACCAGCTCCACCACCCGCCGGCGCAGCTTGGCGCTGCGGATGGTGCCGAAAATCTGCAAAAGCCGCTGGCCCTCGGGCGTGGCCATCATGTCGTAGACCAGATCGGCCGGCCCCTCCTCCGCGACGCCGCGGCCCTCGGTGGCGAGGCCCTCGTAGAAATACTGCACCGGCACCCCCAGCGCCTTGGCCATCTCCCACAGCCGGCTGGCGGCGATCCGGTTCACGCCGTTCTCGTACTTCTGGATTTGCTGGAACGTGACGCCCACGAGGTCGGCGAGCTTCTCCTGCGACAGGTCGATCTCCAGCCGCCGGCTCTTCACCCGCTTGCCGATCCGTTCGTCCACGGCATTGGCCAGCCGCTCGTCGCTCATGACCGGAACCCTCGCGCCGGCGCGCCGGGCGGCGCAAACCGGAGCAACGCGATGAGCATGAAGAGCGCCGCCGTCAACCAGAAGCCCCATCGGGCGTTGATGGTCTCCGGCAGCGCCGCGGGCAGCGCCGCCTCCACCGCCCCGCCCTGCCGGCCCACCGAGACCACTTTGCGGCCATAGGCGTCGGTGATCGAGGAAATGCCGCCGGACGCGGCGCGGGCCATGGGCAGGCCTTCCTCGATGGCGCGGTAGCGGGACTGGTTGTCGTTCTGGTACGGGCCCGCCCCGTCGCCGTACCACGCGTCGATGGAGATGTTCGCGAGCCATCCCGGCCGGTCTGCGCCGCGTGGGACAAGGCCCGGAAAGATCGATTCATAGCAGATGAGGATGAGTGCGGTGTCGGCCCCCGGCACCACCACGCGCGTCGGCGGATCGCCGGGCGTGAAGCCGGCGCCGATCTGCTGCAGCGTGGGGATGTCGAGCCACGACACCAGATCGAAGAGCGGAATGAACTCGCCGAACGGCGTGAGCCGGTTCTTGTCGTGCCATTGCATGACGTTGACTTCGCCATCCACGCCATCAAGCACGAAGCCGGAATTGTAATACCGCAGAACCTTGCTCGCCTCTTTCTCGTCGCGCTCAAGGCGCGTGGCGCCCATGATGAGCACGCGGTCGCCCAGCGTGGCGCCGATGGCTTCGAGCATGTCGGGGTTCTCTAGCAGCACGGGCATCACGGGATAGCGCGCCGGCACTGCGCCCTCCGGCCACAGAACGATCTCCGCCTCCGTTTCGCCGGGCCGGCCGGTGAGTTCGAGATAGCGGGAGAACACCTCCCACTCGCGCCCCTCTTGCCACTTGTCGCGCTGCGAGTAGCCGGGATCGACCACGCGGACGACGACGCCGGTCCCGCGCGGGCTGACAGGCCCCGCCGCATCCAGCCGTTGCTGTCCCGCGCCCCACACAAGGCCGAGCAGAAGCGCGCCGATCATCGCCGGCGCCGCACGCGCGCCCCAGCCGCGATGGGAATCCGCAAAGGTCGCCGGCGCCGCCGCCACCAGCAGCGTGAAGGCGGTGAGGCCGTAGATTCCCACGAACGCGGCCATCTGCGAGATCGCCGTGCCCGCCTCCCACGCATAGCCCGCAAGGTTCCAAGGAAAACCGCCGAACAGATGCCCGCGCGCCAGCTCCGCTACGGACAGCGATGCCGCGATGACGGGAATGCGCCGCGAATCCGTGGTCCACAGCACGGTGGCGAAGGCGCAGGCGGCGCCCCAGAACAAGGCCAGAAGCGCCGGCAGCGACAGAACGCCCAGCGGCATCAACGCCAGCGCGCCATCCACTTGCGTGAACGCAGCCCCCACCCAGTAGGTGCCGGAAAGAAAATGCCCGAACGCAAAGGACCAGCCGCGCGCGAACGCCGTGCGCGCGGGGCGATGGCGGCGCATCGCCCCATCCATCAGCCACACCAGGACGCACAGCGCGATCGACAACGCAGGCGCGGCGTAGAACGGCGCAAACGCCAGCGCGCCAAGCGCGCCCGCCGCCATGGCCACCACATGGATGCGCCACACCGGCATGGCGTCGAGCCAGGCCTGTATCCCGTGAGCCCCCGCCTGATCGCCCCCTGTCCTCACGCCGCCGCCTCTTCCTTCGGCGCCTGCGGCGCCGGCTTGATGCGCAGGCGTTTCACGCGGCGCGGATCGGCGTCGAGCACTTCGAAATCGAGCCCTGCGGGGTGCTTGAGCACCTCGCCTCGTTGCGGCACGCGCGACGCAAGGGCTGCGGCAAGGCCGGCGACAGTCTCCACGTCATCCTCATGGTCGGCGAGGCCCAGTTTGACGCCGAGCTTGGACTCCACCACCTCGACGCTCGCGCGGCCGTCCACCTCGAACACGCCGCCGGGGCGGGCGAGGATGCGGTCGGTGTCGTCGATGTCGTGCTCGTCCTCGATGTCGCCGACGATCTGTTCGACGATGTCCTCGATGGAGACCAGGCCGTCGGTGCCGCCGTACTCGTCGATCACGAGCGCCAGGTGGATGCGGCGGGATTTCATCGTCACCAGCAGCGTGGGCAGCGGCATCGACGGCGGCACAAACAGGATGTCGCGCTTGATGCGTGTCAACACGCGGTCCCCGAACTTGCCGCTGGCCGCGCCATCGCCGTTGGGCGCCAGCAGGGCGACCACTTCCTTCACGTGGACAAAGCCGATGGGGTCGTCGAGGGTTTCGCGGTAGACGGGCAGGCGCGAGTGCTGCGAGTCCGCGAACAGGCGCGCCGCCTCCCCCAACGTCGCGGACGCTTCCAGCGCCACGATGTCGGCGCGCGGCGTCATCACATCGCCGGCGCGCAGCTTCTCGTTGAATCGCGCCGCCGCGATCACCATCGTGCGTTGGGCGGAATCGAGCATCTCGCCGCGACCGTCGCGGTTCTCCAGCGCCTCGGCCACGTCCTCGAACACGTTCGCCACGGGGCTGCGCTTGAGGATCCTGTCGAACAGCGCCTTGAGGCGCGTGCGCGAGGTCGGCGGGATTTCAGGGATGTCCGTCATGGGGCGGCGGCGTAGGGATCTGGCAGGCCAAGCGCGGCGAGGATGGTGCGCTCGCGCGCCTCCATCCGCTCCGCCTCGTCATCGGCTTCGTGGTCATAGCCCACAAGGTGCAGGAAGCCGTGGGCGAGCAGGTGCGTGGCGTGCTGGGCTGCGCTCTTGCCCTGCGCCTGCGCCTCTGCGGCCACGGTCTCCAGCGCGAGTGCGATGTCGCCCAGTGCGCCGAACCCTTCAGGCGCGGGAAAGGAGAGCACGTTGGTGGGCTGGTCCTTGCCGCGCCACTGGCGGTTGAGGGCGCGCACGGCGGCGTCATCGGCGAACAGAACGGACACGTCTCCCGCCGCCGCCTCCCCGGCCGCAGCGGCGCGCACCACGCGCTCGGCCAGCGTCTCTGGGTCTTCGCCGAGCGCGGCCGCCCAGCCATCGGCCGCCACCGTCGCCTCGATGCATAACGGCGCGCTCACGGCGAAGGCCGCCTGCGCTTCTCGTCGTGATCGTAGGCTTCCACGATCTCGGCCACGAGATCGTGGCGCATCACATCCTGCGACGTGAACCGCACCACCTCCACGCGCTTCAGGTGCGCCAGCAGCCCGAGCGCGTGATCGAGCCCGGAAAGACTGTGGCTGGCGAGATCGATCTGGGAGGGATCGCCCGTCACCACCATCTGCGAGCCCTGGCCGAGCCGCGTGAGCACCATCTTCATCTGCTGGATCGTGGCGTTCTGCGCCTCGTCGACGATGACGAAGGCGTTGCTCAGCGTGCGCCCGCGCATGAACGCGATAGGCGCCACCTCGATCTTGTTCTGCTCGCGCCGGGCCTTGAGTTCGTCGTCGCGCATCTGGCTGCGGAACGCGTCCCAGATCGGCTGCAGGTAGGGATCGACCTTCTCCTCCAGCGCGCCGGGCAGAAAGCCGAGGCGTTCGCCCGCCTCCACCGCCGGCCGGGTGACGACGATACGGTCGATCAGGCCACTGCGCAGCGCCTCCACGGCGGCCGTCACGGCGAGGAACGTTTTGCCGGTGCCGGCGGGGCCCACGCCGAACACCAGCGGCTTGCCCTCGCTGCGCATGGCCTCCACGTAGCGCTGCTGGCGCGGGGTCTGCAGCGTGAAGGTGCCCAGTGTCGGCAGATCGGCCAGCGCGACGGCGCCGCCCTCGCCCGGAGCGGAAAAGCTGATGGCGGCGCGCACCTCGCCCTCGCGCAGCTTCTTCTTCAGATCGAAGTGGCGCATGAGCGTCAGGAAGATGCTCTCGGCGCGCGCCAGCTCCGCGTCGTCGTCGGACTCAAGCGTCACTTCGTTGCCGGCCACGCGGATGTCGACCACGTAGGCCTTGTCGCGCCGGAACGCCTCGTGGATCAGCGCCACGTGCCGGTGCAGCGGGCCGAACAGCGCGCGCGCGGCTGTCGCGTCGGGGATGGAAAGCGTGCGTATCAAACAAGATGTCCTGACAGGCTGTGCGGCGTGGCGGCGGCGATGCGGACATTCACGATGCGGCCTGCCTGACCGGCGTGACCGCCCTCGAAGTGCACGCCCTGCAGATACGGGCTGCGCCCGTGCATCTGCCCGGGGCGCCGGCCTGGGCCCGCCACCAGCACGGGCAGGACGCGATCGACCTGCGCTGCGTTGAACGCCGCCTGCTGTTGCGCCACCAGCGCCTGCAGACGCTGCAGCCGTTCGGCCGCCACATCGTCGGGGACCTGGCCATGCATGGCCGCCGCCGGCGTGCCCGGGCGGCGCGAGTACCGGAACGAGTACGCCGAAGAAATCTGCGCCGCCGCGATGAGCGCGAGCGTGTCCTCGAAATCCTTCTCGCTCTCCCCCGGGAAGCCCACGATGAAGTCGCTGGAGAGGGCGATGTCGGGGCGCGCGGCGCGCAGCTTCTCCACGATCACCAGATAGTCCTCCGCCGTATGCCGGCGGTTCATGGCCTTGAGGATGCGGGTGGACCCCGACTGCACCGGCAGATGCAGGTACGGCATGAGCTTCGGCTCCCCGCCGTGGAGCGCGATGAGGTCGTCGCCCATTTCGAGGGGGTGGCTGGTGGTGTAGCGGAGCCGCGCGAGGCCATCGAGGCGCGCCAGCCGCTCCAGCAACGCCGCAAAACGGCTCTCCGCGCCCGTCGCATCGACGCCGTGCCACGCGTTGACGTTCTGCCCCAGCAGCGTGACCTCGCGCACACCCTGCGCGAGCAGCCCCTCCACCTCCCGCACGATATCGGCCATCGGGCGCGAATACTCTGCGCCGCGCGTGTAGGGCACCACGCAGAACGAGCAGAACTTGTCGCAGCCTTCCTGGACGGCGACAAACGCCGAGACGCCGTCCGCCGTCGGCGCAGGCAGCGCATCGAACTTGGCGGCCGGCGCGAACTCGGCGGCGAGGCGTTCGCCGTTGGCGCGCGCCGTCTGTGCGATGAGTTCCGGAAGCCGATGGAAGGCCTGGGGGCCGACGACGAAATCCACCGCCTTCTCGCGGCGCATGATCTCCCCGCCTTCGGCCTGCGCCACGCAGCCGGCGACGACGATGGTGGTGGCTGTCCCCTCTCCCGCGCGCCGCTCCTTGTGCGCGCGCAGGCGCCCGAGCTCCGAATAGACCTTCTCGGTGGCCTTCTCGCGGATGTGGCAGGTGTTGAGGATCACGAGGTCGGCATCGTCCGGCGCCGCCGCGAGGGCGTAGCCGTGGGGGGCCAGCATGTCGGCCATGCGATCGGAGTCATACACATTGGCCTGGCAGCCATAGGTCTGGATGAACAGGCGCTTGCCGGGCTTGCTGTCGGGCGAGGGCCGATCGATTTCCGGCCGGTGGGCGACCGGGCGCTCTTGCGCGTTCGTCATGCGGGCCGCCGGTTGTTCCTTCCCCGCCCGGGAAGCGAAAATCCACAACGCCGGGCGCGCGCGCTATATGCCCGCAGGCGGGCCTTCGGGCAAGGACGGCGCCCTCAGGCCTTGCCGCCGCTTTCCTCGATCGGGGTTCCGTAAAGTTCCAGCTTGTGACCGACGAGGCGGTAGCCGAGGCGTTTGGCGATGGCTTCCTGCAGCGCCTCGATCTCGTCGTCCATGAACTCCACGACCCGGCCGGTCTTCACGTCGATGAGATGGTCGTGGTGCTCGGTCGGCGCCTCCTCGTAGCGGGAGCGGCCGTCCTGGAAATCGTGGCGCTGGATGATGCCGGCTTCCTCGAACAGCCGCACCGTGCGGTACACGGTGGCGATGGAGATGTGCTGGTCGATGGCCACGGCGCGGCGATGGAGTTCCTCCACGTCGGGGTGATCCTTCGCGGCCGACAGGACGCGCGCGATGACGCGGCGCTGATCGGTCATCCGCATGCCCTTTTCGGAGCAGAGCTTCTCGATACGGTCCATGCCGACCTCCTTTCCCGCCCGATATGCGGCGACCCGCCCGGACTGTCTAGGCAAGGGATCGTGACAGCAACAACGCGTCCGACCCGTCATCATAGTAGCGCAAACGCCGGCCGATTTCGACAAAGCCTGCCTTCGCGTAGAGCAGGCGCGCGGCGTCGTTGGCGGCGGACACCTCAAGATGCACCGTGGCGGCGGCCCGCGAGATTGCATCGGCCAGCGCCGCCGCCAGGAGCCTCGACCCCACCCCGCGCCGCCTTGCGTGGGGGGCCACGGCCAGCGTGAGAATCTCCGCTTCGTCGGTGGCCGTTCGCACAAGGACGAAGCCCGCATCGTCGGCAACCAGCGCGGTGGCGCCGGAGGCCATCAGCCCCGCCAGGGCGCCGGCGCTCCAGGGCGGCGAGATCGCCGCCGCATGCAGTCCTGCGAGTGCCTCGCAGTCGGCCTCGCCGGCGCGCCGGATCAGATCACCTGCTCCACTGCGCGCACTTCCGGCACGTAGTGGCGCAGCATGTTCTCGATGCCCTGCTTGAGCGTCATGGTGGAGCTGGGGCAGCCCGCGCAGGCGCCCTTCATGTGCAGGCGCACAAGGCCGCTGTCGTGTTCCCAGGAATGGAAGGTGATGTCGCCGCCGTCCTGCGCCACGGCGGGGCGGACGCGGGTCTCGATCAGTTCGCGGATCTGCTCGACGATCTCGGCGGCGTCGCCTTCATAGACCTGCTCGTCCTCCGCGCCGGCGGCGGGCGCCGCGGCGTCCAGCAGCACGGGCCGGTTGGCGACGAAATGCTCCATCACCGCGCCCAGAACGAAGGGCTTCACGTACGCCCAGTCGGCCTCCGACGTTTTCGTCACGGAGACGAACTCGTCGCCCAGATAGACGCGGGTCACGCCCTCGATGGCGAAGAGCGCCTCCGCCAGCGGCGACGCAGCGGCATGCTCCGGCCCGGCGAAATCACGCCCGGGGGCGCGCCCGAGCACGTCCCTGCCGGGCAGGAACTTCAGGGTCTGCGGGTTCGGGGTGGATTCGGTCTGGATGAACACGGGGGCCTGCCTTGCAATACCTGAGCGGAAGACTTGGGATTTCCCGGCGCAGTGGTCAAGCAGCGGCGCTCAGGCGGCGTCGGGTGCGCCCGGATCCGGCACGGCCAGCGCCCGGGCGTCGTCCGGCGAAAGGGAGCCCGGCACGATGAGCACGGGGATGGCGCGCCCGCCAAGGCCCTGCCCCTTGGTGACCGAGGTGACGAGCGGACCCGGCCCGTCCCGCCCCACGCCCGCGGCCAGCACCACGATGCGGATGTCGCGGTCCTCGTCGATGAACCGGCGGAGCTCGGACTTCGATTCGCCCTCGCGGATGACGATCTCGGGCTGCACGCCGGTACTGGCCCACGTCTCCGCGGCGAGGCGTTCGGCCATCGACTCCGCGGCCTCCAGCGCCTCGGCGCGCATCTCCTCGCCCACGCTTACCCAGTGCGCATTGTCCGTGACCGTATCGACGATCCGCAGGATCACGAGGGCGCCGGTGGTCACCTTCACGCGGTGCGCGGCGTAGGCGAGCGCGACGGGAAACTCCGCGCTGTCGTCGGCGATGACGAGATACTTGAAGCGGCGCGGGACCATTGACGCGATGGTCTCGCGAAACGGGCGCGCCGTCCAGCACGCGGCGGGGTTAGCCGTCCGGCCCCGTGTCCGCCGCTGCGCGTGCGGACACCGCCGCACCAAGGGCGCGCGCGCCCGCTGCGGCCCGGGCGAACTCACCGGCCATTTCCGCCACGTGCGCCGGCGCCCAGGGCGTCTGGGGCGCCGCATTGAAGAGAAACAGCGGCTCACGGGCGGCGATGCGGCCCAACGCGTCCATGGGAATCGTCGATTCGAGGGTCAGCGCGTCTGCGATCTCCGGCGCGTCGGCCAGCGCGCCCTGGAGCACAAGGCCCCACGCCCACGCCACGCCGCGGGCCTGCGCCACGCGCGCGTCCACGCGCGGCGCCGCCAGCAGCGTGGGCTCGGCTGAAAACGCAGCCAGCGCCACAGCCTCCGCCTCGCAGCTGTCGGCGGCCGCGGCCAGAAGCCCGGCGAGCGCGGCGTGGCCGCCGTCGAGCTTTGCCTGACCACGGGCCAGCCGGTCGTTGAAGCGGACAAGCGCGTCGCGGGCGGCGATGCGATCGGCCCCTGCGGGGGCCGCCATGGCGGCGCGGGCGTCCGCGAGTGCGGCGTCGAGCCGTCCGCTCGGGGGCGCGGCGCGGGCGATGTAGGCCTCGGCGACCCGCAGCGCGCCCTCGCGCAACCGCGCTTCACGGAGGCGGCGCATGCTGGGAATGAAAGGCCATTCCCCTGCCGCGGCGTTGGGATCGTCCGCGCCGGCCAGCACCAACGCGACCGCCGCGATCGCGCGCGATTCGCCCGGCTCGGCCGCGGGCGCCGCAGCCTCAATCCCGACGCGGCTGTTGAGCGCCACGAGCGCGCCATAGGCGCCGCCCAGCGCCGCCAGCGTGGCGAGGAACGCCACGACGCTGCGGCCCAGCCTGCGACGCGGACGCAGCGCAGCGCGCGGCGGTTCCGCCGGCGCCGGACCGCGCTCCACCGTGATGATCGGATCATTGTCGGCGGCGGGGCTGATCCAGCGCCGGGCGCGCCAGACCAGGCGACGGAGGGTCTGATCTATGAGCACGCAAATGCCGTCAGGCGAACCGGCGGACGCGGCGGGAACGGGAGGGATGCGGGAACACCACGGCCCCCTCTAGCGTGCGTCGCCACCGGCCTCAATGCACGGCAGGCGCGCCGGCGGTCCCCAAAAGCGATGAAGGCCGACACCTTGCGGCGCCGGCCCCGCCGCGCGCATGCCCCACCTAGCCCGCGTCTTGCGACGCGGGATGATTACTAGCCTGTGAGTATGCGTGCTGTAGTGAAGATTGCCCAATCGTCGCCATAGGCACTTTCGCGCGCTAGAGGCGACCCGCCTCCGCCATGCGCCGGAGCAGCTCGCCCACCGTCTTGACGCCCATCCGGTACTTCGCCGTGGCGATCTGGTTGTAGACCGTGCTGGGGGCGAGCTTCAGGGCCTGGGCCGATTGCTTGAGATTGAGGCCGCGGGCGAGCAGACGGATGATCTCCATCTGCGCACGGGTGACCTGCGCCTCGCCTTCGCCCGGGGCGTCGGGCGCGCGCAGTTCGAGGGCGCGCAAGAGATAGCGTTCCGCGGCAAGCCGGGCTGCATCGGCCACCTCGTCGCTGGGCCGCGCATCGACACCCGTCATCGCGCAGACCCATATGGAGTGATTGGCGAGGCGGATGGGGGTGGAAAGCCCTTCACCCACGCCATATTCGCGCGCCTCGTCGAACAGCCGGCGCTCTTCCGACGACAGCCGCGCCACGCGCGCGAACGACGTCCACCAGATGGGGTCGTTGGACTGCAGCAGCGTGCGGACCGCCGCGTCGTGCAGGAAGTAATTGCGCTCCCGGTACCGGCTGCTCCATTCCCGGCTGGGCCGCCCGAAGACGATCTCGAAAGGACGCACCGGGCCGAGCGCGGAGGCGCCGATGGGCATTGTAGTCCACCGGTCGAACCCCCAATCCTGGATGAGCTTCGCGAACATGGAGTCCAGATCCGTCAGCGACGGTGCGGACCGGGCCTGGGAAAGAAATCCGAACAGGGGATCGCAGATCGTGTGCTTCATGCCGACCAACGATGCGGCATGGGCGAAATACTCACCATGCCCCTAGTTAGGGACATAGCGAATCACCAGCAAAACTATTAGTGGTTTGAGGAGTTTTGCCCGAAGTTCGCTACCGAAGTTAGCGGCCGGGTCCCCACAGGCCGACAATCCTGCGTACGTCGTCCATGATCGGCGCGGCGATGGCGTGGGCCCGCTCAGCGCCGTGGCGAAGGGTGCGGTCCAGGGCGGCGGGGTCGGCCAGCAGGCGGCGCATTTCATCGGCGATCGGCGCGAGTTTCGCGGCGGCAAGGTCCGCCAGCGCCGGCTTGAACGCAGCAAAGCCCTGACCGCCCCACACGCCCAGCACCTGTGCGGGGGTCTCCCCGCTGAGGGCCGCGTAGATGCCCACGAGGTTCTCCACCTCCGCGCGCCCCTCCAGCGCCTCCACGGTGTCCGGGATGGGCAGAGAGTCCGTCGTGGCCCGCTTCAGCTTGTTGGCGATGGCGTCGGCGTCGTCGGTGAGGTTGATGCGGCTCATGTCGGAGGGGTCGGACTTCGACATCTTTTTCTTGCCGTCGCGCAGCGACATGATCCGCGCACCCGGCCCCTGGATCAGCGGTTCCGGCAACGGGAAGAAGCCCGGCGCGTTGAAGTCGTTGTTGAACTTGGCGGCGATGTCGCGGCTGAGTTCGAGGTGCTGCTTCTGGTCCTCCCCCACGGGCACGTGCGTGCCCTTGTAGGCGAGGATGTCGGCGGCCTGCAGCACGGGATAGTCGAACAGGCCCACGCTCATGCGTTCGGCGTTCTTGCCGGCCTTGTCCTTGAACTGCGTCATCCGCTGAAGCCAGCCCATGCGCGCGACGCAATTGAAGATCCACGCCAGCTCCGTATGCGCGAGCACGGCGGACTGCACGAAGATGATGCTCCTCTCCGGATCGACGCCCGCGGCGATGTAGGCGGCGGCCACTTCGCGGCACTGCTGCTGCAACGTCTTCGGGTCGTGATCGACTGTGATCGCGTGCAGGTCGACGATGCAGTAGAGGCACTCGTTGTCGTCCTGCAGCCGCACGAACTTCACGAGCGCGCCGAGGTAGTTGCCGAGGTGCAGGCCGCCGGTGGGCTGCATGCCGGAGAACACGCGGCGCGGGCCCGTGTAGGCGGGCGAGGTGACGTCAGTCATGGGAAGCTCCTGAGGCGAAACGGCGGGGCGGCGCAATCGGGCTCAGGGCCGCCATCGGGGGTGGTTTCGTCTCACGGCGCGCTTCTATCAGCCGTCCGAACCGCCGGGCAAGCCGGCGCCCGCGCCAGGTGCGCCGGGCTCGCGCCGGAGCGCGCTGCGCAGGTCCGCCACGGTGACGGCCCGGAGCGCGAACGCCGCCGCCAGATACGAAATCAGCCCCGCCACGCAGACCGCGAGGATCGCCACCTCCTTGCGCCACAGCAGATCCGCCAGCAGGCGGTAGTTCCAGGCGCAAACGCCCAGCACGAGCGCCATGACCAGCGTGGCGCCCCCCAGCCGCAGCAGCCGTCCCCACAGGGCAGGGCCGATCCGGTAAGTCCCCTCCCGTGCGAGCGTCCCCGAGAGCAGCCCCACATTGACCCATGCGCCGAGGCTCGTGGCGACCGCGAGGCCCACCACCCCGTCCTGGCCCAGGCCCTTCAGGCCGAAGAACAGCGCCGCCCCCAGCGCGACCGTCGTGGCCACCGTGGCGAATGCGTAGCGCATGGGCCGGCGCGTGTCCTGACGGGCGAAGAAAGGCGGCGTGAACACCTTCGCCAGCACGAAGGCGGGCACGCCCCAGCCGAACTGGCGCAGCACCTCCGCCGTACGGCGTGCATCCTCGCTGGTGAACGCGCCGCGGGTGACAGTGGCGTCGATGATGAAGAACGGCATCACGATGAGCGCGGCGGCGGCGGGGATCGTGAACGCCATCGACAGCGCGATGCCGTCATCCAGCGTGGTGCGCGCGCCTTCATCGTCCCTCGCCACGAACGCGCGCGTGAGCCGCGGCACCAGCGCAAGGCCCACAGCCACGCCCACAAGCCCGAGCGGCAGCTGGTACAGGCGATCGGCGTTGTAGAGCACTGCGCGCGCCCCCGCATCGGAGCCGGTGAGGATCTGGCTGACCAGCGAATTGATCTGCGTGGCGCCGCCCGCAAGCGCACCCGGGATGGCCAGCACCAGCACGTTTTGCACGGACTTCGACAACCCCGGCGCGCCTAGCCGCAACGGCACGCCCAGGCGGCGCACGCCCCACCACAACAGGCCCGCCTGCAGCACGCCGGCCGCCGTCACCGCCACCGAGGCCCCCACCAGCGCATCGCGTTTGTCGTCGATGAGCAGCAGCGGCGCGATGGTGCAGACATTGAGCAGGATCGGCACGCCCGCCGAGAGCGCAAACCGCCCCCACGTGTTGAGGATGCCTGACAAAAGCGCCGCCATGGTCATGCACGCGAGGTAGGGCATCGTGAGCTGCGTCACCCACGTGGCCAGGCGCATGACGCCGGCGTCGTCCCGGTACGCCGACAGCAGCACCGGCATGATCCACGGCATCACCAGCTGCGCCAGAATGCAGAAGACCACCACCACCGCGAGCAGGAACGAGAGCGTCTGCGACGCGATGGCGGCGGCAGCCGCCTCCCCTTCCTCCTCCCGCACCTTGCCGTAGACCGGCACGAAGGCCTGCGCGAAGGCGCCTTCCGCGAACAGGCGGCGGAACAGATTGGGGAACATCAGCGCCGTGGCGAAGGCGTCCATCATCGGCCCCTGGCCGAAGCGGGCGTTCAGCGCGAGGTCGCGCGCAAAGCCCAGCACGCGGCTGCCCAGCGTCATGGCCGTCTGCACGAACGTGTTGCGGGCGAGACTCAACGGATCGATCCCCGATTCGGGATCGCTTCTAGCGCGCCGTGGACGCCCGCGCGACCGCGAGACGCTGGCGGGCCGGATCGGCCGGCGCTTCAGGCTCATCCTCCCGCAGCGCGGCGGTGAGTTGCGCCGAGAGGGCCTCCATGGCGGCGGGCGCCTTGATCTGCCCGCCGTCGGCGCCCGTCACGTAGAACACGTCCGCCACCCGCTCCCCGTAGGAATCGATGTGCGCCGACACCACCGAGACGCCGGCGTCCGCAAGCACGGCCGCCAGCGCTGCCAGCAATCCCGGCCTGTCCCGGCCCGACACCTCGATCACCGTGGCGGAGTGCGAAAGATCATTGTCGATCCGCGCCCATGGCTCGATGGCGAAGGCGGCGTGGCGGCGCTGGACGGGGCGCTTGGCCGGCGACGGCTGCGCCGCGCCGCGGGCGGCGGCCGACACGCGGGCAAGCATCCGCTCCAGCGTCTGGGGGTCTGTCGCGCCGAACGGCAGGCCCTCGGAATCGAGGATCGAGAACACGTCGAACGCGCGTCCGTCGCTGGTGGTATAGACGCGCGCGTCGGTGACATCGGCGCCGCCGGCCGCCAGCGCCGCCGCCAGCGCGGCGAACAGGCCGGGCCGGTCCGGCGCATGCACCAACAGCTCCGTAACGCCCTTCGCGGGCATCGCGCGGGCCGCCACGTGGACGCCTTCCGTGGTGCTCGCCTCGCCCATGGTCTGGGCGTGCCAGGCGTGCGCCTCGCGATCGAACGACAGCCAGTAGGCGTCATCCAGCGTCTCCAGCCACCAGGCCACATCAGGTCCCGGGGCCACCTGCGCCACCACCGCCTGGCGGATCTCGCGCGCCTGTTCGGCCAGCCGCTCGCGCACGCCGATCTCGTCGGTGCGGCCGCCGTGGAACGCCGCTTCCGTCAGGCGATAGAGATCGCGCAGCAGCTGGCCCTTCCAGCCGTTCCAGACGCCTGGGCCGACCGCGCGGATGTCGGCCACGGTCAACACCAGCAACAGCCGCAGGCGCTCCAGCGTGCCCACGGCCTCGGCGAACGTCGCCACCGTGCGCGGATCGCCGATGTCGCGCTTCTGCGCCACGTCGCTCATGAGCAGGTGGTGGCGCACCAGCCAGCCCACGAGCTCCACCTCCTCCGGCGGCAGCCCGAGCCGCGTGCACGCGGAGATGGCGGTCTTCTGCCCTTCCTCCTGCTGGTCGCCTTTGCCCTTGCCGGTATCGTGCAGCAGCATCGCCAGATAGAGCGCGCGGCGATTGACGATCTTGGGGAAGATCGCCGTGGCCAGCGGGTGCTCTTTCGCGCACCGGCCCTTCTCGATGTCGCTGATCACCTCCACGGCGCGCAGCGTGTGCTCGTCCACCGTGTAGTGGTGGTACATGTTGAACTGCATCTGCGCGACGATGCCGCCGAACTCCGGCAGGAAGCGGCCCAGCACACCGGTCTCGTTCATCAGCCGCAGCGTGGCCGCGGGATTGCGCGGCGACGCCGCCATGCCGAGAAAGAGGTCCTGCGCCACAGGATCGGCGCGCATGGCGGGCCCCACCTTCTTCAGCCGCCGCGCCACCGCTGAAAGCGCATCGGGATGCAGGTCGAGATCGCGCGCGTCGGCGAGGCTGAACACGCGCAGGATGTTGACGGGGTCCTCGTCGAACACCACGGGCGAGACCACATCCAGGCGACCGGATTCGATGCGGAAACCTGGCGCATCGATGCGCCCGCTTCGCCCGGTGCTCGGCAGGAAGCGGGACAGTCCCGCCGAGGCGCGCTTGGCCTGGTCGGCCTCCAGTTTCGCCATCATCACGCGGGTCAGCACCCCCACATCGCGCGCGGCGAGGAAATAGCGGCGCATGAACCGCTCCACGCCCGCCTGCTCGGCGCGCGCACCGAAGCCCAGTCTGGCGGCAAGCTCCGGCTGCACGTCGAATGTCAGGCGCTCCTCGGCGCGGCCTGTGAGGAAGTGCAGGTGGCTGCGCACGCGCCAGAAGAAGTCCGAAGCCCGCAACGCCAGCGCCACTTCCTCCCGGGTGAACACCTCGTCGAGGCCGAAGCCGCGGGCGCCTTTCGCGCCGTACAGGTGGCGCAGGATCCAGTAGAGGGTGTGCAGGTCGCGCAGGCCGCCCTTGCCCTCCTTGATGTTGGGCTCCACGAGATAGCGCGCGCCGCCGGCGCGGGTGTGGCGCTCGTCGCGCTCCTTCAACTTGGCGGCGATGAAGCTGCGGTGGCTGGTATCGACGACGTCCTTTGCGAAACGCGCCTGGAACGTCTTGAACAGCTCCGCATCGCCGGCGAGGAAGCGCGCCTCCAGCAGCGCCGTCTGCACCGTGTGGTCATCCTGGGCGAGGCGGATGCTTTCGTCGATGGTGCGGGAGGCGTGGCCCACCTTCAGGCTCATGTCCCACATGAAGTAGAGCATGAATTCCGTGACGCTCTCGGTCCACGGCGTTTCCTTGTAGGCGCGCAGGAACAACAGATCGATGTCCGACGACGGCGCCATCTGGCCGCGGCCGTAGCCGCCCACCGCCACGAGCGCGAACCGCTCCCCTTCCGTCGGATTGCGGGCGCGGAACATGTGGGTGGTGGTGAAGTCGAACAGCGCGGTGATCACCTCGTCGGCCACGTTGCTGAGCAGGCGGGCAGTCTCGTGACCGCCCGCGCCGTCCTCCAGCCGGTCCTTGGCGATCATCCGCCCCCGGAACAGCGCCCCGTGGAGCAGGTCGAGCGCCCGCGTCCGCGCGGCCGTGGCGGCGCCCAGGTTGTCGAGGGCGGCGGCGGTGAGCTGGGCGCGCAGTTTCTGGCCGTCGATGACGTCCTCGATGCGGGCGGGCCTTGTACGAAGCGACATGGCGCCAATATGGCCCGATGCGGCACCTAAGCAATCGGCGCCGACGTGGCCCATGAAGCGAATGTCACGGGCGGCTGTGAAACAATTGACGCAAAGTCGCCGCATTATGAATGGTAGGGTCCGCCGGGGTGCAGGCGGATGTGATGGGCTCCCGACGCGGAGCCTATGGAGCTGTGAATGGTCGGAAATTCCGGGAAGCGCGCCAATCTGGCCGCGGTGGACACCAGCAATTTTGACCGTCGGGTCGAGATTGACCATGACCGCCAGCTTTCCCGGGAAGAGCGCGACTGGCGGTTGCTGATGCGCCGCGAACGGGCGGGCGCCTACTGGTTCGCCGCCACCAAGTGGGGGATGCTGGGCTTGGTTACCGGCGCCATTTTGGGCGGTGTGGGCATGTACTACGCGTCGATTTCGACCCTCGACATCGCCCAGGAGGCGGTCACCAAGGGCGCCATGTTCGAGCGCGTGCGCCAGCAGAACGAGCTCGAGAAGTTCGAAGGCGCGCCGGTCAATCCCGCCCCTTGACGCGTGGCTGCTACGCGGGACCTGCCCTACCCGCCCGCAAGCGCCTTCAGCCGATAAACCAGATCCAGCGCCTCTCTCGGGCTTAATGCATCGGGCGAAACCTCCGCCAGCGCAGCGGCCACCGGGTTCACGGGCGCCGCGTCTGGCGCTTCGGCCAGCGCCGCGAACAGCGGCAGCGCCTCGGTGATGTCGGCGCTGCGCCCGCCCTTTCCCGCTTCCAGCCGCGCCAGCACCGCGCGCGCGCGCTCCACCGCCGACTTCGGCAGGCCGGCGAGCTTCGCCACCTGAATCCCGTAGCTGCGATCCGCCGCGCCGGGCGACACCTCGTGCAGGAACACCAGATCTCCCTTCCACTCCTTGGCGCGCAGGTTGGCGTTGGCGCCGGCGGGTAGGCGGTCTGCGAGCGCGGTCAGCTCATGGTAGTGCGTGGCGAAC
>JAIYAO010000199.1 GCA_027488965.1 Alphaproteobacteria bacterium
CCGGAGGTAAAGGCGCCGGACGCGCCGGACGGTCCCGGCCCCTACACGGGCGTCTTCTTCAAGACCGCCGACAAGCAGATCGTGAAGGACCTGAAGGCGCGGGGCCGCCTCTTCAAATCGGAGCGCATCAAGCACGCCTATCCGCACTGCTGGCGCGATGACACGCCGCTGCTGTTTCTCGCGAAGACGAGCTGGTACCTGCGCACCACCGCGGTGAAGGACCGCCTGATCGCCAACAACCAGGCTATCAACTGGCAGCCCGAGCACGTGCGCGACGGGCGCTTCGGGCGCTGGCTGGAAAACAACATCGACTGGTCCATCAGCCGCGAGCGGTTCTGGGGCTGCCCGCTGCCGGTGTGGCAGAGCGAGGACGGCGAGAGCCACCTGTGCATCGGGTCCGTGGAAGAACTGTCGAGGCTCGCGGGTCGCGACCTCTCGCAGCTCGACCTGCACCGCCCGTACGTGGACGAGATCGTCATCGAGAAGGACGGCAAGACCTACAGGCGAGTCACCGACACCATCGACGTGTGGTTCGACTCCGGCGCGATGCCCTACGCGCAATGGCATTATCCGTTCGAGAACGTGGCCGAATTCGAGAGCCAGTTCCCGGCCGACTTCATCTCCGAGGCGATGGACCAGACGCGCGGCTGGTTCTACTCGCTGCACGCGATTGCAGCACTTCTGACCTATGCTGGCGACGCCAAGACGCCCGCCGGCCCGCTGGCGAAGCTCGCGCCCAACGCGCCCGCGTTCCGCAACGTGGTGGTGCAGGGCTTCATCAACGACGAGCACGACAAGAAGATGTCGAAGTCGCGCGGCAACACGGTCGATCCGTGGAGCGTGCTGGACAAGGAGGGCTGCGACCCGCTGCGCTGGTACATCCTCGCCGCCGCCGCGCCCGGCAAGAACCTCGCGTTCAAGCGCGAGGACATCGCCCGCCAGCACATGCCGGTGTTCCTCACGCTGTGGAATGTCTATGCGTTCTTCGTCTCCTACGCGAACCTCTCAAAGCCCGACCTCGCCGCCCCGAAGGCGCTGAAGGATCGCCCCGAGATCGACCGCTGGATGGAGGCCAAGCGCAACCGGCTGATCGTCGACGTCACCGCCGCCATGGAGGCGTACGATGCGGCCGAGGCCACGCGCCTCATCGCCGAGTTCGTGGATCGCGATCTCTCCAACTGGTATGTGCGTCGCAACCGCCGCCGCTTCTGGGGCCGCGTGGACGAGGGCGAGGCCGAGAGCGCCTTCCAGGTGCTCTACGCGGCGCTCCTGACCACCGTGAAGCTGATGGCGCCCATCGCGCCGTTCTTCGCGGAAGCGCTCTACCGCAACCTCGCTGCGGCGCAGCCGGGCGGCGCGCAGGAAAGCGTGCACCTCGACGAGTGGCCCGTGGCGGACGCCGCCGCCATCGACGAGACGCTCATCGCCGCCATGGCGCTGGTGCTGGATACCGTGTCGCTGGGCCGCTCGGCGCGCGTGAAGTCCAACATGAAGGTGCGCCAGCCGCTGAAGCATGCGTACGTGCGCGTGCCGCGCGCGTCGGACCGGCTGGTGATCGAGGCCAACGCCGTGCTGATCGCGGAAGAGTTGAACGTGCGCGAAGTGCGCGCGCTCGCGCCCGACGACGCGGCCGACTTCGTCACCTATTCGCTCCGGCCCAACCTCGCCACGCTCGGCAAGCGGCTGAAGTCGAAGCTCGGCGCGCTGCGCGCGAAGATGGCCGATGCGGCGGAAGCCGCGAAGATGGTGGAGGCGGTGGTGGCGAAGAAGCCCGTCACGCTCGATCTCGACGGTCCCGAAGTGCTGGAGCCGGAAGATTTCCTGCTCGATGCCGCAGACCGCGGCGGCTACGCCACCTCCGTGCAGGACGGGCTTCTTGTGGCGCTGGAGACGGCGCTGGACGAGGAGCTGATCGAGGAGGGCCGCCTGCGCGATGCGCTGCGTCAGCTGCAGGATGCCCGCAAGAAGGCGCGGCTGGCGGTGTCGGACCGCATCGTGCTGGGCTTCACCGGCAGTGCTGCGGCGGCGTTTGTGGGCAAGTACGCCGACGTGCTGGCGCGCGAACTGCTGGCCGAAAACGTAGCTCTGGGTGAGGTGTCCGGCGCCGATCTCGTCGAGCCGCTCGACGTGGACGAGGGCGACCTGGTCGCGAGCCTCCGGAAGGCGTGACACGCTCCCGTACCGCCGGCTTCAGCCGGCCCTTTTTGATCGAAGGATGCCGGCTGAAGCCGGCGGTATGGCGGGAGATTGGTGGACCCGAGGAGGATCGAACTCCTGACCTCTGCATTGCGAACGCAGCGCTCTCCCAGCTGAGCTACGGGCCCGCCCGGTGGGAGCGGGGGGTATAGGGGGCGCCCGCCCGCGGCGTCAAGGACGGCGGCGGCGGTTCCTTCCTTCCCCGCCCGCCCGGGGCTTGGTACTAGGACGCTCCAGATTCTCTTCAGAGCGAGGCCTCATGGCGGGTCCCTTCCTGTGGCTGTTCGGCGCGATCGTGCAGCTGATCGTCATCATCCTCATCGTCAACGCGGTGCTGTCCTGGCTGATCGCGTTCGAGATCGTCAGCCGGCGCAACGCCTTCGTGAACCAGCTCTACAGCGCGACCCAGCGGCTCACCGAACCGCTCCTCGGGCCGATCCGGCGGGTGATCCCGCCCGTGGGCGGGCTCGACCTCTCGCCCATCGTGCTGATCCTCGGGCTCCTGTTCGTCGAGCGGCTGCTCTACGCCGTGATCCCGGCGTCCTTCCTCTAGCCGCGCGGCCCTCGCCATGAGCGCCACGGTGATCGACGGCAAGGCGGTGGCGGCGGACCTGCGCGCCAGGGTGGCGCAGGCGGTGGCGACGCTGCCGGGTGCGCCGACGCTGGCGGTGGTGATCGTGGGCGAGGACCCCGCCAGCCAGGTCTATGTGCGCTCCAAGGTGCGCGAGACGAAGGCCGCCGGCATGCACTCGCGCCATGTGGAATTGCCGGCCGATACGCCCGAGGCGGACGTGATCGCCCGCGTGCGCGCGCTCAGCGACGATCCCGCCGTGGACGGCATTCTCGTGCAATTGCCGATGCCCGCGCACATCGACGCCCAGCGCGTGCTGGCGGCGCTCGATCCGGCCAAGGACGTGGACGGCCTCACCGACACCAGCGCCGGCCGCCTCGCGCTGGGCCGGCCGGGGCTCAGGCCCTGCACCCCGGCGGGCTGCCTGATCCTGGCGCAGACCACGGGCGAGACGCTGGCCGGCAGGCACGCCGTGGTGCTGGGGCGGTCGATCCTCGTGGGCCGGCCGGTGGCGCTCCTGTTCCTGGGGGCCGATTGCACCGTCACCATCGCCCATTCCCGCTCGAAGGATCTCCCCGCGCTCTGTCGCAGCGCCGACATCCTCATCCCCGCCATCGGCCGCCCTGAATTCGTGCAGGGGGACTGGGTCAAACCCGGCGCCGTGGTGCTGGACGTGGGCATCAACCGCGTCCCGGCCCCGGATCTGGGCGCAGACAAGACGCGGCTCGTGGGCGATGTCGCCTACGACGCGGCGGCGGCGCGCGCCGGCTGGATCACGCCCGTGCCCGGCGGCGTGGGGCCGATGACCATCGCCTGCCTGCTGCGCAACACGGTGCTGGCTGCCTGCGCGCGGCGCGGCTGGGCGCTGTCCACAGGGCTTTGAGACGCGCCGTGAACCTGAAGGCGTTGTCATGCGTTCATGTGGGAACGGTGATAAAAACCCACTGTCGTAGGTTCCAGGAGAGACCCATGCGTAAAATGGTATTGGTGGCGGCGGCGGTCATGGCGCTTGGCGCCTCGGCTTGCCAATCGACGGGCTACGGCGGCGGCTACGGCGCCAGCAGCGGCGGCGGCGTGGCCGGCACGCGCCTGTCTTCGTGCATGCGCAACGCGCTCATCGGCGCGGGCATCGGCGCGGTCGCGGGCGCGATCCAGGGCTCGGAGAACAACCGCGGTGAAAACGCCGCCATCGGCGCAGCTGTCGGCGGCGGCGGCACGTTCGCGGTGTGCAAGTATCTCGACAACCAGCAGCGGGCGCGCATCGAGGGCGCCTACCAGAACGCCCTGCAGAACAACGCGCCCGTGGGCATGAACTGGGTCGGCGCATCGAGCCGCACCTACGTGCTCAACGTGCAGCGTCCGCAGCCGTCCGGCCAGCAGGGCTGCCGGCAGGTGAACGCCACGCTCAACGTCAACAACCAGGGCGCGCAGCAACTGCCGACCGAAACCTACTGCGCCAACGGCGCAGGCGGCTGGTCGCCGGTGGCGTAACGGCCTGTGTCCACGAACGAGAAAGCTCCGGAGCGATCCGGGGCTTTTTTGTTTCCTGGAGCATGGACGACCTCGTCCATGCAAATCGAACGACTGACGCGGACGAGGTCGTCCGCGCTCCAGTCACCGCTTCCTCTTCCCGCGATGCGGCGGCCGCGAGGATGGGCGTTGCGATGAGCGCGCCGTCGAGACCGGCCGCTTGGCGCCGGGCACGGCCGCCAGCGGCTCGCTCAGCATGTGGAACAGCAGCCCGCCCGACACCGGCGTCACATCCTCCAGCCGCACCTCCACCTTCTGCCCCAGCTGGTAGCGGCGCCCGCTGCGCACGCTGACGAGGGCGTGCACGGTCTCGTCGTGCTCGTAGCGGTCGTCCAGCGAGGAGATCGGCACGAGGCCGTCGGCGTTGGTCTCGATGAGTTTCACAAACAGCCCGAAGCGCGTGACGCCCGAGATGCGGCCCTCGAAGGTCGCGCCCACGCGGTCGGATAGGAAGGCGGCGATGTAGCGCTCCGTGGCCTCGCGCTCGGCGGCCATGGAGCGGCGTTCGCACTGCGTGATGTGGGCGGCGGTCTCGTCGAGCTTTGCGGCCTCCTCATCGCGCAGGCCGTCGTCGCCGAGGGCCAGCGCACGCACCAGCGCGCGGTGGACGACGAGATCGGCGTAGCGGCGGATGGGCGAGGTGAAGTGCGCGTAGCGCGCGAGGTTCAGCCCGAAGTGGCCGATGTTGTCGGGCGCATACACCGCCTGCGCCTGCGTGCGCAGCACCACCTCGTTGACGATCTCGGCGTGCTCGGTGCCGGCGGACAGCGCCAGGATGCGGTTGAAGCGGCCCGGCAGCAGCGTCTGCCCTTCGGCCCACTTGAGGCCCACGGTGGGCAGGAAGTCGGTGAGGGCGGCGATCTTGGCGTCGGAGGGGCTGTCGTGGATGCGGTACACCAGCGGCGTGCGCTTGGCCTCCAGCGTCTCGGCGGCGCACACGTTGGCCTGGATCATCATCTCTTCGATGAGCTTGTTGGCTTCCAGCGTCTGGCGCTTCGTCACGCCGGTGACCGCGCCGTCGGACCCGAAGGTCACGCGGTGTTCGGTGGAGGCGATGTTCAGCGGCTCGCGGCGATCGCGGCCGATCTTCATGCACTGGTAGGCGGCCCACAGCGGCGCAAGGATCTGCGCCACCAGCGGTGCGGTCTTCGCATCGGGCTTGCCGTCGAACGCCGCCTGCGCCTGCGCGTAGGACAGCTTCGCCGCCGACTTCATCAGCCCGCGCACGAAGCGGTGGCTGCGCTTGGTCCCGCCCTTGTCGAACACCATCTCCACCGCAAGGCACGCACGCTCCTCGCCCTCGCGCAGGGAGCACAGGTCCGCGGACAGCGTCTCCGGCAGCATCGGCGCCACGCGGTCGGGGAAGTAGGTGGAGTTGCCGCGCTTCAGCGCGCCGCGGTCGAGCGGGGATCCTGAGGTGACGTAGGCGGCCACATCTGCGATGGCCACCCACACGCGCCAGCCGTCCTTGTTCTTCGGGTCGTCGTCGGGGGCGGCGAACACCGCGTCGTCGTGGTCGCGCGCGTCTTCCGGGTCGATGGTGATGAGCGGCAGCTGGCGCAGGTCGGTGCGGCCCTTGAGCGTGGGTTTCTTCGCCGCGCGCGCCTGCGCTTCCTCCTCCTCGGAGAAGCCCATGGGGATGCCGTGACTGTGGATCGCGAGGATGGACGCCGCGCGCGGATCGTCGATGCGGCCCACCACTTCGCGCAGCCGCGTCTGCATGCCGCCCAGCGCCGTCAGCATCCGTGCCGACTCGTCACGGCCTTCGATGCGGATGGATTCCGTCAG
>JAIYAO010000002.1 GCA_027488965.1 Alphaproteobacteria bacterium
GAGCTTCTTCTTTGCGGGCGCGCCGTCGCCGCCCTCGCCCTCCGCGCCATCGGGCGCGGCTTCGCCGCTGGCTTCCGTCTTGGCGGCCTTCTTGTCGGGCTTGGGCGGTTTGGGCGGCTTTTCGGGTTTCTTCGACATGCGACGGGTTCCGGAATCCTTCGCCGGCACTTCATGCAATCGTGGTTAAGGAAAGGTGAGGGGCGGCAGAATTTGCCGGGCGCTGGGCGCCGCTTGCCGCCTGCCGCCTGCCGCGCACCGCGCGGAAGCCTTGGCCGCCAAGCGTTAACCATGTGGCCCGCCGTTTGCACGGCGCATGGCATGGACAACCTGCAGCTCCTCGCCGTTCAGACCCAGCGCGTCATGCAACGCCGCATGGAGACGGCCGCCAACAATCTCGCGAACGTCTCCACGTTCGGCTTCAAGGCCGATGCGCTGCTGACCGAGATGGACGCCCGTGCGCCGGCACGCTCCCGCGACACGCCCAGCGACGTGCGCTTCGTCCGCGACGTGGGCCTCACCCGCGACATGCGCCAGGGCGCGATCACCCGGACGGGCGAGCCGCTCGACGTGGCGATCGAGGGTGACGGCTTCTTCACGGTGCAGGGCCCCGATGGCCCGCTCTACACCCGCGACGGCGCGTTCCGGATGGACGCCGCAGGGCAGCTCATCACCGACAACGGCGATGCCGTGCTCAACGCCGGCGGGGCGCCCATCGTGTTCGATCCGCAGGGCGACCGGCCCCAGATCGGAGCCGACGGCGCGATCTCCATCGCCGGTGTGGAGGTGGGCCGTCTCGGCGTTGTGGCGTTCACCGATTCCAGAGGCCTGGAGAAAGTGGGCGACAACCTGTGGTCGCCGACGGGCACGGCCGTCACGACCTTCGAAGGCCGCGTCGTCCAGGGCGCCATCGAGGCATCCAACGTCAACCCGGTGCTGGAACTCACCCGCATCATCGAAATCTCGCGCGCCTACGAAAGCGCCGCCCGCATCGTGAAGTCCGGCGACGACCTTCGCCAGCGCGCGATCGAGCGGCTCGGCCGCGCCTAAGGAGTAAGAAGCATGCGCTCCCTCTCGATCGCCGCCACGGGCATGCAGGCCCAGCAGCTCAACGTGGAAGTGATTTCCAACAATATCGCCAACATGAACACCACGGGGTTCAAGCGCCAGCGCGCGGAGTTCCAGGACCTTCTGTACCAGAATCTCGAACGCCCGGGCGCGAGCACGTCCTCGGCCGGAACCACTGCGCCCATGGGCATCCAGGTCGGCGTCGGCGTGAAGGCGGGATCGGTGGGCCGCGTCACCCAGCAGGGCGCCATCGAGCGGACCGACAACACCACCGACCTTGCGATCAGCGGGCGCGGCTACTTCCAGGTGCAGATGCCCGACGGCACCACCGCCTTCACCCGCGCCGGCAACTTCGCCGCCGATGCGGAAGGCCGGCTCGTGACCTCGGACGGCTACCCCATCGAGCCCGCGATCACGATCCCGAACGAGGCGATCTCCATCTCCATCTCCCGCGACGGCGTGGTGGAGGCGACAGTCCAGGGCCAGGCCGCCTCCCAACAGCTGGGCCAGATCGAACTCGCGGCGTTCGTCAACCCGGCGGGCCTCGAAGCCATCGGCGACAACCTCTTCCTCGAAACCGCCGCCAGCGGATCGCCCAACACCGCGACACCGGGCTCGGCCGGGTACGGCACGCTGATGCAGGGGTTTCTGGAGACCTCCAACGTCAACCCGGTGGAGGAGATCTCCGCGCTCATCGTGGCGCAGCGCGCCTACGAGATGAACGCCAAGGTGATCACGGCGTCCGACGAAATGCTGCAGACGGCGACTCAGGTACGCTGAGCGAAAACACCGGAGGAAACGCATGAAACGCAAGACCACGCTCCGCGCCGCACTCATCGCCGCCGCCCTCGCGGCGACGCCCGCCGTTGCGATGGCGCAACAAGTCACGCTGCGGCCCACCGTGGAAAGCGCGGGCGCGGCGGTGACGCTGGGCGATCTGTTCGAGGACGCCGGCGCCGTGTCGGGCCGCGCCGTGGCGCCGGCGCCGGGCGCGGGCCGCAGCGCCACGTTCTCCGCGCGCTTCGTGCAGGCGGCGGCGAGTGCGGCCGGCCTGCAGTGGGCGCCGCCGGCCGGGCTCGACGCCATCACCGTGAACGGGCGCGGCGGCGAGGCTCGCGCCGCGCGCTTCGAACGCACCGCCGCCGCGGAGCCAAGCGGCGATGTCGCCGTGCGCCGCGGCGAGATCGTCACGCTCGTGTACGTCGCGCCCGGCATGCAGCTGACGACGCGGGCCCGCGCCACGGCCGATGCGAGCGTCGGCGACACGATCCGCGTGGTGAACCTGCAATCCAACCGCACGGTGGAGGCCACCGTCACCGGAGTCGCCGCCGCTTCCGCGAACGCGAACTGAGGACACCCCATGCGCACGTCCGCCCTTCTGCTTCTCGCCGGCCTCGCCGCCGGGTGCGCCACGCTTGAGGATGCGGGCGATATGGCCGTGGGCGCCGGAGGCGTAGCCATCGACGGCGCCCGCGACGGCGCCCGTCGTGCGCACCGCGCGGCGACCGGCCCCCACCTGACCCCCGTCTCCGACCCCGCGCTCCTTGCCGGCGTGCAGACGGTGTCGATGCCGATGCCGGCGGCGAACCAGAACGTGTCGGCGCCGAATTCGCTGTGGCGCCAGGGCGCACGCACCTTCTTCAACGACCAGCGGGCCACGCGCATCGGCGACATCCTCACGGTGAAGGTCTCGATCGACGACAAGGCCGAACTCGACAACACCACCTCCCGCGACCGCAGCAGCGCCTCCGACGTGGGCGTCACCAGCCTGTTCGGCAAACAGGAATCGCTCGGCCGCCTGCTGCCGCCCGGCGGCAATTTCGATCCCGCCGACCTGCTCAGCGCCAGCGGCTCCTCCAATGCCACGGGCACGGGCTCCATCAGCCGGCAGGAGAAGATCGACCTCACGCTGGCGGCCACCATTGCGCAGGTGCTGCCCAACGGAAACCTCGTGGTGGCGGGCCGCCAGGAGGTGCGCATCAACGGCGAACTGCGCGAGCTGACCATCGCCGGCGTCGTGCGCCCCGAAGACATCGGCGCCGACAATTCCATCCGCCACGACCAGCTGGCCGAAGCGCGCATCTCCTACGGCGGGCGCGGCACCATCAGCACCGTGCAGAAACCGCGCTGGGGCCAGCGGGTGACGGACGCCATCAGCCCCTGGTGACGCGCGCGCATGGCGAGGGGCGCCGGCGCGAAGGCCTTCGCGCAGCGTGCTGTCTTGCAAGCATCCAACCCTCGTCATTCCGGGGCGGCCGAAGGCCGAACCCGGAATCCAGAGTCATCGCGAAGGTCGGACTGGATTCCGGGTTCACGCGTACCGCGTGCCCCGGAATGACGAACAGCGGCGTGCGCTAACTTGAATCCGCGAACGCCGTCGGCGCGACCACGCATGCCACCGGCGCGCCCATCACGGCTGGGGGCGCGCCTACCGGCGCGAGCACATTGAGGCACCGCACGCGCGGCCGTCCGCGCAACCGCCGCCCCATATGCTTCAGCGCTGCAAACGGATCGAGCGCGAGCCAGGCCATCAGGTCGATGCGCGCATACACCGTCTCCAGCGTCTCGCCTGGACGGCGCA
>JAIYAO010000139.1 GCA_027488965.1 Alphaproteobacteria bacterium
CCGAGACGTTCCGCCCGTCCTCTGTCGCGGTGCGGGTGAAGTCGCCGGTCTGCGTGCGCGTCTCTCCATCGCGGCCGGTGACGGTGCGCGTGGCGGAATAGGTCCCCTCGCCCGTTTTCTGGACCGCGCCATCGACGCTGCGGGTGGTCCCGTCGGCGAAGGTGCGGTCGCGCTCGCGGCTGGCCGTGCCGGCTTCGCGGTCACGGGTGCGGGTTTCGGTCGCCGATGTCGTGCGCCCGTTCGGCCCGGTGACGGTGGTTTCGCGGGTGCGCAGGCCGCGGGTGCGCGTGGTCGAGCGCTCCGCCGTGGCCGTTCCCCGCTCGGTCTGAATTTGCGCCGACCCGCGTCGGGTTCTGGCATCGGCGTCCACGGGCGCCAGCGTCGCCGCGCCAAGGATGGCGGCGGCGCCGAGGGCGAGTGCTGCGGTGATGGTCTGCATGGGATACCCCTGAAGGTGTTTGACGTCCTCGCCCCCTTCCAACGCCCGGCCTGTGGAGACCCGTCGGGACAGCCGCGAGAAATCGACGTAGACGACGTTCACCATGACCGCCCCGCTCGACGTTCTCGTGGGCCGCATCGAGACGCTGGCGCTCGATGCGGTCGTGAACCCCGCCAACAGCGCCCTGGTGCCGGGCGGGGGCGCGGACGGGGCGATCCGGCTGGCGGCGGGCCCTGAACTCGGCAATCTGCTGACCCAGGCCGGCGCCCTGGCCGAAGGCGCCGCGCTGGTTACGCCGGGCTTCCGGCTGCCGGCGCGCTGGGTGATCCACACCGTCGCCCCTCGCTGGCGCCCTGGGGTGGGCGAGCGCGAGCGCATCGCGCTGCTTGGCCAGTGCTACCGCTCCTGCGTGGAGGCCGCCGCCGAACTGGGCCTGCGCCGGATCGGGTTTCCCGCCCTTGGCGCCGGCGCGTACGGCTGGCCCATGGACAAGGCCTGCGACATCGCCGTGGCGAGCACGCGCGAAGCGTTGTCCCGCTTCCGGGACATCGAACAGATCGTGTTCTGCTGCTTCTCCGAGGGGGACGCCACGATCTACCGCGCGCGTCTCGCACGCTAGAGCGTTTCGAGAAACCGGATCGGCGCCCCGGCCCCCGCCATGGTCAGCGCGCCATCGCGCATGACCACCTGTCCGCGCACGATGGTCGCCATGGGCCATCCCTTCGCGGTCATGCCGGCGAACGGCGTCCAGCCGACGCGCGAGGCCTGTTCAGCGTCTGTGATCTCGCGACGGGCGGCGAGATCCACCAGAGTCAGGTCCGCGTCGTAGCCAATGGCGAGACGCCCCTTACCTGCGAGCTGGAACACCCGTTGCGGCGACGTGCTGGTGAGGTCGACGAACCGATCGAGCGAGAGCCGCCCTTCGGCCACATGCGTCAGCATCACCGCCACCAGCGTCTGCACGCCCGGCGTGCCCGACGGAGACTGCGGATAGGGCTTGGCCTTTTCCTCTGCGGTGTGCGGTGCATGGTCGGACCCGATCACATCGACGAGGCCGCTGCGCACGGCGTCCCAGAGCGCTGCGCGGTGACGGGCTTCGCGGATGGGCGGGTTCTGCTGCGCCTTGCCGCCGAGGCGTTCGTAGGCCTCCGGCGCGGCGAGTGTCAGGTGGTTCGGCAGCACTTCCACGGTGGCCACATCGCGCGCGGCCGCCAGCAGCGGCAACTCCTCCGCGGTGGAGATGTGGAGCACGTGGATGCGCTTGCGCAGGCGCTGCGCGATCGCCAGCAACCGCGTGGTGCAGCGCACCGCGCTTTCCACGTCGCGTACTTCAGGGTGGCTCGTCCAGTCGCCGGCGCGGGCAAGGCCCTTGCGTTCGGTCATCCGGAACTCGTCCTCCGAATGGATCGCCACCCGGCGGCGCGCAGCCGACAGGATGCGCGTCACGTCCTCGTCGCGCTGGACCAGCAATGAGCCGGTGGATGCGCCCATGAATATCTTGATACCGCAGCAGCCTGGCGCGCGCTCCATCTCCACGAGATCTTCGACATTGTCGGCGGCGGCGCCCGCATAGAACGCGTGATCCACGTGCATGCGGTTCCGTGCACGGGAGAGCTTGTCCTCCAGCGCAGTGAGTGTCGTGGTGGAGGGATCGGTGTTCGGCATCTCGAACACGGCGACGACGCCGCCGAGCGCGGCCGCGCGCGATCCGGTTTCGAGATCTTCCTTGTACTCCTTGCCGGGCTCCCGGAAGTGGACCTGCGTATCGATGACGCCGGGCAGGACGTGCAGGCCGGTCGCATCGATTACCTCGCCGGCGGAGGCGGTCCCCAGATCGCCGATGGTGGCGATCTTGCCGTCGCGAACGCCCACGTCGCCTGCGCCGCGCCCGGCGTGATTGACGATGGTTCCGCCGCGCACCACCAGATCAAACACGCTCATGGCGCGCCTCCTTTTGCGATCAGCGCCCGCGCCGCTTCCGCCACCTTCTCCACAGGCAGGTCGTCCATCAGCGTGAACTCGATGAGGGGCATGTAGCCCACGCTCAGCACTTCCTCGAAACTGCGGGGGCCGCGCAAGGCCTTCGTGTGCGGCCCCCACGGTCCGTAGACCCGCTCGTCCGACGGGCCGAACAGCCCCAGCGTCGGCGCCCCCACGGCGGCGGCGATGTGCATGAGGCCGGAATCGTTGCCCACGAACAGCGCCGCCCGCGACAGCGCCGCCGCCCCCGCCAGCAGGTCAAGGCGCCCCGCCGCTTCGATCACTCCGATGCCCGCAGAGCGCAGCACGCCGGCGATCTCGCCGCAGATGGGGGCGTCTTCCGGCGCGCCGAGCAGCAGGACGGGCATGCCCTGCAGCGGCCCCGCCGCCAGATCCTGTGCGAGCGCGGCGAACCTGTCAGGCGGCCAGCGCTTGCCGATGAAATTGGACCCCGCCCCCAGTGCGAGCACCGGGCCATCCCCGCCGGTCACCGCCCGCGCCTCGGCCACCGCCTGCGCATCGAGATGCAGACAGGGCGGCGGCGGCGCATCGAGCTTCAGGAGTTCGGCCAGTTCCTCCAGCTTGTGGCGGACAATGCGCGTCTTGCGGTGGATGATCCGCTTCCTGGCCGACACTCCCAGCGTCACCAGCGATCCGCGCAGGTCGATGGCGAGATCGAACCGCTCCCGGCGCAGCGCCCCCCAGAGATCGCGCCAGCGCCCCTCCTGCTTGCGGACGATCAACGTGCGCTCCAGACCCGGCGTGGCGCGGAACAGCGGCGCCGGCAGCGGCCCGCATGCGATGGTGACCGCGGCCCCGGGATGCAGGGAAAGCGCGTGCTCCAGCGCCCCGGTGGAGAGCACGGCGTCCCCGATCCGGTTGGAGGTGATGAAGAGAAGGCGCGCCATGGCCGGCTATAGAGAGTGCGCCGCCCGCCTTGCCAAGGGCGCCGGGCGCCCCCCATTTCCCAGCGATGCCGATCTATCACCCGCACCGTTCCGTGATCCGCGTGGCCGGCGCCGAGGCGGGGCCGTTCCTGGACGCCCTGCTGACCAACGATGTTTCGGCGGCCGCCCCGGGGCGGAGCATCTATGCGGCGCTGTTGACCCCGCAGGGCAAGCTGATCGCCGATATGTTCGCCCACCGGGGCGAAGACGGGGCGATCCTGCTGGACGTCCCGCGCGACCGCGCCGGCGACCTCAAAGCCCGCCTGATGCTTTACCGGTTGCGGCGGAAGATCGAGATCGACGACGTCTCCGCCGAGTTGACTGTCGAGATCCACATCGACGGCGCGCCGGGTCTACCGGCCGATCCCCGCCGGCCGGAGGGCGGCCTCGGCGCCCGGGCGCTGACATCCACGCCGTCCCCCTCGCCTGCTGCTTTGGAGGCATACGAAGCGCACCGCATCGCCTTCGGCGCGCCCGACCCTGCAGTGGACGCAGGCCCCGAGGAAGTGTTTGCACTTGAGGCTTTGCTCGAGGAGTTCCACGGCGTGGATTTCCAGAAGGGCTGCTTCATCGGCCAGGAGAACGTCTCCCGCATGAAACGTCGCGCCACCACGCGCAAGAAGTTCTGCCGCGTGGCCTTCGAGGGGCCTGCCCTGCCGTACGGAACGGTGGTGACGGCAGGTCCGGCCGACATCGGGGTCACACGCTCCGCCATCGCTGGGGTCGCAATTTCCCTCGTACGGCTGGATCGGGCGCGGGAGGCCATCGACGCCGGCGTGCCGTTGATGGCAGGCGAAACCCCCGTGACGCTTGACCCGCCCGACTGGCTGCTGATGCCGGAAAAGACCGACGCCAAAGGAGACGCGTGATGTTCGGACAGCAATGGGGCATGCCGGCGGGGATCGGCTTCATCATCGCCCTCGTGCTGGCCCTGTGGGCCATCTTCCACATCGCCCAGAGCGGGCGCACACCGCTGGGCAAGGCAGTCTGGTGCGTGCTCGTCCTGTTTGTGCCGTACCTCGGCTTCCTCGTGTGGCTGTTCTTCGGCCCCCGCGCCGCCAACCGATGACGGGGTCCCGCTGATGGAGGGGCGCTGCGGCTGGGTGAACACGCCGGATCCGATCTACGCCGAGTACCACGACACCGAGTGGGGCGTACCGGAACGCGATCCGCGCGCCCTGTGGGAAAAGCTCACCCTCGACGGGTTCCAGGCAGGCCTCGCGTGGATTACCATCCTGCGCAAGCGTGAGACGCTGTTCACCGCCTTCGCAGGGTTCGATCCCCGCGAAGTCGCCCGCTTCGGCGCGGCGGACATCGACCGCCTGCTGGGGGATCCCGGCGTCATCCGCTCCCGCGCCAAGATCGAGGCGGCCATCGGGGGCGCGCGGATCTGGTGCGACATGACCGACCGGGGCGAGGACTTCTCCGCCTACATCTGGGGCTTCGTGGGCGACCGGCCCGTCCAGAACAGCTGGGCGAGCTTCCGGGACGCCCCCACGGCCACCCCTGCCTCCGAGGCCCTGGCGAAGGACCTCAAACGGCGGGGGTTCAAGTTCTGCGGGCCGGTGATCGCCTACGCCTTCCTCCAGGCGGTGGGCTGCGTGAACGACCACGAAGCCGGCTGCCCCCGACACGCCGCCTGTGCGAGGATGGCTTGACGGGGCCATTGCGGCGGC
>JAIYAO010000053.1 GCA_027488965.1 Alphaproteobacteria bacterium
CGTCCGTGCAGTGGGCGCCCGTTTCCTCGAGGCGCCACTCGCCGGCTCACGCCCGCAGGCAGAAGCGCGCCAGTTGATCTTCCTTCTCGGCGGCGAGCCCGAGGACGTCGCGCGCGCCGAGCCGTTGCTCAGCGTGCTGGGCCCCGCCCAGCATTGGGTAGGGCCAGTGGGTGCGGGTGCGTTGGCGAAGCTTGCGGTCAACGCGCTGCTGGCGGCGCAGGTAGCCGCGGCGGCGGAGCTCTTGGCCGTGCTGCGTCATGCAGAGGTCGATACGCAACGGATCGTGGAGGCGCTTGGCGCAACGCCAGTGGCGAGCACGGCGATAAAGGGAGCGCTCGCCTCCATGCTTGCGGGCCAGTATGCGCCGCGGTTTCCTATCGAACTCGTGGAGAAAGACCTTGCCTACGCGCTCGGCGCCGCAGAAGCGGCTGGCGTGCGCCTACCAATCACCGAGGCTGTACGGACTGCGTTCGCCGAGGCGATCGCACGCGGCTTCGGGGGCGACCACATCGCCGGGATTACACAGGTGTACCGATGAAGGGTCGCCTGCTGCGCCAAGGTTTCGGCGCGATGATCGCCGCGGTGGCGCTAGCCGGGTGCGCGGGCTTTGCAACCGCCGCGCCCGACCAGAAAACGCCCTCCGAAGGCCTGTTGACGTTTGCGCCCGCCGATATCGACTGGGCCGCCGTCCCGCCCTCGCCCGATGGCCGCCAGCGCGTGGTGCTGTGGGGAGATACCGACAGAGGCGGCCCTTGGGTGTATCGCGTGCGTGTGAGCGGCCGACTCGACGTCGCACCACACATTCATCCAGTGGACGAATACATCACAGTGATCGAGGGCGACTGGTCCATCGGCTTCGGAGAACGCTTCGACGCGTCGGCCTTGCGCCGCTTTCCCGCTGGCAGTTTTGTGCGGATTCCCGCGGGTACGCCGCATTTCATCGCCGTTGGCGAGGCCGGGGCGATCATCCAGGGCGCGGGCGATGGGCGATTTACGACCGCACCGGTTGGGCTACACCCGCCATGAATATCTGCACGCGTTTCGCGCCGTTCAAACCTCAAGGGCCAAGGCAGTGCTGGCCTGCACAGGTAGCCCGCTCGGGCTAGTTGCGTTCAACCAACCTGAATGGAGACAGCCATGCGAATTCTACTTGCCTCTCTCGGTCTCGCGTTTCTCGCAACGCCAGCTTTTGCCGGCGAGCGCGAACAAGCTGCAGTCAACGCGCGAGAAGCCGCATATTGCCAGTCTTATGTGGACGCCGACATCGCCATGTTTTCGGACATTCTGGCTGACGGCTTCGTCTACCAGCACCCCTCTGGCGCCACGATGACCGAAGAGCAGTTCCTGGACCTGTTCCGCAGTAAGACCCTCGTTGTCGCCAAAGCGCCTGCGCCGTCATCGAGCGTCCGCGATTATGGCGACACCATCATCACCTACGGCCAGAGCGAGGTGGAGGCGACCGTCGGCGGCCAACCAGCCAACGGCGTGATCCGGTTCGTCAATGTGTGGCGCAAAGAGGGGCGCACCTGGAGAATGGTGCACCGCAACTCCGAGTTCCTGCCCTAACGGCGCCCCCGATCGCGACCGCTTGGCAGTCAAGGCGCCGGAAACGGAATCGCGAGTACTTTTGCGGGCTGACCCAGTCCTTCGCTGAAACCGCCCGTGCCCAGGACTATGAGGCGCCGTTCGGCGCCATACCCTGTGAGCGCCACCGCGGTCGACCCTCGTACGCGCGGGTCATCGGTGATGGGCTTCGCTATGCCGTCGGCGCCCACGGCGACCACGCGGTCGCCGTGGGTCGCCACCACGAATCCGCCCTCGGGCAGAACGGCGAAGTCGTCTGCGCCGGGAAGGTTCGCATCGACCGGCGTTATCGGGCCCTGCGGCAATCCATTCGGGCTGAGGGCGATTTGGTACAGCTTGCGCGTCGCAGAGCTGGACACTATCAGCACGCCGTCATCGATCTTCAGGCCATTGGCGCCCGGCAGGAACGGTTCGGCGTTCGGCGCGAGCACAGGGTCGGCAAACCAGATTGAAAACGCGCGTGTTTGAGGATCGAACCGCAGGATTTGGGCCCTTGCGCTGTCAGCGATGAGGACACCGCCATCCGGCGCTTCGACCATACCATTGAGAAATCCCGCCTGCGGCGCTGGCGTCCGCGCGATTTCCGCGCCGGTTGCATCGAGGGCGACCATGACACCAGTTCCCAGAAAGCTCGGCCCGGCCGTGAACGGCGTCGCGTGCGCAGCGACCAGAAAGCCCTCGCCCTGCGGCAGGATGCTGACGGGGTGCACATCGAGGCGTGCGAACGTCGCCGCCGCGCCGCCGCCGGCTGGCAGCCGCTCGATCGACTTGCCGGTGTAGTTGGTGAACAGGATCGCGCCCTCAGCGGCGACTGTGAGGTTCTCCAGGAACGTGGGCGCGGGGTAGCTGGCGAGCTCTAAAGATGCGGAGGCGGCGCCAGCTTGCGGCGGCGGCGCCGGCGTGCAGGCGACGGTCGCGAGAGCGAGCACAACGGCTGTCAGGGTCGGCTTCATCGTCAGCTCCTCATTCGGCTATGAAGCCGTTGGTCAGATGGGAATTGTCGCAGAACGGCTTCGTCTTCGAGCCGCCACAGCGACATAGGCGCACGGATGTGGCGCGATCGACCGTGCGGCCGGTTCCGGCGCAGATCTCCACTGGACCTCGCACCTGGAGTGGCCCGTTCGGCTGTGGGGTGACCGAGAGTCGCCCGCCGCGCACGACGAGCGGCGCGCTGTCCCGGCTCGCCGGCTCCCCGGTCGCCGCGAATCCGGCCGTAACGTGACTGCCGTCGCAGAACGGCTTGTTCATCGACGCGCCGCACCGGCACAACGTCGCCCGGGTCATCACGCCATGACCGGCGAGGTCGACGTCTGCATGGATGGCGTAGGGCCCGTTCTCGCGCAGGCGAACCAGGTTCACCGGCGGGGCTGTCTCCTGCGGACCGCCATCCTTGCGAACGTACCGAATGGCGCCCGACGGGCACACATGCGCGATGGAGACCAGCGCTTCGACCGACGCCGCATCGGGATCGAGCCACGGACCCTCGACATTCGCCTTGAACACCTCCGGCAGGCCGGTGACGCAGAACCGCGCATGAATGCAGCGCTTGCCCTCGAAGAGGAGCGTCAGGCTCTCGCCCTCCACCGAATCAACGGCTTCCGTCACCGTGGGCGCCGGGGCGATCCGGGGGGCGGCCACCAATGCGCCGGGGGTGGGTACAGGTGCGGAAGCAAACTCTTCGGCCTGACGGGCGAACACGTGATCGGCCCTGCCCAGTATGTCACGCGCGCGGGCGAGTTTCGGGTGCCAGCCTGCGATGCGGTCGGCGCCGGCGGCGATTTCGCTCATCCGCTCGCGCAGCATTCGCCACTTCGCTGCTCCCGCGGGCAAAGGCGTGAACGAGCGCAATGTGGCGAAGCTCATCCCGGCTCTGCAGGAATCGTCGCCGTCACGGGCGGGGAAGCGGTTCGCCGCTTCCGCCACCGGAGTCATGGCGTGCATCATCGCGATGGCCGCATCGATCAGTGCGGCGCGCTCGGCCTCAGAGCCCGCCCGCCCAAACGTCTGGACCAGCAGCCGAAGCATGTGCGCGTACATCGCATTGGCAAGATCAACGATGACGGCGGCCTGCTCGGACTCGATCCAGACCTTACCGTCTGGCGTCGGCGGGCGGCGCATCACGGGATTGTGGGCCGCGGGGTGCGCCGGGGCGAAGTCCGGATCGGCGGCCAGGAAGACGTCGTAGTCCCGCGCGATGGCCTTGAACCGTGCGTAGTGGCTGGTTGCATCACCAATGCGTGCGCCCTCCCCCTGCTCCACGATGGCGCGGATGGCCGCGTGCGCAGAGGCGAGGCACGCCACCGATGTGACGCCCGGCATGTTCACCAGCGTCGCATCGACCTGTCCGGCGCGCGCGCCGATGAACAATCCGTCTTCCCCCAGCCGCGCGGCGAGCGCGTCAAGATCGGCTTCGATCTGTGCGTAGAGCGCCCCTACGGTGGGATAGTCCACCGCGTGCGGCATCAGCCGCGGCCCGTCGCTCGCCAGGCCGCGCGCGTAGCGCAGGAGCGGACGAAACCCTTCGCCCATGGGCTCGTCGACACCGTCGGGCCGTTCCAGCCAGATGAGATGCTGCAGCGTGTCCCGGTCGAACGGGGCCAAGCGCACCTGCATGTCGGCGGGCAGGCCGCCGGGCGGGATGGGGAAGTTCATCCGGCCAAAATGCGCCGCCCCGCCCACTGCGGACAGGAGATTGGAGACCAGCAACAGGTGTACCATCTCCTCGCGCGCCACCGCGAGAATTTCCGCGCGCCACTGCTGCACGGTGGCCGCCGCCGCTGGCGTGAGCCCGTCAGCTTCACCATCCTTGAGACTGAAGGCGGCATAGAGGTACACGCACATCAGGTTGTGCTCGACCTCGGCGGCTTCGCTGAGGCGGGCGATGAGCGCTTCGCGTGTCTGTGCGGCCTTCTGCATTGGGACTTCCCTCACGCCTGGATAAAACGATCACCGCGCCGCAGTCACCACAGGCCCGTGTGCGCACGCAGGATGCTCGGCTTGGCATCGCGCGCCTTCAGTAGCGCAGGCTGGTTTGAAGTGCGGCAAAGGTCTGGGTGACGGCGCCCGAGCGTGTCAGCGCGGGGCCAGGCTCAATCCGCACCGCGCTGAGCGTGATGTCCCAATGGCGACTGGGCCGAAAACCGGCCCGCACATACCATTGCGCGCCCGCATACGGTCCGCCTGGCGCATCGGTCGGCGTCAGCGCAATGGCCGGGGGCGCATAGAGCGCATCGCCGCGCTCAAGCCGCCACAGCACTTCCACCCCGCCAGCAAGCGTCAGGCGCGGATCCGGTTGCACGGTCACAAAGGGGTGCACGTCGAGCACGTTGCGCGGCGCGAGCGCGGCGGCGTCCGACAGGTACGCAAGATTCGGGTACCCCAGATCGAACGTGCCGAGAGTATCGTCCGCCGGACTCGCATCGCCACCGGCGGCGTCCACGCGTAGCGAAGCCCGTGGCCGCCAGGCGCCGGCGAAGCCGCGGCTCAATTCGCTGGCGGCCCCGAAGGCGCGGATGTCGAGGTCGCCACCTGCAGTCTCCAGTACGCCGAACTGGGCGCCGGCCTGCGCGTCCCAGCGCCAGGGCCCGCGCTCACCGACGGTGCGCAGGGCCAGCGTATGCCGCTCCTCCGTCCCGGCCCAGGCGGCATAGCGGGCGCGCTCGTCGCGGCGGCCGAAGTATGTGGCGGTCCATCCGCCCCGGCTTGCGGCCACGCCCCAGGCAAGATCGGCCGGATCGGGATCGTCATCGAAACTCTCCGGGCCATTGCGCGTGGGATGGGCGACAAAGGCGTCCCACCGGACGTCGCCCCGTCCTCCGCTCAGCCGGGCGCCATCAAAGGTGCGGCGGATGTTGGTGCCGTCGCGCAGGCTCAGAAACCGCCCGAACGGCAATTCCTGGCGGCCGACTCGCAGCCGTACCGCGCTCTCGCGTCCGAGATCGACAAAGCCTTGGGCGAGATCGAGCGCGCTCTCGTCTGCGCCGCGCGCACCGGGCTCGCGTCCCTGTTCGTCGGCGGCGCCCAGCTGGAGGAAGGCGCGCAGGACGGGCGTGACCCGCACGTCGGCGTGGGCCAGAAGACGCGTCTGCCCCGAAGTGAAATCGCGGGCGCCGAAGCGGCCGAACAAAGGCTCGTCATAAGCCTCCACGCGATAGCGGGCCTCCAAGCCGAAGCTTGCATGGCCGCCATAGCCAAGGGCGAGGTACTTGAAGGCGGGCACGTCGGCGGGCCGCTCCACGTCCGCGAGCCAGACATAGTCCTCCTCCCACCGAAGCGACGTGATCACATAGGCGTCGGCGCTCGCCTGCGCGAGCGCAGGAGCGGGCGCGGCGAGCGCCAGCCCCCCTGCCAGCGCCGTCCAGAGACCACCGCACAACTTCACCGCGCGCGCACCCGCGTGAAGCGCTGCTCAACGAACAGAAATTCTTCTCCGCCCGGAAACGTCGCGAAGATTCGCTGGACGTTGTTGTTGTTGTCCCTGATGTCGAACTCGAAGCGGAGATCGCGCTTTCGGCCAGTAGGCTCCGGCCCCATGCCAGCTTCGGTACTCTCTCCATAAAGCGAAAATCGCTGCGCCGTTTCGTCACCGCGGCCTAGATAGACCATCTGCCCGGGCTCGAACGTGTCAGCTGTCACCCACTCCATGCGCCGGTCGAGGCGGTTGAAGCCGAGGATGCCATCGCGCGCGCTCGGATTGCCGAACACCGTCCCCCGCAGTTCCTCGCGCACGTAGCGGCCATCGAGCATCCAGCGACGGGTCGCGGTCACCTCGCGCGATACCACGGGTTGCGCACCGGGGCCTGGATAAACCAGCATCTCCACGGTCCAGTCCCCGATCAGTGGGTCGAGCCAGCGGTGCTCGGGTCCCGGCATGGCGAGCCGCGCGGAGGCCGGAAGCTGCTGCGACTGGGTCGGCTTGGTTTGCGGCTGGGCGGCGGGCGAACCAGCTGCGAGCATGAGAACCAGCGCCAAAGAACGAAACATATAGCTCTCCCTGAAAGTTTCCGTTTCGCCGCAGGTCTCGCGCGACGGCCTTCTGGTCTCGCCTCTCCCGGCAAAACTATTCGCGCGAAAAGCATCGCTCGGAATCTTGTTTCCTCGGCTTCGCCCACCGCGCTGCTACCGCAGGATGAGCGGGGTAAGAACTGGTGCCATCAGCATCTCGAACTCGAGATTTGTGGCGGAGACAACATTTTCGACCACCTTCCCGCGTGAGATCCGCATCACGTGCGTCTCATCGAGGAGGATTTCCCGGTTAGTGGCCGAAAGGCCGAAATATCCGCGCGTGTGGCGGGCCCGGAAGTGAAAGCGCACCACGGCGCGATCGCGCACGTCGAATGCGTCGATGATCTTCATCGGGCTGGCGGGATCAACGGGCGGAAACGCCCCGTGAAAGTCGAGAAAGATCGGCTTGTAGGCGGCAAGTCCCCGGATCGGCCCCTGCGGCGACAACCCGGTGTTGACCACGATGTTGGGGTCGAGCGTCCGGTCCGCGGCGGCGACATCGGCGCGGCCGAGAAAGTTTTCCACATAGTCGAGCGCGATCATCAGGGAGCGTCCGCCCCGCCGACGGTCCTGCGCAAGGGCAGGGCTGGCGGCCCCCGCGGCGGCCGCGGCCAGAATGAGCGCGCGTCTCGTGGTCATTACGTCCTCCCGCTGGCGCCCGGGAGGGGACCACACGACACGGTCTAGAGGACCTCGAAAAAACTGTGTGGGCAATTTATATAAGTGCAGCTTATGTGCCCGCCTGTTCCCGAGACCCCGGCTCCTCCCTTACCCTCCACTAGAGAAACTTCAGCATGGACCTCCGCCGCCTTGAAGTTCTCGTCGCCGTGGCCGAAAGCGCGACCCTGGCCGAAGCCGCTCGCCGGCTCGGGATGACGCAACCCGGGGTCAGTCAGGCGCTGAAGGCGCTCGAAGCGGAGGCCGGGTTTCTGGTCGCGCGCAAGAACGGCCGAAAGCTGGAGCTGACGCCGGCCGCACGGCGGCTGGCCGCCGACGCCGCCACCGCCCTGCATTGCGTCGCGGTGTCCATCGATGCGTCGCGTGCGATCAGCGAGGGAAAGGCGGGCCTGATCAGGATCGCGTTCACGCCGTCCACGCTCGCAGCGATCGCAGGCGAAACCTTGCGGGCGTTGCGGGCGGAAGCGCCGAGCCTCGCCTTCGAGCTGTTCGAGATGCCCACCAACGACCAGGTCGCCGCGTTGCTCGACGGCCGCATAGACGCCGGCTTCCTGCATCCGCCGGTAGACGCCGACCTAGAACTTGTTCCCCTCCTCGACGAGCCGTTGCTCGCTGTATTGCCAGCGGATCATCCGGCTGCCGGCCTGGACAGGCTTCCGCTTCAGATCCTGCGCGACACCCCTTTTGTCCTCTACCCGCGCACCCGGGGTCCGGTGCTTTACGACAGGATCATCGCCGCCTGCGAGGCGGCCGGATTTGCGCCCCGCATCGCCGAGAGCGTTTTGCCGTGGCACGCCGCGATGGCGCTTGCGGCCATGGGGTTTGGCGTGGCGTTGGCGCCCGAGCGTCTCGCCGATAGCCCTCCACGCGGTGCCGTTGCGCGGCCGTTGCACGATGTCCGTCTCACCGTACCCCACGCCCTGGCCATGCCGCGCCGACGCCGCGTGAGCGCCGAAGCGCGGCTCGTCGAACTCGCCCGTGCCACCGCACGGCTGCTTCCATCAATGCAGCTTGTGGAGTGAGCCACTTCTACCCGCATTGGGCGGAGACTAATTGCAACTCAATAGTACTTGAAGGCGGGTCGGTACAATTTCTGGCCCCGGGGCGAGCGCTCGGGACATTATGAGAGATTTCAGGCGGCGCACAGACCATACACATTTGCAGCCAACAGACGACTTTCGACCACAGCCGTAGGACGCAGCCTGACGCGGTCCGGCCGCATTACCTCACGAATCTGCCAATTCATCCCACTTTCGGAGTCTGGCTCGATATCGGCGGAAAGCGGAAACCCGGGCCGGCACTCGCGACCGGCAGCTACTCGCCGGAAGCAGACGGCGGCAATCAGTCTTCGCCTCCACCAACCACAGCTGCTTGTCCGTCTTGCGCGATATCTCGGTAAAGACATCCGCTGAGCCGACATCGCCGAGTGTCATCGAAGCCTCTATCTCCATCCGGATCGCCCTGCCGAACTAAGCAAGAGCGGCGCCCAAAGCCTTGAGGTGCTGCTCACCGGACCGGGTCCCGAGCGCATACTCGTAGAGCTTGCTGGACTTAGCCGTCGTCTGTATCCGGCCGTCGGCTACGCCGCCCGGGGCGGTGATGCGCTCGGCCAGCGTGTCGACGAACTCTTCGACGACACCGTGAACCTCGTCGAAGAAAGCGTGCAGCTGGATGAAGTCGCGACCTTTGATGTTCCAGTGCGCCTGTTTTGCCTGCGCTTCGAGATTGAGCGCATCCGACATCCGCGCCTGAAAGAGCGCGATGGCGCCCTTTCGGACATGTTCACTGAGATCGAGGTGTGAAATATGCATGGCCAATTTCCTCAGAATGCAAAGCACGAACAGCCGAGAGCGCCCCAGAAGGCCGGCGCCGATGGAGGATCTCCGGCCAACGCGTGACCGTGCGCGTGGCCGTGCACACCACACGGTGTCGCACAGCACGCGGGCCCGGCAGCCCTCTCCAGGCGCGCGGCCGCTGCGCGCGCCTTTTGCTGACCGAGGGCATAGCGCGCCGTCGGCGCCCAATCGGGGCTCACCGGCAATGTCGGCGGTGCATGCGAACGGAACTCTTCGCTTGCCCACACGATGCGGCCGCCGACAACCGTGAGCACGCTTTCAAGGCCGCCGATCTCCTCTTCGGACACCATGAAGAAATCGGACGACAGCAACACGAAATCCGCCAGCTGGCCGGCCTTGATCTGGCCCTTGGCGCCCTGCTCGCTTGAGAACCATGCGGCGGCTTGTGTCCACAGGCGCAGCGCCGTCTCGCGGTCCGGCCGGTTGGCGCTCGGGTAAAGGCGCAGGCCTCCGATCGTCCGTCCGGTAACCAGCCAGGCAAGCGACGTCCATGGATTGTACGAGGCGACGCGTGTGGCGTCCGTACCGGCGGCGACGGGCAGACTCGCCGACAGCATACGGGCGATCGGCGGCGTCGATTCGGCTGCGCGCGCGCCATAGCGTTCGACAAAGGCTTCGCCCTGGAAGGCCATGCGGTGCTGTATGGCGATGCCGCCGCCGAGCGCCCCGATGCGATCGATGTTCCTGTCGCTCACCGTTTCGGCATGATCGATGAACCAGTTGAGGCCATCGAGCGGGACATCGCGATCGACCGCTTCGAAAACGTCCAGCGCGCGCGAGATCGACTGGTCATAGGTGGCGTGCAGCCGGAACGGCCAGCGGTTTTCGGCGAGCACCCGGACAACCTGAGCCAGCTGTGCTTCCATCTCCGGCGCCAGATCCGGCCGCGGCATGAAAAAGTCCTCGAAGTCGGCCGCCGAGAACACTAGCATCTCGCCGGCCCCGTTGTGGCGAAACCATTGATCGCCCTGCCCTGGCTTCACCTGCGCCGCCCAGCGGACAAAATCTTCCTTCTCCGCGCCCGGCTTCTGGGTGAAAAGGTTGTAGGCGATCCGGACCGTTAGCAGGTCATCGTCGGCGAGTTTCTGGACGATCTGGTAGTCCTCCGGATAGTTCTGAAAGCCGCCGCCCGCATCGATCACGCTGGTGACGCCAAGCCGGTTGAGCTCGCGCATAAACTGGCGCGTCGAATTGATCTGATCGTCCGGTGAAAGCCTCGGTCCCTTCGCCAGCGCCGCGTAGAGAACAAGCGCATTGGGGCGCGCGAGCAGGAGACCGGTCGGTTCTCCGTTCGCATCGCGCTGGATCTCGCCGCCGGGAGGGTCCGGCGTCTCGCGCGAGTAGCCGACAGCACGCAACGCCGCCCTGTTCAGTAGCGCCCGGTCATAGAGGTGGAGGATGAAGACGGGCGTGTCCGGCGCCGCAGCGTTGATCTCGTCCAGCGTCGGCAGCCGCCGTTCCCGGAACTGGAACATGCTGAATGAGCCGATGACACGCACCCATTGCGGGGGCGGCGTCACCGCCGCCTGAGCCTTAAGAAGCGCCATAGCGTCGGCGAGACTGTCGAGGCCCTCCCAGCGCAGCTCGAGATTGTAGTTCAGGCCGCCCCGGATGAGGTGGGTATGGCTGTCGTTGAGCCCAGGGATCATGCGCCTGCCACGTGCATCGATCATCCGCGTGGCAGGCCCTGCCAGATGCGTTAGATCCGGTGCGCGCCCAACAGCTAGGAAGCGCCCGTCACGGATCGCCACGACGTCAGCCACGGGATTTTCCCGATCGAGCGTGGTGATGCGCGCGTTGGTGATCAGCAGATCAGCGTGGTCTGACATCTTCTTACACTCACGCCTGCTTGTCGGTGTGGCGCCGCGCGCCCGACTGCTCGTCCGGCGAGAACGTACGGGTGTGCAGGCACTGCGCGACGGCGTCCGCCGAGCCGCGCAGGTGGCGCACGGACATTTCTCCCACCAGGATTCCGAGGAGACCCAGCAACGCGATCACCGGCGGCGCCGGCGCCTTCACGTTGAGAACGCCGTAGAGGGCGCCGACTCCGAGGCCGACGACGATTGAGAGAACGTAGGGTTGCCAGGTCATTTGGGGATCTCCTTCGGGAGCGCCGGGCTCCAGCAGTTTTTGCAAGCGGAAAGGATTGCGGGGGATGGCGCGCCGGCGCTGTGCGCCCCGGCGCGCATCCGGTTGTTGTCCGGGGCGTAGGCCGGGGGACCGGACGTCAGCCGCCATGCCCCCCGAACATGGCGCCGGCGTAGATGATGCCAAGGCCGTACCCGCCGCCTAGCCTCGCGGCGATGCCGGTGGTGAGGCCGTAGGTCTCCGCTCGCGCCCAGTCGCGCTGCAGCTCCAGCATGTAGGCCAGCGCCGTCAGCGGCCGTGCGCCAGCCTCAACCATACGGGAGATCGCACGTTCATGCGCCTCGCCGGAAACGTCGCCGCAGGCGTCGGCGATGACATAGACCTCGCATCCCTGCTCCAACGCGGTGAGCGCGGGGCCTGCGATGCACACCGACGTCCACAGCCCCGCCAGCACGATTCGCCGACGGCCGATGCGGTTGACCGCGTCGACCACGTTCTGGTCCTCAAGGCAGTTCATGGTGGTGCGATCGATCACCTCCTTCTGGGGGAATGGGGCCCGCACCTCGTCGAACACCGGGCCGGAGAACGTTTTCTCGGCGACCGAGGTGAGCACCGTCGGCACGCCGAAGCCGGCCGCCGCCTGAGAGACCATCGCAGCGTTGGTACGCAGCTGCGATATGTCGATCGACCGGACGGCGAACGCCATCTGGCCCTGATGGTCGATCATGACGAGCGTGTGGTTGGCCGGGTCCAGCAGCGACTGCGCGGGATTTGTGGATAGACTGATCATGAGACTGCTCCTTCCATGGGTTGCGATTGGGTTGGTCCGGACTTCTGCGACGCTCTCTGGAGGGCTTCGAGTTCGTGGCGGTCATGCGCGCAGAAGATGCGGAGGTCGTCCCGCTGCGCCGTCCGGAGCGCGCGCAGGCGCTGCTGGTTGCGGCGGCGCGCGGGGCGGTCGGTGTCCATGATGTGCTGGTAGGCGCCCAAACCTGGCGGACAGCCGGGCCTGGGGGCCATCTGGGCATGATGCAGGTAGGCGTCGCCCGCGTGCAGCAGCCAGCCATCACCGGCCGCCACGGCGACGCCCGCATGACCCAGCGTGTGGCCGCGCAGCGGCACCATCAGAATTTCGGGCGGTAGGCCATCGAGCTGGCGCACCGCGTCGAAGCCGAACCAGCTTTCGCCCTGCGCGTCGTAGAGGCGCCAGTCCCGCACGTCGTCCCACATGCCGGGCCGGTAGCGCTGGGCGCCGACAAATCCGGATCGTCGCCCCGCCGCTTCGCGCTCTGCACGGAGCACATGCACGCGCGCGCCGGGGAAATCCTCAAGCCCGCCTGCGTGGTCGAAGTCGAGGTGCGTCAGCACGATGTGTCGGACGTCCGACGCGTTGAAACCCAGCGACTCGATCTGGCGCAGCGCCGTGGCCGATTCCCGCAACCGCACATTGAGCAGCGCGGACCACAGCCACGGCAGCCGGGCATGGGGCCGCTGCACGTCCTGCACGCCATAGCCCGTATCGACGAGCACAAGCCCGGCGTCAGTCTCCACAAGGAGGCAGTGGGTCGGAATGTCAGCCAGCGCACCCCGGCTTACGCCGTCGAAGAGGCTTCCGCCGAGCGGGCAATGCGTGCCGCAGCTGAGATGATGGACCTTCATGCCGTCACCGCCCATCAGCTTTCGCGCGCTAACGTGCCGCGTGTTCGAGAAAAGCGTCGATGTGGTCGACAGTCAGCTCGGGATACTGGTGCTGGGGCCCATGTCCGGACTCCGGATAGACCACCAGATGCGCGTTCGGCATGGCGCCCACGAGCGGAAACCAGTTCTGCCCGGCCGTGCTGATGTCATTGTCGCCAGCGACGATCAGCATGGGGATGCGGCTGACGAGGAGCTTTTCGCGCCGCCCGGCGCCGTCGGCCGCGTAGTCCTTCGCGGCGTTCAGGTATGCTTGGATCTTCTCCGGCGTCGAGGGGATCCTTGCGTCGACGCCGTCGCGCGCGTGGATGCGCCGCCGGGAAGCCGCTGCGGCGGCGCGACTTGCAGCAGACGCGGGCTCGAAGAACAGCACCTCTTCATCGGCGAGATCGTTCACCGGCTTGAAGGCGCGATCGAGAAACGCCTGCTGGATCGGTCGCTCCAGCTTTCCGGGCGGGTTGGCCCCGATGATGACGGCGTGCGTGACCCGCCCGGGGTGCTCAAGCGTGACCGTCAGCGCGACCGCCCCGCCCCACGACCAGCCGACCATGATGAAGCGCGACGTCCCGATGGCGGTGGCGAACTCCGCCACGAATGTCGCCGCTTCGCTCATGTCGCCGGGCAATGCGCCGCTGGAGTATCCCACGCCGGGATAATCCACCACGATGACGCGATGCCGCTTCGCCAAGCTGTCGAGAAACAGGGGGTCCCATGTATCGATCGTGCCCCGCATACGGTTGACGAGGATCATGGGATTGCCGGCACCGAGCGCGCGGTAGGCGATCGTGTCGCCGCCCACTTCGACATACCGCGTCGGCGCCGACAGGGCCGTCACGGCGGCAGGATCCGCGCGTGCAGAGGACGAAGGCAGCGGCGCACAGCCCGCCATCGCGAGCAGCAGCCCGCAGACGGCCAGCATGCCTGCGCCGGCCAGGCGCTTCGGTGTATGACGGGCCTGCATGTGGCGCTCCCGGTTCGTGTGGTGGAGGTGCGGAGACGGCGTCAGGTCGCCGCAGCGACGGGCTCGCCGCGTATGAAGGCGTAAAGGTCGGCGTTCAGCTCTTCGGCGTTGGTCGCCGCAAAGCCATGGCATCCGCCCCGGTAGATCTTGAGCGTCGCGTTCTTCAGGAGTTTCGACGACAGGAGCGCCGAGGCGCCGATGGGAACGATCTGATCGTCGTCGCCGTGCGCCACGAGGACCGGGATGTCGATCTTCCGGAGATCATCGGTGTAGTCGACTTCCGAGAACTCCCTGATGCAATCCAGCTGGCCCTTGAGGCCGCCCATCATGCCCTGCAACCAGAAGGACCGGCGCACGCCTTCCGAGATCGCGGCGCCGGGGCGGTTGTAGCCGTAAAACGGCATGGTGAGATCGAAGTAGAACTGGGAGCGGTCCTCCCGCGTGCCCTTGCGGATGCCGTCGAAGACCTCCCGCGGCAGGCCGCCGGGATTGGCCGGCGTCTTCAGCATGAGCGGCGGCACTGCGCCAAGGAGCACCGCTTTCGCCACGTGGCCCGTGCCGTGGCGGCCGAGATAGTGCGCGACTTCGCCCCCGCCGGTGGAGTGGCCGATCATTGTGAGCCCGCGCAGGTCCAGCTTTTCGATCAGTTCCGACAGGTCGTCGGCGTACTGGTCCATGTGGTTGCCCTCCCACGTCTGGGACGAGCGGCCATGGCTGCGCCTGTCGTGGGCGATGACGCGATAGCCGCGCTCGGCGAGGAACAGCATCTGCCGCTCCCAGTCATCGCCGCTGAGCGGCCAGCCGTGCGAGAACAGCACGGGCTGTCCCTTGCCGAGATCGTTGTAGAAGATCTGGGCGCCGTCCTTTGTGGTGATGAAGGGCATGTTGGTCTCCTGAATCTTGAGATGCGACCGGGAATCAGGCGGCGCTGGCGACGGCGAGGGGCGTGACGCCTGCGGCTTGTCCGCGTGCGTTCTTCACCGCCCAGTCAAGGGCGAAATCGGCGACGGCTTCCCAGCCCGGTTCAAGTCCGGTCCAGTGGCTGCGGCCGGGCCAAAGCTTGAATTCGGTCAGGGACGGCGCGCGCTTCTGCTTTCTGAAGATCGCCTTCGCCATGCTGGCGTCCGCGATCCGGTCCTCACCGCCCGCCATGATCAGCAGCGGGGCGCGCGCCGGGTTGCGCCAGTCGATGCCGATGGCGTTGATGACGCCGTCCCAGTAGACCTTCCCGGCCGTGGGCACGATGTAGCGTGCGAAGTGATCGTCCTTGAGATGATCCGGCAGCGTCTGGGCGAAGCGCGTTCCGAAGAACCTGCGCGACATCGTCTTCACCCTGAACGCACTGAGCAGGTCGCCGAACACGGGCAGCGCCGAGACGATGGCCTGCGGCCCGAGCGGCACGCCCGGCGTGGGGGCGGGATCGATGGCGACGCCAGCGACGCCGAGGCCACGATCCAGCAGGTGCTGCACGATGACGCCGCCCAGGGAGTGGCCGATCAGGATCGGCGATTCCGGCAGGGCACGGATCAAGCGCTCGTAGTTCGCGATGATGTTGCGCTGGCCACTCTTGGCCAACGCCTTTCGCGGGCGGGCGCGCAGGTCGGCCGGGTCGCCTTCGTCGTGCGGCCAGTCCGGCGCGACGACCGTATAGCCCTTCGCCTCATAGCGCGCTTTGAAGCCCTCCCAGCTCCTCGAATTGAGCCAGGCGCCGTGAATGAGCATGATAGTCCGGGTCATGGCAGTTCTCCTTGATGGCGTTGCCAGTATTGCGTTGTCAGTGCGGACGCAGGGCCGCGATAAGGTTGACGGCGGTGGTGATGACGTGGGCGAACGCAGGGCCGTTCACGTCGTGCGCGGCGTGCATGGCGTCGAGGTTGAAGGCGGCGGTGGCGTCGCGCACCAGCGTCACGTGGTAGCCGAGATCGACGGCGTAACGCGCCGTGCCCTCCACGCAGGTGTTGGCGATGAGGCCGACGAGAATGACGTTGCGGACGCCCCGCTGCTTTAGCAGCATGTCGAGATCGGTGTTGGCGAAGCCGCTGGCGGCCCAGTGCTCCTTGACCACCGTATCGCCCGGCTGCGGCGCAAAATCGGGATGCCACTCGCCGCCCCAGTCTCCCTTGGCGAAGGCCTGGGCCTTCGCGATCTGCTGCTGATAGGGCGTCGGGTGGGACCAGCCCTCGAAATCGCCCGGCGCGGCGCGGTGATGCGGCACGATGAAGATCGCCACGCCCGCATCCCGCGCGGCCATCACCACCGCCCGCAGGTTGTCATGGAGGCGCACGCTGGCGGCGACGTCCGCCACGAGCGGCCACAGCTTGCCGCCTTCGGAAAGAAAATCGTTGTAGGGATCGACGAAGATAAGCGCAGTCTCGCTTGCATCGTAGGCGAATGTGGGGGCGACCTTCGCGTCCATGACCATCTCCGTCGCGCCGGATGATCCGTCCATCAGCGCGCACAGGGAGAATGCGCGAGGGCGCCCTGCGGGCCAATTCTACACAGGGGTGATCTCCTCATACTCTCGTATGAGGCGCGTGCTCAGCTTGACCGGTGGGCGGGGATGCTGAAGCTGAACCGTGCGCCGCCGGCCGTGCGGTTCTCCGCACGCAACTGGCCGCCGTGCGCCTCCACGATTGTGCGGCAGATCGGCAGGCCGATGCCCATGCCGTTCTCCTTGGTCGTGAAGAAGCTCTGGAAGAGACGGTCGAAATGCTCCGCGGCGATCCCCGGCCCTTCGTCGTCCACGGTCACCGCGACGTGATCACCCTCAAGGTGCGCGCCGATAACGACATGGCGCTGCGCCGGCGGCAGGCTCGCCAGCGCCTGCGCTGCGTTCATGGCCAGATTGACCACCACCTGCTGGAGCTGCGTGCGGTCGCCCAGCACCGGCGGCAGGTCAGGCGGCAGCTGTAGCCGGACGGACACGCCCTGGGCTTGCATGTCGTGGCGCAGGAAGGCCGTCGCCTCCTCGATCACCGATGTCATCGACAAGGGCAGGCTCTCGGCCGCCTGGCGCGTGGCCATGCCCCGGATGCGCGTGATGATGTCGGCGGCGCGCCGGGCGTCTGCGGCGATCCGCGCGGCGAGGATCTTCACCTCTTCCAGGTTCGGCTCCGGCCGATCCAGCCAGCGCAGGCTGGCGGACGCATTGGTGGTGATCGCCCCCAGGGGCTGGTTCACTTCATGGGCGATGGAGGCCGCCAGTTCGCCCAGCGTCGACAGGCGCGCGGCATGCGCAAAATCGCCCTGCAGCCGGCGCAACGCCCCCTGCGCGTTCACCCGCTCGGAGATGTCGATGACGGCGATCAGGAACTTGCTGGCGGCCACCCCTTGCGGCGGGAAGCTCACGGTGAACAGGCCATCGAACTCGGTTCCGTCGAGGCGCCGAAACCTGGTCTCTGCAGAAAATCCACGAGCTTTGCCAATCGACGCGACCACCGACCGGGCGTAAACCTGCAACGACGCATCCGCCCAGTACGGCTCAACATTGTCGAGCATTTCCGCTTTGTCGCCCCGGCCGAACAGCGCGATTGTCTGGTCGTTGACGTCGATCACCCGCGTCGCCCGCATCATCTGGCGCACGATGTCGGGATTGTCGGCGAGATGGCCCTCCAGATCCTTCACACCCTGCTTGAACAGGTCCTTCAGGATGGGCGTGACGCCGCTGAAATCGAGTTCCCAGAAGGACGCTGCCATGGCGGCGAACATGTTGCGGTAGTGAAACTCGCTGTTGCGCAACGCCTCTTCATCCTTGCGCCGCTGGGTGATGTCGCTGAGGGCGCCGACGAACTGTTCGGGCTTCTCCTCCAGGAAGCGGCCGACCATGTGCAGGACGCGCTCCTCGCCATCTGGCCGCACGATGCGCACGATGCGGTCAAAGCGGCTCTTGTCACGGATCGCACTCTGGACCGCCGCCTGGTAACCGGCCGCGTCGTCCGGATGCACGATGCTCTGGATCACCTGGCCCGTGAGGGGCGCCGTCCGGTCTATGCCGCAGATGCGGTAGGTCTCCTCGGACCATTGCAGCTCGCCCGTCACGGTGTTCCATGCGATGCTGCCCGTCTGCGTCAGCGCCTGCGCGGCGGCGAGCGAGACGGACTGGCTCGCCTTGAAAAGCCGCTCGGCGGCGCGCGTTTCCGTGATGTCGTCGTTCGCTTCAAGAATGGCGTCGGCCTGCCCGCCGACACCCCGACGCACCGACCAGCGACTGTGCACCGTCACCAGACGGCCGTTGCGCGCGGCATGCACCAGTTCGCCCTGCCAGCGGCCCGTCTCCTCAAGCTCTCTGCCGATGTCCTCCAGCGGCTGGGGAAACTTCGTCTTCAACAGGTCGTGCACGCGCCGGCCCACGGCTTCGCCGGCGCTCCATCCATAAAGCTCCTCTGCGCCGCTGTTCCAGAAGGTGATGTGGTCGCCACGGTCACGGACGAGCACGGGGTGGCGGCTGAGGTGCAGAAGTTCGGCAAGATCGCTCTGGGCGTCGGCCAGGGTGCTCGTCCTGCGGACGAGGGCTGTGATCACGCCCGCTGCAAGCATGAACCCGGCAAGGGCCCAGATGTCCTGCGCGGCGCCAATGCGGAGCGTGAACAGCGGATCGGCGAAGAAGTAGTTGAGGCAGAGCGCGGCCAGACCCGCAAAGACGATCGCCACGGCGCGGGGCGCCACGAGCGAGATGAGCACGATGGCCGAGAGAAACGCGAAGGACGCCGCCGGTAGCGGCAGCGCCAGGAGGCGCCCGACTAGCGTGACCGTCGCCAGCACTAGCGCGCCCGCAACGGCGCCCGCCCACGGCCGCTTCCACCCCGATATCCCTCCCCACCCCATCTGCGTCAGCCCGCCCACAGCGTCGTCATCGCGCCGGACATAGCGCGCCGGTACCAGGATCGCGCGCTGTTTCTCAGGGCTCGCCGCCGAGCGCAGACTCGATGCACTGGACGAGATCGCCCGCATCGAACGGCTTGCGGAGGAAGCACGTCGCGCCGGAGGCCCGCGCCCGCCCTTCAAGGCCCACGTCGGATCTGGCGGTGATCATGATGACCGGCGTCGCATCGCCGCGCCTGGCGAGTTCCTCCTTGAGGTCGATCCCGCTGATGCCCGGCATGTGGATGTCGGTGACGATGCAGTCCGGCCCGGGCGCGGCGATCAGGAAGGCCTCGCCGTTCGGGTAGCCCTCCGCCCGGTAGCCGTGCGACCGCAGTAACCCGACCACCGCTGAACGCAGGGACTCGTCATCGTCGATAACTGAAATCAGACTCTCGGTCACATCGCCTGCCATATCTTGGGCGCGCCAGCGGGAGCAGGCGGCGCCTCTTCCGCCCTGTGTGGCGCCAATCATGCCCCCAGCGAAATCATACGAAGGTTTGATGTCATCGCGTCACCCGGGGGCGACCCCGAGCGCCTCAGACATCCGCACGAGGTCGGCGAGGGTGCGCGCGCCCATCTTCCGCATCGCCGAGCCGCGGTGGATCTTGACGGTGATCTCGCTGAGATCGAGTTCGCCGGCAATCTGCTTGTTCAGCCGCCCCGCCGCCACCAGAGCCATCACCTGGCGCTCCCGCGACGTGAGGGCCGCGTAGCGGGTCTTCAGGTTGTCCAGCCTGCTGTCCTCGGTCCTGCGCCTCTGGTTCCTGTCCAGCGCGGAAGAGACGGCGTCGAGCATCTCCTGGTCGCGGAACGGCTTGGCGAGGAAATCCACCGCACCCGCTTTCATCGCCCGCACTGTCATCGGGATATCGCCGTGTCCGGTCATCAGGACCGCCGGCAGGCGCACTCCGAGTTCTTCCAGCCGCTGGTGAAAATCGAGGCCGCTCATCCCCGGCAGGCGTACATCGAGAACAAGACAGCCGGGAGCACCGGCGGGAGGCGCTGCGGCCATGAACGCGCCTACGCTGTCGTAGAGGCGGGTGGCGCGGCCGGTGGACCGGAACAGGCTGTCCAGCGCGCTCCGCAACGACTCGTCGTCGTCGATGATATGGATGACGGCCTCGTCAGACATGACTAAATGATACAACCGAGTATCGGCCAACTCCACCATCATACGAAGGTATGATTGCAAGAGAAACAAGTTGCCGATGAGGCCCACGCGGCCCGTTGGCGGCGGCAAAGCCGCTTAGCCTGCACGTCCCGAAAGCTCGGAACCCTACCGCCGGACGTCATCTGAGGGTTTGAGAACCGTGCCTTTTTTATAGCTATAGCAATCACAAAGTCTCGGCTGATGAGCTTTCGGCTCCGAAAGCAGCTCAATGCGCAATGACCCCAGCGGACCAGCTCGCGCCCGTTCCCGCCCTTAGCCCGAGTGGCTTACCCCGCCGATTGTAGCCGTTCGGCCACGTCGTGATCCAGCCCTAGCCTTCTTCCCCCTCCTGCACCCCGCAGGACGGCCAGCAGAAGGCTCACCGCGATGACATTCGAACTGGCGCCCGAAACGCCCCGCCGCCCCAAGGGCGGTGGCTGCCGCCGCATCACCGGCGGCAAACTCGCCGGGCAAAAGCCCGCCCTCAAGATGAAGGAGGTCTGGTCGATCCGCGCACGTCTGGAGCGGCGACGACAGGTACGCGATCTCGCCCTCTTCAATCTCGCAATCGACAGCAAGCTGCGCGGCTGCGACCTGCTCAGGCTGCGCGTGGAAGACGTCTGGGCGGGCGGCGAAGCCAAATCCCGGGGCATCATCGTTCAGAAGAAGACGGGTCGCCCTGTCCAGTTCGAGATCACGGAGCAGACAAGGATCGCGGCCGGCGCTCTGATCCGGCGGTATGGCCTGTGGCCTGGATATTACCTCTCCCCGAGCCGCCTCGCGGAGTCACCGCATCTCTCGACCCGGCAATATGCCCGTATCGTGCAGGGCTGGGTCGCATCGATCGGCCTGAACCCGGCGACCTACGGGACCCACTCCCTTCGGCGGACGAAGGCGGCGCTGATCTATCGGAAAACTGGGAACCTGCGCGCCGTGCAGCTCCTCCTCGGCCACACCAAGCTGGAGAGCACCGTGAGGTACCTCGGCGTCGAGGTGGACGACGCGATCGCGATATCTGAACAAGTTGACCTCTGAAGCCGACCCGAATGGCTGGTTCGGATCACGCCAGCCATTCCCCTGCTCCACCTGTTCGGGCTGGAGTTCGCCGACAAAAGTCATCCACGTGGACGCGACAGAGCCGTCAGGCTGCACCGTGCTGAAAGCTGAAGTCTAGTGAGCCAGGGACGTGGTCTCCGAATTTGATCACATAGCCTGGACCCAATCTCCGGGCCAAGTTCTCGGCATCGATGCTCGACTCAAAGACGCCGGCTAGGTGCCAAGGCGATACGCGCAGGACGCCCCAGCCTGCCGTGAGCGTGTCACCCGGGATTGCTGCGCAGTGATCTGCCATCTGCCTCGTCTCTTGAAGTCCTAAAGCAAGAGTTGCGCCGCCTTACGTCGGCCGCCCTACGCCAACATTGTGCTAAGCAGGGCCGATCGTGATGGCTTGCGAGCGGTTGACGCGCTTCAATCCCGCCGCTCGCGCCATACCGGTCAATTCGGCACGCTCTCGCCGGAAGCCCCACTCGTCGCTTGCGAGCAAGCACCCCACCTCCCGAGGAGGTGGATCACCGGTCTGCACACGATGCGAACACCAGCCATCGCAGTTTGTCTACGCTGAAAAGTCCGCTTCCAGCCGTTGCGCCAGTGTCGCGCTCTGAGTCGGGACCGCTCCGCCCAGGAGCACGAGCGCGCGAACGACGGGTAGGTATGGCTCCACCGTCGCCGCCAGCGCTGAAGGTGAAGCTCCGGCTAGTTTGGCGTACGCCTTCTGCATTGCCGCGTTGATTGCGAGCGGACGCTCCGGGTCGTCGGCAAAGTGGGGTGCAAGCTCTGTGAGGACGACATGCGCGCTCGCCAGGTCGAGCGCAGCCGGCGCTCGCATGGCGGCGATCCAATCGATCAGTTTCGGCCCCTCGGCCGTCAGCATCACGTTGCCGGGGTTTGGATCGCCATGGCAAAGTCCGTCTCGTGGCGACAGGCGATCGATCAGAGCGAGGATGCCAGTCGCAACCGTATTCGAAAGGCCGCCGCCGAGGTAGCGAAGACTACTCACCATATAGTCACGTAGGACCGGTACATCGGACGGCGGCGCCGTCGTGTGAACTGTGTGAAGACGACCAGCAAGGATGACGCCCGCCTCCGCATACGACACCAAACTGCTCTTCGCGGCCTGCATCAGCGAGGGACCATCAAGCCTCGCCATCACGAAGCCAGTTCGTCCCTCAACGGTCACCTCTTCGAACACTTCCGGCGCCGACGCGCCCGCCGCGAACACGGCGCGCGTCATCCGGGCCTCGTGCACGCTGATCCGGCGTGGGATGCCGGCCTTGAACAACTTGACCACCCGTCCCGGCGCCCACGCATATACCTCTGCTGTGGTGCCCTCGCCGATCTTCGCCCCCAACGACTGGTGCATCTAGCGCCTCCCACCACATCGGTCACACGACTCGCCGCAGGCTCATGCAATGCAGCTATACAACAAGGACTGTTGACGACAGAACGGAACACAGTCGGCGTCGGGGGATCGACGCTGCATCCTGGTCGCGCCAAGTCCCCGCACCCACCGTATACGGGCGGCAAACTCACCGGGCCGTGCAGCTACTCCTCGGCCACACCAAGCTGGAGAGCACCTTGAGGTACTTTGGTGTCGAAGTGGACGACGCCATCGCGATACCCGAACTGGTCGACCGCTAAAGCCGGCCGGAATGGCTGGTTCGGATCGCGCCAGCCGTTCCCGTGCCCCAGACCGTCGGGCTTGAGTTCGCCGATTCACGTCGCTCAGTACTTACGAATGAGGGGCTGCCTTAGCGCTGCTGGGGTGCTTTCAGAAATCAGTCGTACAGAAATCTATGATCTCCCATTTTGCTACGTGCCAACTCTCACCAAACGATAAATTTACTGCTCTACCGCCTGCTTCTCGGCTGGCGACGGGAGGGCACCTCCGGTGGCACCGCCCCTGCGGCAGCCGCGGCCTGGGTTGCGAGCGCCTCCAATCGGACGGGATTTGCCTCACGGGGCGGGATGGCCGCAAACAAGCGATACGATTCAGCTGTGCCGTTGCTCATGTCGCGCGCATCGCGCCGGATGTAGTGCTCCACTTCGGGTGAATAGTGCCACACGAGGCGCTCAAGCACCCGCATCGAGTTGGGGCTGAACCTGTCGCACTGGATGGGCCACGCGGAGAATGCACCGGCGGGAACGGCGATCCTCTCCTGCGCACGCACCACGCATGTCCACAGATGGACGCTCCGGCGCGAACGTCTGCCCTTGTCCACCGTCGAGTTGACGGTCCGGAATTGCACCCGTCGGCCCGCGGCAAGCGGCCACAGGCGTTGCGGTTCGCCGAGGACAGCCCGTGACCCGGCCTGCCCCCGGAATGACCACTCCAGGATCGGCACGACCGGGTTGGCGCTCCGGACATAAGTCCGACCGCTGCGCGCGGCCCAGACGACCTTGTCGCCATCGGTTTCGCGCACCTGCTCAACACGCCCGTTGTCGAAGACGAATGCCTGGCCGGGCTCGTATCGCGGGAGCGGCGAGGCGTGTGCGGAAACAAGCGCGCCGCTCCACAGCAGAAGGGCGCCGAGCGAAATCCAGACTCTCATTGCACGTTCTCCCCCGCCTTCAGAACGCCAGTGCCGTAAATGGGATCGCGCCCACGATCGCCCGCGTCCGCGGTGCTGGCGAGAACCTGCGCCACCGCTGCGCGCGCGGATGCTGCATCCGGCCGATCGTGCCGGGTGGCAAGCGCGGCCGCCACGAGCGGCGCGGCGAACGATGTGCCGCTGGCCTGAGTCATGCGCCCGCCCGGGGCGGCCACCTGCACGCCCACGCCCCGCGCCGCCACATCCACATGGGGACCGCGTCCAGCGCGCCGGTACACTTCGCCATTCGCGTCCACTGCCGTTACGCCTATCACGCCGTCATAGGCCGCCGGATAAAGAGGCGGTGCTGCAGGTCCGTCGTTGCCGACCGCGGCGACGATGATCATGCCGCGGGCCTGAGCTCGGCGGACTGCATCTTCCACCAGACTGTTGGGCGGACCGGCCAGACTGATGTTCGCCACGGGGGTCTGATTGCGCGCCAGCCAGTCGAGCGCGCGCACCATGGCGTCAGCAGACGCGAGATCTGCGCCTTGCGCCGCGCGACCGACCACGTTGGCGGCGAACAGTCGCCCTTGCTGTCGGGGCCGGGCGGCTGCGGGATCGCTGCCCACAAGGATCGAGGCGACCGCAGTGCCGTGACTGTTGCCGGCCCCGACTGCCGGTCGCGTGCCGCGTGCGACGAAATCGGATTGGACGATGCTCGCACGCGCCAGCGCGGGATGCGTGACATCTACGCCGGTATCGACGATGCCGATCGAAGCCGACCGCAATGTCGGCGCGGCGCCGGCAGGCCCCGCCGCAGCGACAGCCGGCGCGAACGAGACGCCGCGAACCGGCAGATAGACGTGATTGAAATCGTAGGCCGTGTCGGGATCGGCGCGGCGGACCGCTTCCAGCGCCGCACGCGTCTGCTGGCCCCGCGGCACGCGTAGCTCGACGATCGACAGGCCAAGCGTCGTCAGGCGGTACCGTTCGACGATTTGGAATCCCAGTCCGCGCGCAAGCTCGAGGGATGTCGGGTCTGCCTCGAGCGCCAGAATTTCCCCGGCGCGGACCCAGCGTCCCTCATTGTCGACATCGACGCCATCAGGCAATGCGGCGAGCCCGGCCACATCGCGGTCGCCATCACGAATTCGCACACCGCCGTCGGCGTCTGCGCCGCGGACGCCGGCGCCGCCGGGCGCATCGTCGCCACCGCTGCGCCGGACGCCGCGCCGATCATCGGCATTGCCCGCATCGCCGACGTTGTCATCGTCGACCGGGCCGTCATCACCGACCGGGCCGTCGTCGTCTGCGCCGCCGGGTGCATCGTCTCCACCGGGGCCATCGTCGTCGCCGCCGCCGCCCGTCGCGCCGTCATCGTCGCCCGGGCCATCGTCGCCGCCTGCGCCGCCCACTTCGCCTGCCCCATCGTCGCCAGCGGCGTCGTCGCCGCCCGCATCGTCGCCCGCCCCCGCTTCTGCGTCGGCGCCATCGCCTGCGGCATCCAGATCGTCTGCGGCGCCATCGTTGCCGAGATCGTCCTGGCCCACGCCGTCGCCGCCCGCATCGTCCACCTCTTCCGTATCGTCATCCTCGTCAGGCACTTCCTGCGCACTGGCGCTGGACAGCCCAAGCTCCAACCCCGCGCCCACCCACTTGCGGACACGCTCATCGGCGAGGCCAATCCCCAATGCGGCGAGGGCGGCGGTCACGAGGATAAGGCGAGGTTTTGTCATCGGATCATTCCTGCCTGCCGGCGCGGAGGCGTCGTTAAGGACCAATAAACAGCTAACGCCCCTTGACGTACCATTATTCCAGGACTGTTCAGAATGTCATGATGACAAGGAATAACGTCTGCACTCGTGACGTTTGAGGACCATGGCATGGCCGACGATGCATCCGACACTCCAACGCCACGAGACCTGCTCGTGGCCGCGATCCCGCGGGTGCGAAGGTTCGCCTACGCCATGACCGGCTCCATGGATGCGGCGGACGACCTCACCCAGACGACACTCGAACGGGCGCTGGCCCAGATCGAGCGGTTCGAGCCGGGCACACGTATGGAGTCCTGGCTTCTCAGGATCGCCTTCAACGCCGCCATCGACGAGACCTGCCGCCGCAAGCGCCGTGGCGCACACATCGATGTGGACACGCTCGTCGATCTCGCCGGCCAGGACGGACGACGGGTGAGCGAAACACAGCTCGACCTGCAGGCGGCGCGCAAGGCGATGCGAGGCTTGCCGGAAGAGCAACGGGCGGTCCTGGCGCTCGTGGCGCTGGACGGCATGTCCTACCAAGAGACCGCCGACACCCTCGGCATTCCCATCGGCACTGTGATGAGCCGCGTGGCGCGTGCGCGCCGGGCCGTTTCGCGCGCCGTCAACGGCGATGAAGGAGAAGTGCAATGACCGGCGACGTCCGCGATGAGCGCCTGAACGCCTACATCGACGGTGAACTGCAGGGCGACGATCTCGCCCTGCTGGAGCAACAGCTCGCGGCCGACAGCGCGCTGCGGACACGCATCGAGCATCTTCGCTCCGTGGACCGCACGCTTGCAGCGGCGTTTGCACACCCGGATCTCGCGACTGTTCCATCACGGTTTCAGGCCATCCTGAATTCGCCGCCGGCCGACAACGTCGTCACGCTGTTCCCACGCAAGGCAGCTGCCTGGCAGCTGCCGATCGCAGCAGGGCTTGCACTGGCGATCGGCGTGGCGGGCGGCTTCCTGACCGGGCGCTCGGCGGATACGCAGACCCCCTCCGTCATTGCCGCGCTTGCCGAAGGCGTTGGACCCCGGGACTCGTTGCATCGCCTTCTGAGCGCGACGCCGAGCGCGGATCGGCGCACACAGGGCAACGTTGTGTTCGAGCCGGTGCTGACATTCGAGGCGGCCGATGGACGCTTCTGCCGCGAATTCGAGATCACTGCCGGCGCGGAAGCGGCCGTAGGCGTCGCCTGCAAGTCCGGCGAGGAGTGGCGTCTCGAAGTGCTGACCGCGAGCGCGGCCATCGACGGTTCGGGATATGCGCCGGTCTCGGGACCTGACGCACTCATCGACGGTGCGATGGAAAGACTCGGGGCCAAACCGCCCCTCTCTCCAGAAGCGGAAGCGGTGTTGATGCAGAAGGGCTGGCGCTGACGCGCGCAGCCTGTCGCATGGTCCCAGCCCCCGCGGACTGACAGATCTGTTATGCTTCTTCGGCGACGGGATCGAGCATCACCTGCCGCGTCCCCGCCGTCGGCTGGGCATAGGAGGCGGCGACAATCGCAGCCCCCGTCGCCGCCGCTACGCGCTTGAGAAGGGCCGGCGCGTCGGGTGAATAGAGCAAGATCGGTTCAGCGATCAGAATGACCCGAGGGCGGTGCGTTATCGCCCGGGCCAGCCGCAGCATCGCCTGCGACAGTTCGTCCGGACGCCTGAGCGCCGGATCGATGGGCTGTGACAAGGGCCAGCGCGCGACCGGCAGCCCCACGATGCGCAGTGCGTCCCGCATCTCATCGTCCGTCGTCCGGACGCGTCGCAGCGACAAGTTTCGCCGCAACGATGCGCGGACGAGGGGAATACCGGGAGACACCAGGGCCACGCGTCGCCCCAGTTCCCTCCGGCTCAGCTGGGCGAGGCTTTTGCGGCCGAGGAAGCTGAACGAGGACGGGGCCCCGCCCGCCTCGACCGCCGCAAGAGCAGCGCCGCCCTCTTCAGCGCAGACAAGAACAACCTCGCCGCTCTGCACGGGGATCGCGGCCCGGCCAGGCGGGCGCATGAGAAAATCTGCGGCGGACTCAAGCACCGGCGCCTCGCGCGCTGCGACGCCGGAAACATGTTCCGCCTTGCCGAGACGTTGCATGCGCTGCGCCGCAACCGAGAAGGCGGCCTGAGAATCGATGGCGCGCGACAGGGAGCGCAAGCCAAGCCCAAGAAAGCTCGCGCCGAACAGCGCCATGGCCCAATCGGCGCTACTCATCGCCGCGCCCCGCCCTTGAAGCAGCACAAGCACAATGAGCACGACCGGCGCCGCGAGCACGGCCGGCGCATCGAGGGCGGACGCCCACTTCCGCCTGCGGACAGCGTCCGTGCGCAGGCGCGCGGCGCGCCTCTCAAGGCGTTTGCGCTCCCGAGAAAATGCGTCGAAACGGGAGATCGCAGAAGCGCCTAGCACGATGTCTCCGGCGACGGACGCCACCCGGCCACGGCTGGTGCGCAGCGTACGGATCGCCGACACCAGCCCAGGGCGGAGCAGCCCATAGGCGCCTGCCGCTGCGACCACGCAGCCAACTGCCGCCGCCAGTCCGTAGCTGCCGCCGGCGATGGCGAGCGCCACGATCGCCGACACCAACGCAGCGACGCCCGCAGCCGATTCCGACAGCCCCACCGCCACCCACTCCCGCATGGGATTGAGGTCGCCGGTCATGCGAACCGCCATGGCGCCGAGCCGCCGATTTCCAGCGGCGGACGCCGCATGCTCGGCCAGCATCAACCGCATCTCGTTGGCGTACGCCATGCCGAGGTCTTCGGCGAAGACGCTGCGCAACCAGCCGGCCGCAAAAGACACCACAGCAACACCGACGAGCACGCCGGCGGGCACCGCCCACCCGGCGCTGGCGACGGCGGCATCGAGCAAGTTGCGGAGCAAGACCGCGCTTGCGGAAAAAAGCCCCGCCTCGGCCAGCGTGAGCAGGCCGAGGCGGGCAAACGGCCAACGCCTGGTGGGGGCTAGCAGGCTCGGCGTCATGCCGCTTGTCTTGTGTCGTCCTTGCCGATCTGGGCGAGAAATCCTCTGGCCGTGTCCGCGGTCGCCAGCATTTCGCGCGTGTAACAGGAGATCCCCGTGGCGCGCTCCGCCTCGCGGGACGCCAGCGGAGAGCGGGAGATGAGACCGCTCAGGCCCAGAACACGCCCATGCGTACGCAGCCACTGGACGCCGAGAGCGGCGGAGGCCGCACTTTCACCGGCGTAGAGGTAACCGTCCACGAGATCCGAAAGCACCGCAGACTCGATGAGCCATGCCGTCTCTTCCTGGAAGAGGCCGTCCGCGATCTCGAAGACCAGCACTTCTGCGCCGGAGTCCACAAGATGTGCAGACAATGTGTTCGCACAGATTTCGAGATCGAGATGGGAGGCCCTGTAGGTCGTGGCGAGGCCCGCATCGGTGAAATCGAGGACCCGGATCGCCCCGGCATCACGCATGTGCCAGTAGTCGTTGCCGGCCCCGGTGCCCGTCAGCTTGGCGGCGCCGACCTTGAAGCCGGCTTGTGTCAGGCCGCGGATGACGGCGGCCGCCGTCGTCGTCTTGCCCGCATTCATCGATCCACCCGCGACGCAGATGCCCGGAACCTTAAACGTTGGCGCACCCTTACGCAGCGCATGGTCGCGCACGTTGACGATGCTGAGGTCGTCTTCGACAAAGAGACCGATGGGCTCGATGCGCGTTGGCTCGGCGATGCGCTGGTTCTTGAAGGCGACGCGGGCCGCAATCCCTCCGCCTGCGGCAAGGTCGCACGGCCCCAAGTCTTCCGGCACGTGGGCCTCGAACTGGTCTGGAGCGTAGCGGTTTCCATAGGCGAGAATGACTTCATCGCCGACGAAGAGCTTCGCCTTGCGGCTGGTGGGAAGCTCAAGATTCTCGTGAGCCCCGATCTCCAGGACGCGCGCAAGAACGACGTCGCCCGCCCGCGGCGCGGCGCCCACCGACACGGCGCCGAGGGATGTCGCCGCCACGTTGCGCGTGCTGAACGCGCGCTTTGCATTGGCGAGACGTTCACGGTCGATCAGGGTGGTCATCGCAGATCCTGCTCTCAAAACCGCTGCATTTTCTGCAGCTTTCAGAATATCTAACGATGGACCACCCGTCTCTATTCCAGTCCCGTGTCAGAACCTGAAGGAAACTTCTGCGATCGCCACGTACCCCGAACGGCTGGCCCGGCCCACGGGCATTTCATCGATGGACACCACATCGCCGCGAACGACCCAATGGTCGCCAAACTCGTAGTAGGCGCCGGCCCCAAGGAGACGGTTCGTGAAGACGGTGGAGTCCGTTTCGGAGGCGGAGATCGCTGCGCCCCATTTGTCGTCACGCCAGGCAATGCCTGCATTCACTTCATCTTCGTCGAGCCCCCGCGTCAGGCTATTGCTGTCGCCCCGGCTGACGTAGGCTGCGCCGATCGAAAGCTTGTCGCGCCGAACTTCGCTGCCCACGCTCCACGACCTCAGATCTTCCCGCTGCGTCACCGGGTCGGCCTCGCCGGTCACATACGCGATGCTGATGCCCCCGGCCCACGGCCCGATCGAATTCTGATAGGCGCCCGCCACTTCAATGGCGTTGTCCTGCCGCGTACGGCGGCGTGGGTTTGGGTCGCTCGAATTGGACTCGAACTTCGGCGCATAGGACGCGCCGACCCGGAAGCCGTTGATCGGCGGTGAGAGATAGAGAACCTTGATAGAGTCCCGCGTGTCGAACGGGCTCAGCAGGGCGGCGGTGCCTGCATAGCGCACGAAGTCGCCACGGATCTGTCCCAGCCCCACAGCGGGCGCATGCAGCGAGATGGTATCGGCCGGGCCATCCTGTTCGCCCAGTTCGAAGCGTCCGAAGGCGCCTGAGAGATACGCGTAGATTTCATCACGCTGCAGGTCTTCCACTTCTCGCTCGCCGGTATCCACCTCAACCCGCAGGCCAAAGGTGAGCCCCCGCGGCGTCACGTACTCAGCGTTCAGGATCAGGGACGCATCCGCTTCCGTGTTTTCATCCGTCAGGCCGGTAGAGGGATCTTCGAAAGCTCCCCCCTGGAACGAGACAGCGCCAGTCGCCGTCAGGTCCACGCCATTGACGGTCGCACGCAGGTCCTGCGCCGACGCCTGACCGGTAATACCGGCCCAGATCGCCATGACTGCAGCACCTGCCATCAGCCCCCTGCCCGCCTTGAATCGCTTCATCGCTAAGTACCCCCGTATGTGTTTCTTGCCGCACGCGCGCGCCGGAGCCTGCCGGACCCGCATTTGCGCGCACGGAAGCATGAACGTCCGAGGAATGGGTTTATTCCGGTGGTTGCAACGCCACCGGAGCGTCGGGATGCTTGTTTATTGGCGAGCCGCGTCGCTTGGGGGCCAAGCGTCACTGCAAGGCCACAGTCGCGCATCGGGGGAAGCTGCCACCGACGACGAAGAAACAGACGCCGCGGCGGAATAATCGTTGGCAACCGGTCGTTAACACCAAGCCCGCCCAAAACCTGCGGGCAGTGACCCGGAAGGTGAACCATGAACAAACTCACATTGGCCGCCGCAGCATCCGTCGCGGCGCTCGGACTGTCGGTTGTCCCCGCCTCGGCAGCCCCCACCACTGCCCTCGTCCACGGGGCCGACGCACTGGAGATTTCGCGCACCCTGTCTCGCGCAGATGCGTCAGGCGAGGCGGCCGTGCAAGAAATCCAGGAGCGCCGCAGGGCGTGGCGGAGCCGTTCCAACAGCTCTTCCAATTCCAGCAGCAACTCCTCGTCGAACTCGAGCTCGAACAGTTCGTCGAACTCCAGCTCCAACTCGAGCAGCAACTCGTCCTCGAACTCGAGCTCTAACTCCAGCTCGAACTCGTCGTCGAACTCTTCCTCGAATTCCTCCTCGAATTCGAGCTCCAACTCGTCGTCCAACTCGAGCTCCAACAGCTCGACGTAGGGGACGGGGCTTGCAGCGGGGAAGGCCCCACCTTCCCCGCTGCATTCGCGCGCCCTAGGGCGGCGTGTTTCATTATTGCGGACAAGAACTACAGTGGTCGAGATGGCTCAGCCTGGCATGCCTGCCCGCTGGCGTAGGTGGATTACCTGCATCAGGCCCGCTTCGCCCGCGCGTTCTGGCGATACCATGCCGCCCCGGCCTGCGTACTCCGAAGAATCCGGTCGCGATCTGCGGCCTCCTCCGATGTTTCGCTGCGCACATCCATAATCATCTCTGAGCGTTTGAACGCCACGATCTGCGCAATGGGCGTGCCCTTCTCAATCTCGTAAAGACCGTCTTGCGCCGTCATGAAGAATGGAAGGTGAATCTGCGACCGGTAGGTATCGGTATCGACCACGCCGGAGAGGATCTGGAAGAGAGGGTTGGGCCGGTTCAGCGGCGGCATGATCATGACGCTCCAGCCAGGCGGGGTGGCGATCGTCCAGAAATTGTGGAACTTGCACGCCGGTCCGGCCCCGAATGGATGACCGGCCACCTGGAAGGATGGATGGTAGCTGACCATCTCGCGGTCGAAATCCCAGCCGGCATTGACGGTCTGCCCACCGTCCGACACTTCAAGGCGGACAGTCGCGGCAAGGGGGAGTATCCAGCCGACGGTCAACGCATCGAGGAACGGCAGGCATCGTTTCACTGTCAGGCCGTTGTTCGTCGGGCTCTGCGCCCCGGCATCCACCGGTGGCAAGCGCTTGAACCAGGCGGGCATTGCGGTCTTTGCCGGCGCAGGCTCGGCGATGACGCCCTTGTCGGCGGGCGCGCAGGTAAACGTGATGCGCGGCGGGCGCGCAAACTCAAACATGACGTCACCCCGTATCGCGACTGTTGGGACGATAACGTCCGATGCGCGCGTCTTATTCCCGGCCCAGGGAATATCTCCGCGCGCCCGGCGTTATGGAAGGGTTCAGACTTTCCGGAGGCTTCCATGCGCGGACTGACAGTAGCGCTTCTCATGTCTGCCGCGGGCGTAGCGCACGCAGACCCACAGGCCGCCATGCTGCGCGACGCGCCTGCCGTCTCGCCTGTTCTTACCGAACACAGTGCGGGCCTGCGGTGCCTCGGCGGCCTGATCGAGCAAAGCCAGCAGACGCCGGTGAGCGTCTCGGTGCGCGACATCGACGACACGACCGTACCCGTCCTGAACGAGGAGCGACGGCTGAGCATGGGCGGATCATTCGTGCTCCACACTGCGATCTCCCGCATGGAAACATCGAAGGTGCAGGGCGTACTGGACGATACGCGAACCGGTCAACGCCAGCTGACGCTCTCCGGGGCGTGGACGCAGGATGACCTTTTCACCGGCGAGAAGGGCATCGGCATCCGATTCCGGTCCGGCAACTTCAGCGGCGGCCTTGGCCGGCGCACCGCCTATGACTTTGTCGCCGGAGACTTCGCATCTTCGGTCAATGGAAGGATCCGCCTGTCGACGGCGGTAGGCGTCGCCCTCCCCCGTCGCGGCAACGAGGCGTTTCTCGTCATCGACGACGGCGCGGACGGCGCCAACGTCGGCTTCGACAAACGCCGCGTGCAGGGCGTGCAGATGGCCCAGCGGCGCATCCTGGAAGCGGTCGCGCTCGTCCACCTGTCGGACTACTTCCAGATCGACTATCGGCCCTGCCTTCAAGCCACCAACGCGACGCCGGAAGCCTTCGCCGGCGCCATCAGGCGCTATGAACGCATGCCGCCGGCCGAACGCCACGCGGCGGTCCGCACGGAGCTGGCGAGGGTCGGCTTCCAGACCTCGACGAGCCCGCCCCGCACATGGGATTCCGGCAGCGCCACAGCCCTGATGTCCTTCCAGTCCGCCCATAAGCTGCCGCCGACGGGCCGGCATTCGCCAATTCTATTCGCGCTTCTTTCCACCATGGCGATGCCCAAGAAGACCTGAACTCCTTTACTAGTCAGATGGGTGTTGCTGGCACCCCATGTGTCTGGAGGGGTACTGTCTGTCGCCGGATTGCGATGAATACAAGCGCCTGGCATGCGACCCATTGCGTCCGAAGCCACCCCAGATAGGCGCGCTTGAGACCTTTGCGCGAATGGCACCAATGGGCCATGACCTCCCCGGCGCGCCATATTGTGACTGATGTCCGGGTCGCTCAAGACTAGCCCTTCCCGGCCGTCCGTGCCGTCCGTGCCGTCAGGCCGGTGCGAGCCCAGAAATACGTCCGGCCTGCAGGACCCGAGATTAAAATCGCCGACCTAGCGCGCCGCGAGTTGCGTCCCTCCTACGGCCAGTTTAACCTCTTGCGAGCGGCTTCGGGAGGGATGAGTGCGCCGCCACTGCACGATACTGCTGTTGGGCCTCACGGTCCTGCTGTCTCCGTCACTCGCGGCGCGCGAGCACGCGTCGGTCACGCTGACGACATGCTCTGCCTCCTCCGCCCGCCCGCAGGATGACTTTCCCATATCATACGAAACGCCCGAGGACTTCGCCGCCGCGCGAACGCGCGCGGAGCTGGAGCTCAGCCGTGGGAATTACGCCGCGGCTGGTGACATGCTCGACCTGCTCGCCACCGAAACTGACACGCGCCTGCTGGACGAGGACGCGCGCACCGACCTCACAGTCCTCTCGGCGCTAGCGTTGGCCCGGCAGGGCCGCCCGGCGGACGCCGAAGCGCGGCTGGACGATCTGGTGCGCACCAGACCAAACCGAACCCATCTCCGCGATGCGCAGCTTCACTTCTACGCGGGATTGGTCGCCGTCGAGAAACGCGACGTTCGCGCCGCTGAGGGGCGGCTTTTTGCTATCGAGCAGGTTGCGAATGATTTGGCGCTGGGTCGAAGCCGCGTCTTCGATGCGTTCATTTTTGAGAATGGAACGGTCGAGATCACGGAGATCGGCGCCGCGTCGGACCGAGAGCTGCAATCGACATCGCCTTGGAGGATCCTGCGCGCGCGTGCCGACTACCTGCACGCCAGGCTGAAGGAGCTCGAAGCGGATATCACTGACCGTCCTCTCACTCGCGACACCGCGATCCGAGACAGCCTTGAGAGCACGCGCTACGCTCTGAACAACTCCCCGCGCCTCCAGTTCACGCCCTGGTGGGGCCCGGACACAGATACGCAGCTGGCACGTAGGCATCTGGACGACGGCCGTCACCGCGATGCGTTGCGCTTGGCACAAGACACCTTGAAGAAGTACCCCGCGAGCATGGGCGGCGGCCTCGAATCCCGGCTTCGCCGTATCATGGCGGAGGCGCACGCTGCTCTCGGCGATCGCACCAGCGCGCTGCGCGAAACTCAGGCAGCAGTGTGCGCCGGCGCACAGCAGGGCTCGCTAACCGCGACGGACGCCGCTCCCCTTCTCCACCTTGTCCTTGGGCCGGTCGAACGCACCGACGACAAGGCGGTCGTCGGCGGACTCTTCCGCATCGCCGCCAGCGTCTCGGATAGCGGCGACATCCAGCAACTGCTGCGGCGCACGAACTATTCCGGCATGAGCGGCTCGCGGGAACGCCAACAGGACGTGCTCAACCAGGAAATAGCGCTGCGCCGGCTGCGGGAGCAGCTGCGGGGCCTGCTGGCAGAGGGCAGGTCCCGCAACGAAGAGGACATCCGCATCGCCAGAAGCCGCCTGCGCGACATGACCCGTGAGCTCGCCACCATGCGCAGCGGACAGATGCAGGCCATCGCCGATGTCAGCCTCGACTCGCTGCAAGCCGTTCTGCGCCCCGACGAACTCTACTTCCGGCTGGTGAGCGACAACGACAACGCGGTCGCGCTCGCCGTCACGCGGACAAGCGCAAGGGCCTATCGCATCACCGATGCGACGCGCCTCCAAAGCCAGCTACAAGTCATTCAGGAGAGCGTCCTTCGAACGTTGCGCACCGCGAATGGCAGTCGGACTGTTGAGGTGCTCGACGACGCTGCGGAGGCGTACCAGCTTCTCTTCGGACCGGCCGCCGATCTGATGGCGGGCGCGCGCCACCTGACAATCGACGTCACCGGCGCCGCCGCGAACGTCCCATTTGCCATGCTGCTGACGCGCGCCCTCACGACGGCGGAACTTGCGACCCTTCGCGCGCAAGTCCGTCAGAGCGGCGGATACAACTACGTCGGCGTACCCTGGCTTGCCCGGGATCGGACGATCTCCATTGTGGTTGACGCGGCGTGGTTCCGGGCACGGCGCGAAGAGTCCGTCGGATCGCGCGCTACGAAGGCATTCGCGGCGTTTACTTACCCGCCCGTGGACGAAGCGATGCGCGACCAGCGCGCTGCGGCCTTGGCGACGACGGTGCAGCAGCGATTGCCTTCGCGCTATGGGAAGGCGGAATGCGCGAACCAACTGACTGAGGTCTACTCCTACCAAGGGATCCAGAGCGCCGATGCTGAAGCGACCGAGGCGGCGAGAGCGCTTGCGAAAGACGACCCCGACGCTGCGACCATCGTATCCGGCGACAACTTCACCGATGCGCGCCTGCTGAACTTCCGCCCCTTCGCACAAACTCTCGGCAAGCCCGGCGGCCTTGAAGACTACCGCGTGCTCGCTTTCTACACGCATACCCAGCGGCCCACCAGCTCAGACGAGTGCCTGCGCGAGCCCATGCTGATCACCAGTCAGGCAGACATCGCGAGCGTCAGCGACCAGTATGACCAGAGTTCAGCGGGGGATGGGCTCCTTACTGTCTCGGAACTACTCGATCTCAAGTTCGATGCAGACCTGATCTGGTTGCCCGACGATGGAATGGTCGGCGTGAACCGCATCCGGGATGGCGAGCGGTCTGTGTCTGACCGCGCATCGTCGGTGCGCACGCAAGGCATCAGCGCGGGCGGCGTTGTGGGCGAACTTTCGGCGGGCTTCTTTCTCGGCGGCGCGAGAGCCGTCGCTGGCAGTTACTGGACCACAAGCAGCGACGCGCATCGGAAACTGAGCACCAGCTTCTTTGAGGCCGCCGCGCAGGGCATGCCGCTCGCAGACGCCATGCAGACCAGCCAGCACAAGCTCATGGACGATCCAGATCTGTCCAATCCTCTATTCTGGGCGCCGTTCGTCATCCTCGGCGACGGCTCCAAGACTCTACGAACGGGGTACCGGCAATGAGAACCCTCTTCGTTGTGTTGAGCGTGCTCCTTCTCGGCGTCACCGGCGGAGCGGCGCAGGAAACGACGCCGCTGCGCGTGGCGCTCGTGATCGGCAACGGCGCCTACACGGCAGTGCAACCGCTCGACAATCCCGTACGCGACGCGCGCCTCATCGAGGCGGCGCTGAAGCGCACCGGCTTCGATGTCGTCGCGCACTACGACGCCACCAAGCCGCAGGTCGACGCGGCGCTGCGCGCATTCAGCCGCAAGGCTGCGCGCGCCGACGTGGCGCTCGTCTACTACGCGGGCCACGGCATCCAGCTCGAGCAGGAGAACTGGATTATCCCGGTCGATGCGCAACTGGAGTTTGCCACCGACGCGCGCTCGGAGGCGGTTCGCCTTGAAGACGTGATCGCGATCATGGGTCCGACGCGCAAACTGCGTATCGTCGTGCTCGACGCGTGCCGCGATAACCCGTTCACAGTGCGCTTCGCTTCGGCAGGCCGCGCGCTGACCCGCGGTCTGGCGCCGGTGGAAGGCTTGCCAGGCGGCACGGTCGTCGCGTTCTCCGCGGGGCCCGGCCAACAGGCATCGGATCGCCCTGCCACGGGCGGAGAGAATTCTCCGTATGCGCTGGCGCTCGCACGCCGCATGCTGGAACCGGGTGTAGAACTTTCGCAGGTTCTGCGGCGCGTCCGCGGCGACGTGATGCGCGATGCACCGCCGCAGGAACCGTGGGCGAACGAGAGCCGGCTCGACGAGGATTTCTATTTTGTCCCGGTCGCGACGCGCGGCAGCCCGCGCCCGCCGCCAACCGCCGTCGGCAGTGTGTTCCGTGACTGTGACAAGTGCCCCGATATGGTGATTCTGCCGCCCGGCACGTTCCGCATGGGCTCGCCTGAGAACGAACCCGGCCGCCGGTCGAACGAAGCTCAGCGCATCATACCGATTCGCGCGTTCGCGATGTCGAAGTTCGAGATCACTGCCACACAGTGGCGCGCGTGCAAGGCGGCGGGCAGATGCACCCACCCCGGCGGTGTCCCCATCGACATAAACCTGCCTGTGACGGACGTGAGCTGGCACGACGCCGAACTCTATGTAGCGTGGCTCAACGAGCAGGCCGGTGCGCGCGTCTATCGCCTCCCCTCTGAAGCGGAGTGGGAGTACGCGGCGCGCGCAGGCGCATCGACTGCGTATGCGTGGGGCCCGACAGCGTCGCACGAACGCGCCAACTACGGCGCTGAGCAGTGCTGTCGCGGTGCGAGGGACGGCCGCGACACGTGGGATGGTCCCGCGCCGGTTGGCTCCTTCCCCGCCAACGCGTTTGGCTTGCACGACATGCACGGCAATGTCTGGGAGTGGACCGCCGACTGCTATTCGGAGACTGCTGATCTGGCCGACGCGATCCGCGGAGACTGCCGTTTCCGCGTGTTGCGCGGCGGCTCCTGGTACGGCGATCCGCAGAACCTGCGCGCCGCCCTGCGGCTGCACGACTATCCCACGCACCGCGCCGGCAATGGCGGCTTCCGCGTGGCGCGTACGCTGTAGCAGCCGTTCCCGCAATCCGACTACTCCGCCTCTGCAATGACTAGAGGGGCGGCCTCAGACGACAGTCCTCGATCCGCTAACGCCGGGCGCGACAACCCGAAAGTGAACTACGCCGCCCGGTTCTATTCGCTGCACAATCAGTTCGATGCGCACCATCGAGTATCCCAAGGCTCTGTATTCCGCCTTCAACCGTTCGCGAACTTCGCAAAGGACATCGAGCGCCCGCTGTTGACCACGGATAGACCCGATTGCCCTCTCAAGGTTCGCGGGTGGCAGCATGACGCCAGAAATAATGACGGAGTTTATGGTCACTGGAATTGCCGAAGACGAGAAAATGCACGGCAACTCTCTTTCCTGGTCTTGGCTCGCACCGGCTCTTTCCCAACGCGAGGCTTTTGCCTTCAATGGCGCGACTGGAGCGGCTTGGGGGGGGAGTCCGCAGGTGTGGAAGGCGATTGCGCGAATGAACCGTTGGCAGCCAGAAGGACCGCGGCAATGCAGACCGCCAATGCACCATGCCTGTTCAAACTCTTCATCACACTCAACCCAGCCATGACAAACGTCCAGTAGCGTCGATTTATCGCACAGATCGCCTTCTCCCAACAAGCCTCGCTGTGGTCGGCGGCTTTGAACGCGTCAGCGCTTTCCTTCGGGCCGCTTGCTCTACAAGTGTTGATGTGTTGCACCGAGAAGGGTCTGCTTCTGCGACCTGGGTTGGCAGTCGCAGAGTCTCTCCCTGCGTCTCAGAAGCGCGGCGACCGACACGTCATATACGAGTTCGGGCGGGAAACGGACGCTTCGCGAGCAAGAGCTAGTGTCGGGAATGGGCCATCCCTGCCCTGACCGCCATTTTGTGACGCATGGCGGCCTCGCTCAGCAGCTGCCGCTCAGGGCCTGCCGGCCGACCAGGCTGGTTCTCGCCGAAGGCGGTTATCGACGCTACAGAGCAAAGCCTGAACGCATGAGCATGCTCAGACCGGCTGGAGATCCACTGCACCTTGAAACAAGCCGGTCGGATCCCACTTCGACTTAAGTTCGAGCAAACGCTTCAGATTTCCGCCATATGCGCTGTCATGATTGTTCAGGACATCGCCCGCCGGAATGAAATTACTATAGCTAGTACCCATGCTATGCGGCGCCAGCCTGTCAAACAATTCACGCGCCCAGGCGACGCAACGCGCATCATCCGCCGCATCGCGCCAGCGCGTGTGGATGTTCAGCGCATAATGCGGGGTGCGGTTTGGCCACGCGGTGGCTGCGGCTTCAATCCGCGTCATCACACCGCCGATTTCACCGAAGAAGACTTCGCATTCCTCCGTCGGCAGCTGCGCCAACGCTTCCGCGACGGTCTCGGCGACTGGCTTCGTAATCGAAGCGAGGTCGTGACTCTTCCAATAATTGCGCGCCCCTTCGGCCAGCAATGGATCGAACGATTTCTGCCAATCGCAGAACGCTGACGGACCGGCGTGCACCGCGATCGGATCGCCGAGCGTGCGCACGCCCTCGGTGGCTTTTTCGGCATCATTGAGGGCGCCGGTGTAGCAGAAAGGCACAATGACCACGCGTTCGCCATGCCAGGCTTCCGGCAGGAACGGGAGCGGCGGCGCCTGACGTAGCACGGCCCAGATTGTGAGATCGTCTTCGGTAGAATCGATCATGGATTGAAGGGCGCAGAGCAGCTCTACCGCATGCTCGGCGCGGTGCACGGCGAGCCCAGCGAAGACCTGCGGTCCGAGACGGTGGAGCTCGAACTCGAATTGCGTGACAAGCCCAAAATTGCCGCCTCCGCCGCGCAGCGCCCAGAACAGATCAGGGTTTTCCGACTCGCTGGCGGTCACAACTTCGCCGCTCGCAATGATCACGCGGGCAGAGCGCAGATTGTCAATCGTCAGCCCGAACTTGCGGGTGGTCCAGCCGAAACCCCCGCCGAGTGTCAGCCCTGCAACGCCGGTGGTGGAGTTGATGCCAGTCGGAACGACCAGCCCATGCGCCTGCGTGGCCGCATCGAGATCACCCAGGCTCGCGCCGGGCCCGACCCGCGCCAGCATCCGCGCCGGATCGACACTCACCGCGTTCATGTTCGCAAGATCAATGACCAGCCCGCCCTCGCAGACAGCCGAGCCGGCAATGTTATGGCCGCGTCCGCGCGTCGAGAAGAGGATGCCGTTCCGGGCTGCGAACAGAACGAGGGCCTGCGCCTGCGATTCCGTGGCGGGGCGCGCAATCGCGCCGGGACGCTTGTCGATCATCCCGTTCCATACCGCCCGGGCAGCATCGTACTCGTGTGACTGCGGCGTGATCAACTCGCCCGCAATGGACCGGAGTTCGGTTTCGGAGGCCTGAAACAGGCCACCCTCGCTCCTTTTAAGCTCAAGCGTACCGATCATGTCGATTTCCCTCAAATAGCTGCGACACCGCTTAGAGTTTGCATCGCCGCGTGCGTTCGTTAATGCTATCTTGAACTGGTTCGGTGCTCGATCGTCCGGAATTGCTAACGGCGCGAGGAAGATGACAGACATTCTCTCAGATGTCTTAAGCGCCATCCGGTTCGAGGGCAGCCTCTACTTCAAAGTCTGCGCGGGGGCGCCATGGGTCTCGACGAATCCGTCGATGCGGGAAATCGGCAGGATCGTGATGCCCAGTTCGGCGCACGTTATTCCGTTTCACATCATGTTGTCGGGCGAAGCCTGGGTCTGGCCCGAAGATCAGGACAGCGAACCGCTCGCATTCGCGTCCGGCGACATCCTCATCGTTCCCGGCGGGTCACGGCACATGATCGCCTCGAGCCGCCAACCTAGGACAAGACCGAGTATCGACACCCATCCCTATAGCGAAGCAGCGAAACGCTTGATGCCTTTCAATCTGGTTGAGATCGGCGAAATGGGCGCTCAGTCCACCTTCGTCTGCGGCTATCTCGGCTGCGATGACGGGCCCTTCAACCCGCTCTGGAGCGCGTTGCCGCCCATGATGATCGTCCGGCCGGCCGAAAGTCGACGCGTGCTGATTCAAAGCCTTATCGAGGCGGCGCTGGACGAAAGCATGAGCGATCTCGACGGCAGCGTCACCATAATGGCCAAGCTGAGCGAGCTCATGTTTGTGGAAGCGGTGCGCCGTTACATCCATGAGCAACCGCCTGACGCAAAGGGCTGGCTGGCCGGGGTGCGCGATGCGCGCGTGGGACAAGCCCTGCGCCTCATCCATCGCGAGCCTCAAAAGGACTGGACTCTCGCCGATCTTGCGAGCCAGGCCGGCACTTCGCGCAGCGTGCTCGCGGAGCGCTTTCTTGCCTTTACCAACGAGACGCCAGGCTCCTATCTCGCCCGCTGGCGCATGCAGCTTGCCTGCCGGATGCTCGAAAGCGGCCGCGCCTCGATCGAAGAGGCCGCAATGGCCGTCGGTTATAAATCGGACGCAGCGTTCAAAAGAGCTTTCAAGAAGGTGTTGGGCGTCCCGCCCGGGCAATGGCGCACGTCGCGCGCCCCAAAGTAGCGAGGTTCTTGGCCCAAAGTCTGCCGAAGTATTCAGTCAAGGATGGAGGCACCACTTTAAGAGAACGTGCTACGTGAAAGCAGACGAGGCAAAATTGTTCCGGCTTCGAACTGGCTGAAAAGGGCCATCAGCGCCGAGGCCGCCACATTCCTACAAATGACGGGGTCGCCCTTTTCCTGCCGGCCGGCAGGGGTCCGGCTGGTCTGGCCGGGGCGCAACCCACCCTGCCCGGACCCCGTACTGCAGCTTCGGGACGACCCTGCCATTCCCGTCGACGCCGGCGTCAGGCGGGAGATCGCCGAATCCGGCCGCCCAGCCAGGTGTCGTTGGTCAAGGCATTGCTATAGAAATGCTGAGCACAACCATCCTGTCATCGGTCATCGTTGGTCTCCCCGGTTGGGCGCACTGTTCGGTAAGGCAATCCTGACCCCCAATCTGCCAGAAGAAAGGGACCTGCGACGGCGACGCCCTGACACCCCATCTTTGGGCCGTGATTCACAAAAGTGTCAGCCCGAGCTCGTATTGTAAGATTGGTTTGGGATTCGATATGGCCGTCACCTCCGAGCTGCTCCAATTGTAAGGAACCCGTCGCATGTACCGCGACCTTCTGGTCCAGCTTCACCCTGGTGAGACTTGGCCTGCCCACGTGGCTTGTGCGGTAAGTTTGGCGGCGCGCTATCGCGCCTTCCTGGACGCGCTTGTGACCGGCGGCAAGGAGAATGACGAGGCTGTCGCGCACTTCGAAACGGAGCGGCTAAGGCGCGGCGTTCGGGGTCGCGTTGAACGATTATCAGGCGCTCCCGGAGCCGCCCTGGCACTCGGTGCGCGCTTTCATGACTTGGTGGTTGTCTCCCAGACCAATGCGGGGCTGACCCCGTCACAGGCAGCTGTCTTCAGTGGGCGGCCGACACTTTTTGTCCAGCCGGGTCATGAGCATCACGGTGATTTCGAGCGCGTTATGGTGGCCTGGAACGGCAGCTTGTCGGCGACGCGGGCGCTGCATGCGGCCCTGCCCTTCATCGAAGCGTCGCAAACGACTTTTCTATTGGTTGGGTCGAGCGCTGGGATGACTGCAGGGGCTGCAGTGCCGGACGCTGCTGTCCGGCTCAAAACGTATCTCGAACGCCACGCCAAGAACGTTTCCATAGTCGATGCAGCAGTCGAGAATGACGGCGCAGCCAAAGCGATCGTGCAAGCCGCCTCGGCCCATTCCTGCGAACTCATCGTCATGGGCGCGCACGCGACTGCGTCGACTGAGGGGATGAAGCTGGGCGGGGCGACCACCGAAGTTTTTCGCCAGTCCATGGTGCCTATCCTCGCGGCGCATTGAACGTGGCTTGCAGGTCGCAACCTGCGCATACGCGCTTCGCCGCATTGCGTGTCTCCTGGATGTCGCCGCGTCCAATCGAATGAACGAACTGGGGACCTTATGGCGTCTTATGGTGAGGAGCGGCTCACGCCACTGCCAGACAGTGCGAACAATCGTGCAGACACTTCGAAGGCCCACAGGGACGCCACACCTTCGTTACTTGGCGCAGGTACGGGCAGCGGGGGGCCGTCCGGAGTTCATCCTGCGTCACCGCTTGTAGACAAAGTCATTCGCGCTGCGATTGGCCGCACCACCAATGGTGTCTCCCCCTATACGTTGGCCAGCGCGACGTTGGACTGGATGTCTCATTTGTCCTCCGCCCCAAGCCGCCAGCTAGAGCTCGCCCAACTCGCTGCGAAACTCAGTTCAAAATGGATGATCAGCACGCTGGGATGGTCATTGGGCCAGCCAGGTCTGGAGCCTGAACCGCATGATCATCGCTTCGATGCCGAGGAATGGCGCGTTCAGCCCCGTCGCGCCGCGATGGAGGCCCATCTTGCGATGGAAGCATGGTGGCGTGAGGCCACCGCCCCGGTGCATGGCATGCAGCCGCGCAACGCTGACCGCCTGCGCCTTCTGGCCGATCAAGCCCTCGCCCCTTTCGCACCCCATCACAACCCGCTTCTGAATCCTGCCGTCGCAAGCAAGACGCGCGCGGAGATGGGTCACAACTTGTGGCGCGGCTATCAGCATTTGATGCAGGACCTCACCGCGTCGGCGACGGCAATACCGCCAGAGCGCCACGATCCGTTCATTGTGGGGAAGACACTGGCGATCACGCCCGGCGCCGTCGTGTTCCGCAACCATCTGTTCGAGCTGATCCAGTACAAACCCGCCACGGATGCCGTGTTAAGGGAACCGGTACTGATCACACCCGCATGGATCATGAAGTACTACATTTTCGATCTTCAGCCGCATAACTCCCTGATCCGCTACCTCGTTGAACAAGGCCACACGGTGTTCGTCATCTCCTGGAGAAATCCGGGACCTGAAGATCGCGACATCTCGTTTGACGACTATCGCATCCAGGGCATCATGCCGGCCATTCATGCGGCAAGCACGCTGTGCGATGGCTCCTCGGTTCATCTGTGCGGCTATTGTCTCGGCGGCACCATGGCCGCCATCGTCTCCGCCACGATGGCGCGTGATGGCGACTGGCGATTGGCATCGCTGACGCTGCTCGCGGCGCAAACCGACTTCAGCGAAGCCGGCGAACTGATGATGTTCGTTGACGAAAGTCAGGTGGCGTTTCTGGAAGATCTGATGTGGTCCCAAGGCGTGCTGACAGGCGGACAAATGGCATCCGCCTTCAAGACCATGCGCGCCGAAGAGCTCGTCTGGGGTCGGCTGCTTCAAGAGTACTTCCTGGGTGAGCGCGCTTCAGCATTTGACCTCGCAACGTGGAATGCCGACCAGACCCGCATGCCCGCAGCGATGCACAGTCAGTATCTGCGGGGCCTGTTCCTCGAGAACCGACTGACTGCAGGACGCTTCGCCGTCGACGGTCGCGTCATCACGCTAAAGGACATTCGCACCCCGCTTTTCGTCGTGGGCACCGAGGCTGACCACATTGCGCCCTGGCGATCAGTCTATAAGGTTAACCTTTTCACCGACGCCGAACTCACTTTCCTTCTCGCAAGCGGCGGCCACAACGCCGGCATCGTTTCCGAGCCAGGGCACCCGCATCGGCACTATCGCATTGGTCAGCGCCGACGCGGCGACCTCTACTGCGACCCAGAAACATGGGCGACCATCGCCGAGCGTCGCGAGGGCTCATGGTGGCCGGAATGGAGCGCATGGCTGCACGCCCGCAGTGCGAAGTCAAAGCGTCCCCCGCCTCGTCTCGGGGACGCGGACAAGGGCTTCCCCATCCTCGCGCAGGCCCCGGGTGACTACGTGCTGATGACGTGATTGGGCCAGCTCTGCCTGGGCCGTCACTTTGTGACGGACGGCAGCGCCGCTCAAGACCTGCCGGTCCGGCCTTCCCCGCCGGTCAGGCCGGAGATCGCCGTGTGCGGCCGGTCTAGCAAGATGGCTGGAATGACTGCTTTGGGAGCAGAACTCACCCTTCCGAACACAACTGCCGCTGGCGCCGGAATGTAGCCGCCGATGGGCGCCGCTAGCCCCGCTTCGGCCCATCGCCATACGGCCAGGCCTCACCCAACTGCGCGCGGGCCTGGTCGATCGCGTCGCGCAGCGGGTTGAGGGCAGGGTTGGCGGGATCGGCGTCGAGGACTGCAATCATGGCGGCATAGGCGGCCTTTCCGTCCTGCCCGCGGCCTTCGTTGTGCGCCTGCGCCCAAGCTTGGAACTGCGCGACCTCCGGCGGCTGGCCACCGCCATCGCCCAGCTCCGCTCCCAGCTTTTCCAGCGCCGCGGCAATCTCGCCTTCCGTCACAACAGCCACTTGTGCTGCGCGAACGAAGTCCCGCAGCAGGTTTTGAAAGAGTTCGCCGAAGGCCTTCGGCATTGCCGCGAGCAAAGGCTTCAGAGCCTCAGCAGCTTCGAAGAATGCGGCCATGGCCAAGCGGGCGTCCTCAACTTTTCCGGCGTTCAACAGCGCCTGCCCATAGCCCCCAAGAGACGTCGCCAGTTCAGGCGTGAAGGCTTGCGGGTTCTCTTTGGCCAAGGCCCGATAGAGCGCGACGGCCTCTTGCGCTGCGGCCAGCGCGCCGGGCCGATCACCGCCTTGTGACAGGAAGGTCGCGAGGTTCGAGACGGACATCGCGACATCAGGCGTGAAGGCTTGCGGGTTCTC
>JAIYAO010000119.1 GCA_027488965.1 Alphaproteobacteria bacterium
GCGCCGCAGCCAGGATGACGCGGTGGCCACTAACCGTACCGCCTGCCGACAGGGGGTCTGCAGCATTGCTCGTCGTGCCGCCGACGATGGTCGCGTTGAGCAACAGACCCGTGCCGCCGTCGAGGTCGATGCCGAGTGACACATCGGTCGCGCCGATCATCGCCGCCGTGCCGCCAGCAGAAATGGCGCCGGCGTTGGAGACGCTGGGGCCCACGAGCATCGTGGTGCCGGTGGTATTGATGGCGGCGCCCGAGTCGACCGTCACCGCACCGCCCGCGCCGCCGCTCAGAGTAAAGGCGGTCGGGGTGAACGGCGTGCCGGTCGGCGTCGCGCCGAACATCGCAGCGATGCCTGCCTCAGTATCTGCGCCATTGATTGTGGTCAGCGAGGAGGCCAGGAGGCCGCCCGTATTGATCTGCGCCCCGCTGCCGAACATGACCCCGGCGCTGTTGAGCACCCAGACGTGACCGGCTGCGTTGATCGCGCCGCTGATGTTGCTGATGTCGCCACTCGTAATGCGGTTCACGAGAATGGCTTGCGCCGGGACGGAGACTCCGGCGCCGTATGTGACGTTGAACGACTGGCCCGTGCCGATGTCGAACGTGCCCCACTGAATGAAGGCGCGAGGCGCAGTCTGGTTCACGCTGGTGGAGTTGGTATTCAGCACCGGTGCGTCTGCGCCAGTCACGTTCGTCGGCGCCGTCGGATCCGCGTATGCGATCCCTCCCATCCCCGTCATCAGCGCAAAGAGGCTCGGCCAGACCTTCATCAGGTTGCGGGCGTTGCGGCGGCTGTTCGGGGTGATGGTCATGGTAGCGTGCCCTTTTGCCTCTTCCCGCGCGCCGTCGCCGCGCGCGGGCCTCCCACTGCTTTTGCCTAGAACTGGACGGTCAGGTTCATCAGGAACTGCGCGCCCGGCTTCTTCTGGTTCAGGCCGGGCTCGTCGAGCGCCTGCGCGAAGCCGACGTCGAAGGAGGCGCGGTCTGCGTAGCGGAAGCGGATGCCCCCGCCGTAGGACGCCACGTCGAGCTCGGGCTCGATGGAGGCGGCCGACAGCCGCTCCACGTGGGCGGCGTCATAAAACGCGTAGGGCTCGGCCATGACCTGGTCGTAGCCCTCCGGCTGGTAGCGGCCGCCGAGGAACTCGAACCGCCCGCCGTAGCCGCGGTCGCCCGTGACGGTGCCCGGATCGTAGCCGCGGCCGAAGGTGAGGTTGCCCACCTGGTACTGCTCGAAGGAGACGAGCACGTCGTCGGCGATCTGGGCGTCGGCGGCGAGCGCGATGCCCGCCCAGTTGCGGCGCAGGCGCCATTCGCCCTCCGCGCGCACGCGCCAGAGGGCGGCCTGCGGATCGGCGTCGATGCGCGACAGCAGCGGATCGCCGGGCTGGCTGGCGTCGAAGCTGTCGAGGCCCTGGCGATACTCCACCCACGCCGACGCCTTGGCGCGGCGCTCCTGCACGTCGCGCCACAGGCCGCTGAGCTTGGTGGAGGAGACGCGCACCTTGTCGTTGGAGAGCGTCTGGTCCTCGAAGATGAAGTTGTCCTGGTCCACGTAGTCGAGGCCGGTGGTGGCTTCGAGCTGCACAGCGCTGCGCAGCACGATGGGATACGAGGCGCTGAGCATGAACGAGGTGGACTGGCCCTTGAGGTCGAGCGGGGCGAAGCTGCGGCCCGGCATCGTCTCGGCGTAGGCGGCCGACGCCTTGAGGGTGAGGCCGGTGGCGTGGCGCCACTCGTAGCCCACCTGCCCCACGGCCTGGCGGCCGGTCTGCGTGGAGTAGAGCACGGCGCTGAGCTCATCGCCGCCCCACGGCATCACGCCGCGGATCTGGCCGCCCACGGCGCCGGCGTAGCGGCCGAACACGTCGGCGCTGTTGCGCTGGAGGCTGATGAAGCCGCCGAACCGCTCGGGCGGCTCCACGGTGACGAAGAGGTCGAGGGCGGCGGTCTGCTCCGGCGTCTGCACCGGGGCGACGGTGACGGCTTGAGGGTCCGCCGCGGGCGCGGCTTCCACGGCGGGGGAGGTCGCCTGCGGGCGCAGCTCGAGCCGGGCCACGAGGCCGGGCGTGTCGCGCATGAGCAGGGCGAAGCGCTCCACCTCGGCCCACTTCAGCGGACGGTTGGCGGTGTTGGCCTCCAGCCGGCCGGCGAAGCCCTCCACCACGTTGGAGAACGGCGCGGACTTGGCGTTATCGACGATGTTGACGCCGCCGAGGCTGGCTTCCACGGCCTTGAACCGGATCACGCCCTCGGCGCCGATCCGCTGCTCGGGAAGTTCCACCCGGGTGAGCGGGAAGCCGGCCTGGCGGTAGGAGATGATGAGCCGCTCGCGGATGTCGCAGACAGCGGCGAGCGTGGTGGGCTGGCCGCGGACCCGGGCGTAGGACTGCTCCACGTCGCGGGCCGAAAGCACCGTCGAGCCGTCGATCTCCACCCGGTTGATGGTCACCGGGATGGTGGAGGACGCGAAGGGGCACAACGAGATCGTGCCCTGGCCGACGGTGGTGACGCGGTTGGCGCCGTCCCGCGGCGGCGGCGTGGCGCGCTCGATGTCCTGCGGGGTGGTAGTGGGCTGCGTGGGCGGGGCCTGCGCGAACGCGGCCCCCGCCGATGACAGCAGAAAAGCCCCGAGAGAGGACGCCAGGATGGTGGAGTTGAGCTGCTTCATCGGTTCCCCCGGGGGCGGCGCATGGCCATGGCGCGCTCCCATTGCGTTCACAGTGGGCGGCCGGACCTGCGCACGCGGGAGGCGAGACGCACTGTGTCTCGCCCGGTGCACGGGACCTGCCGACCATCGCCGTTTGCAAGTCTCAGGCCTTGTGCGGGCCCGGCGCTCACGTCAGGGGGGAAGCCGGTTGCATGGCGGGTGTACAATTCGCCAGACAGGGGACGCGCTGCGCCCGCCTGCGCGGTGCGAAGAGCGGTTGAGACCCGCCCGGCACCGCGTAAATGCGCTCTCCCCACCATCGTTCCGCTCCCCCCGGCGCGGCCATGGACCCCGCCGGCGACGACACGAACGACGCGCAGGAACTCTATCCCGCCCGCCGTCGTACCCCCACGGACGGTACGGAATGACGCAGTTCAAGTAAACTGAATTTCAACCTTAACAGGGACGGCGAGTCGCGCCCGCCGGCCAGAGCGTGTCGCGGCGGCAACGCCGGACGCGGGGCCTGTGCGCCCTCGCGCGTCGATCAGAGGCCGCCGGCGAGCGGCCCGCCGCCGAAGCAGTGGAACGTGAAGTGGGCGTCGCTGTCGGTGAGCACCTTGATGGTGTCCACCTCGCAGCCGGGCGGCGTGGCGAGCTTCGCCTCGCGGATCCATTGGGTTTCGGTCTGCGCGCCGCGCAGGCCCTCCACAAGGATCGGCGTTTCGCGCACGAGGTGAAATCCCATTTTCTGGGTCATCGCGCAGCCGCCGCTCAGGGCGGACAGGGCGAACGCAAGCACAAGGCCGGACATGGCGCGCATCGGAATACCCCTCCAGAGCGCGGTCTTTTCTCGCCGCGCTTGCCTGCGCCGCACAGGCTTCTCCGTGCGACATGTGGAGTAAAACACAAGGGATCATAAGATCCGGTAAAATAACCGGACGAATACTGACCGCCGTTATCTTTATGTTATTTCAATCCAGGTGAAATCGCGGTTCAGCATGTTGATATGCGCGCGCCAGTCTGCCAGCCGGACTGCCGGCCGCGGCCACTAAAGCTGGGTGCGGACCGACCAGAGTTCGGGAAAGCAGCGCCGCGCCAGCGTGGCGGCGAGGTACGCCACGCCCTCGGTGCCGCCGGTGCCGCGCTTGGCCCCGATGATCCGCTCCACCGTCAGCACGTGCTTGTGACGCCAGGCGAGGAGCGCCGCGTCCAGGTCCACCAGCTTCTCGGCCAGTTCGTAGAGGTCCCAGTACCGGTCGGTGTCCCGGTACACCGCAAGCCACGCGGCCTCGATCGCGGGGTCGACCCCTTGGGAGACAACGGCCGGCGGGACGTCGAAGCCCGCCGCCGCCAGCCGGCCGAGGGCGTCGTCGTAGAGGCTCGGGGCCGCAAGCGCCGCCTCCAGCGCCGCCCGCCCGGCGCTGCCCTCGGGGTGGAACTTCAGGAAAGCCGGATCCTTCAGGCCCAGCATGAACTCCAGCTGCCGGAACTGCCAGGACTGGAACCCTGAGCTGGTCCCCAGCACGTCCCGGAAACTGGTGTAGTCGGCGGGCGTCATGGTCGCCAGCACGTCCCAGGACAGCGTCATCACCGCCTGGATGCGCGCCACCCGCGCGAGGCTCTTGAACGCCGGCTCCACGTCGCCCGCCCGGATCAGCGCCTGCGCCAGCGCGATCTCGTGGACGATCTGCTTGAGCCACAGCTCCTTGGTCTGGTGAATGATGACGAAAAGCATCTCGTCATGCCGGGCGCTCAGAGGCCGCTGGCAGGCGAGCAGGTCATCGAGGGCGAGGTAGCCGGTGTAGGTGACGGCGGGGTCGGATGACATGAGACGAACTCTAGCATGGCGGCCCCCGGCGCGGCGGACGAAACGCCACAGCGGCATTCCGCGTCGTGGCCCGGCGGGAAAAAGTCTCTTTCCCTAACGCGATGGATACACCGCACGCTCCCTCCCGGACCCGTCGCCTGCTGCGCATCTCCATGTCGGCCGTCTGGCTGGCGCTGGCGGTGGCGGCGGCGGCGCTGCTGACCGCCGGCGCCCTGGTGGCCTCCGTCGGCTGACGCAGCGGGCCCAAGGCGGGGACCCGCCCCTCGCCCGCCCCGTCGCTCTTTCTGACGGCTGAATACATCTTCCAATCTTCAGAGATTGATGTACTGTCGCCTCAAACAGGGGTGCACATGCCGAGGCTGGGAGTGATTTGGCGGTCGGGCCGGGCATGGTCAGGGGCGCTGGCGGCGTTGCTTGTGGCGTCCTGCGGCGACGGCGCCGGCAGCGAAAAATCGAAGACCGCCGCCGAGTCGCCGGTGGTCACCGTGGTCACAGTCTCGCGCGATGGCGCGGCGGGCGCGGTGCGGGCCAGCGGCCTGGTGGGCTACGTCCGCGAGACCACCCTCTCGTTCAAGGTCCCCGGCGTGATCGCCCGCATCGGCGTGGACGACGGCGACGTCGTGCGCGCGGGGCAGACGCTCGCAAGCCTCAACCTCACCGAATACACCGCCAACGTCGCGGAATCGAACGCCACGCTGCGCACCGCCGAGAGCCAGCTCGCTCGCGCCCGGACGCTGTTCGAGAAGGGCCTCGTGGCGCAGGCCCGGCTCGACGACGCGCAACTCGCGGTGGATCGCGCCCGCGCCGCCAGCCAGTCCACCGGGTTCAATCGCGCCCAGGGCGTCATCGTCGCCCCCACCGGCGGCGTGATCCTGCGGCGCTCCGCCGAGCCGAACCAGAACATCGGCGCCGGCCAGCCTGTCCTGATGCTGGGCGAAACGGCCTCCGGCCTCATCGTGCGCGCGGGCGTGGCCTCCGCCGACGCGTCGCGGATGAAGGTGGGTGACAGCGCGGTCGTCCGGATCGCCCCGGGCGATGAACGCAAGGGCCGCGTCACCCGCATCGCCGCCAAGAGCGACGCCACCACCGGCGGCTTCGATGTGGAGATCGCGGTGACCCCCGTCACGGGCCTGCGCAGCGGCATGGTCGCAGAAGCCGAGATCGTGGCCTCGGGCGGCGGCGAGGTCGGGCCCATCCGGGCGCCGGTGCTCGCCCTCCTCGACGCCCGCGCCGACCAGGGCGTGGTGTTCGTGGTGGACGCCCAGAGCGTGGCGCGCCGGCGGTCGGTGCAGACCGTGGGCGTGGAGCGCGACCAGGTGATGATCGTGGCGGGGCTTGAACCCGGCGAGCGCGTGATCGCCACCGGCGCCGCCTACGTGCGCGACGGCCAGACCGTCACCATCGCTGCGGCGCCATAACCGATGCTGCGCTCCATCGTCCGCTTCTTCGTCGACAGCTGGCAGTTCTCGCTGGTCGTTTTCACGCTGCTGATCGCGCTGGGCGCCAGCGCGGTGATGAGCATTCCCAAATCGGAAGATCCCATCGCGCAGTTCCCGCTCGCGGTGGCCATCGTCGTGCTGCCGGGCGCCGACGCCGAGCAGATGGAAAAGCTCGTCGCCATTCCGCTCGAGCAGGCGTTCAATCGCATCGAGGACGTCAAGGAAGTCGAATCCACCGCGAGCGCCGGCACAGCCAGCGTCACCGTGGAGTTCCGCTACGGCGTCGATCCCGAACGCAAGTACGACGAGTTCGTGCGCGAGCTGAACGTGGTGCGCCCGTCGCTGCCGGCCGGCATCGTCGAGATCCGCACCGTGCGGGCCAACACCGCCAACGCCGCGGTCACGCAGATCGCACTCGTCAGCGAAACCGCCCCCATGCGCCAGATGGAGGCGTTCGCGCGCGACCTGCGCGACCTGATCGAACGCGCGCCCGGCGTGCAGGAGGCCGAAATCTGGGGCGCCTCCGCGTCCGAAGTGCGCATCGCGCTCGACCTCGACATGCTGGCGAGCCAGCGCCTGCCGCCGACGGCCGTGGTGGACGCCCTGCAGCGCGAGGGCGCCGATGCGCCCATCGGCGCGATGGAAGCGGGCGGGCGGCGCTTCAACGTGCAGGCCACCGGCGCCTTCGACAGCCTGGAGGAAATCCGCGCCACGCCGCTGCGCGCCGCCGAAGGCCGCGTGCTGACCGTGGGCGATGTGGCGGAGGTTTCCTGGGCCAACGACGAGCCCCGCCACATCACCCGCTACAACGGCAAGCGCGCCGTGTTCGTCACCGCGCGCGGCGAACTGGGCGCCACCGTCTTCGACGTGCGCAACGGCATCTATGCGGGCCTGCCGGCCTTCAAGGAATCGCTGCCGCCGGAAATCACCCTCGAAGAGGGCTTCGACCAGTCCAAGACCGTCGCCTACCGGCTCGGCAACCTGGGCCGTGACTTCGGCATCGCCATCCTGCTCGTGCTGATCACGCTGCTGCCGCTGGGCTATCGCGCAGCACTCGTGGTGATGGTGTCGATCCCGCTCTCGCTGGCCATCGGCGTGCTGGCGATCCAGCACCTCGGCTTCTCCATGAACCAGCTCTCCATCTCGGGCTTCGTGGTGGCGCTGGGCCTCCTGGTGGATGACTCCATCGTGGTGGTGGAGAACATCGCGCGGCGATTGCGGGAGGGCATGAGTCCGCGCGAGGCGGCCATCGCCGGCGTGGAGGAGATCGATGTGGCCGTGATCGGTTGCACGGCGGCGCTCATCTTCGCGTTCCTGCCGGTGCTCGCGCTGCCGGAAGGCGCGGGCGATTTCATCCGCTCGTTCCCCGCGGCCGTGCTGTGCACGATCGCCGCATCGCTGGTGGTGTCGCTGACGATCATCCCGTTCCTGGCGGGGCGCCTGTTGCCGCGCACGGAGGCGGGCCACTCCAACTTCTTCCTCGATGCGGTGATGGGCTTCATCCACCGCGTCTATCGCCCGATCCTGCATGTGGCGCTGGCGGCGCCGCGGATCACGGTGATCGGGTCGCTCGCGCTCGCGCTCGCCAGCTTTGCGCTGGTGCCGCGGATCGGCTTTTCGCTCTTTCCCGAGAACGACAGCCCCTACTTCATGGTGGACGTGGAGCTGCCGCAGGGCGCAAGCCTCGCCGAGACCGACAAGGCCGTGCGCTACGCCGATGCGATCCTTGCCGCGCGCAAGGACATGGTCTGGCGCTTCGCCAACACCGGCTACGGCAACCCGCAGGTCTACTACAACGTCTTCCAGGTGCGCGCGCAGCCGAACGTCGGCCAGATCTACGCAAGCTTCAAGGAATGGGACCCCAAGGAAGGCCCCAAGCAGGTCGAGGAGCTGCGCCGGCAGTTCGAGAAATACCCCGGCGCGCGCATCTCGCTGCGCCGCTTCGAGAATGGCCCGCCGGTGGATGCGCCCATCGCGGTGCGCGTCACCGGCAAGGATCTCGCGGCGCTCACGGCGCTGGCGTCGCAGGTGGAGGAGATCGTGCGCGCCACGCCCGGCACGCGCGACGTGAAGAACCCGCTGGCGGCGCGCACCGTCGATCTCGACCTGCGCATCGACCAGTCCAAGGCCGCGCTGCTGGGCGTGCCGGCCGGCGCCATCGACCAATCGCTGCGCATCGCCATCGGCGGCGCGCAGGTGGCGAGCTTCCGCGACCCCACCGGCGACGCCTATCCCGTGCGCGTGCGCCTGCCGGGCGAGAACGCCGCAGCCGTGGACGACATCGGCAAGCTCTATGTGTGGAACGCCCAGGGCGGCGCGTTGCCGCTGTCGGAGGTGGCCACACCCGGCTTCAAGTCCGGCCCCACCGAGATCGAGCGCTTCCAGCGCGAGCGCGTGGTCACCATCACCGCGTCCAGTGCACCGGGCTTCCTCACCTCGCGCGTCACCGCCGACGTGGCCGAACGCATCGCCAACCTCACCCCGCCGCCCGGCTATCGCATCTCGTTCGGCGGGCAGGCGCAGGCGGCGAGCGAAAGCTTCTCCGGTCTCGGCGCCGCCATCCTGATCGCCACGTTCGGCGTGCTCGCCGTGCTGCTGCTCGAGTTCGGCACCTTCGCGCAGATGACGGTGGTGGCGTTCGTGATCCCGTTCGGGATCATGGGCGGGCTGATAGCGCTCTACGTGACGGGCTATTCGCTCTCGTTCATCGCAGTGATCGGGTTCGTAGCGCTGATCGGCATCGAGATCAAGAACTCGATCCTGCTGGTGGATTTCACCAACAAGCTCAGGCGCGACGGCGTGCCCCTGCGCGAGGCCGTAGAGCGGGCCGGCGAGATCCGCTTTCTGCCGGTGCTGCTGACGTCGGCCACGGCCATCGGCGGGCTCATCCCGCTGGTGCTGGAGTTCTCGCCGCTCTATTCGCCGCTGGCGCTGGTGATCATCGGCGGGCTCATCTCCTCCACGCTCATCGCGCGCATCGTGACGCCGGCCATGTACCTGCTGCTCGCGCCCAAGGATGCCGAGGCGCCGGAGCCGCCGGCGGTGTCGGCGCAGACTGTTCCCGCAGAGTGACGCTTACGCCGCGCGCCGCTGCAGCGCGCCGACGATGGCGATGCCCACGGGAATGAGCGCGTACGCCATGCCCGGCAGGCCCACGTAGAACGGGTTGTCGAACGGCAGCGTGGCCGCAAGGCCGATGGACAGCGCGCCCGCCAGCGTGAGCACGATCCAGACGTGCGCGCCCGCGCCTGCATAGCGGCGCGCCACGTCGTCGCCCGCCCGTCGCGCTGCGGCGCGCGCGTGCAGGAAGGCGAAAAGATAGAGCGCCGCCAGCGCCGTGAAGCCCGCGCCGTAGATGAGATAGAGGTCGCGCATCGTGCCGATGGTGCGCACGGGCCCCTCGCCCCGCAGCGCGCCGCCGGTGACGAAGCTCACGAACACATCGGCGAACAGCCGCAACGGATAGACGTACACCAGCATCACGAACACGATGGCAAGGCTGACCAGCAACGGCACGGCGCCGTCCGGACGCACGCGCGCGTAGGAACGGTGCGTCCACCAGAACATCGCCACCAGCGCAAACCCCATGGCGAAGCCCGGCGCCTGCAGCAACGCGGCCTTCAAGCTGTCCACATCGGTGGGCGGGGCCTCGGTGGCGATCACCAGCAGCGTCACGGCGAAGGCGAAAGCGCTGTCCACGAAGGTGTCGATGCGGGCGCGGCCGGCTTCGGTGAGGGGAGGTTCTTCTGCGCGGTCCGCCATCGACAATCTCCTACGCCGCGACCCCTTGCGGCTCCTCGGCCTGCCGGCGCCAGAGCTCCGCGTACTCGCCGTCGCGCGCCACCAGCTGCGCGTGGCCGCCCTCCTCCACCACGCGCCCGTCCTTCAGCACGATGATGCGGTCCGCGCCGGCGATGGTGGAGAGGCGGTGGGCGACGACGATGGTGGTGCGCCCGCGCGAGGCCTCCTCCAGCGCGTCCTGCACCTCCGCCTCGGTGCGGCTGTCGAGGGATGAGGTGGCTTCGTCGAGCACGAGGATCTTGGGATCGCGCAGGATCACGCGCGCGATGCCGACGCGCTGCTTTTCCCCGCCCGACAGCTTGAGCCCGCGTTCGCCCACGCGCGTGTCCCAGCCCTGCGGCAGGCGGGCGATGAAGTCGCCCAGCTGCGCGCGGCGCGCGGCGTCTTCGAGTTCGTCCTGCGTCGCCTCGGGGCGGCCGTAGGCGATGTTGTAGCGCAGCGTGTCGTTGAACAGCACCACGTCCTGCGGCACGAGGCCGAGCGCCTGGCGCAGCGACGTCTGCGTCACGCCGGCGATGTCCTGGCCGTCGATGGTCACGCGGCCGGAGGCGGGATCGTAGAAGCGGAAGATGAGCTTGAGCACCGTGGACTTGCCGGCCCCGCTCGGCCCCACGATGGCGGTGGTCTTGCCCGCGGGCGCGGTGAAGCTCACGTGGGCCAGGCCCTGGTCGCGGCCCTCGTGGGCGAAGCCCACGTCCTCGAACACCACCTCGCCTGCGCGCGCCTCCAGCAACGCCGCACCCGGCGCATCGGCCACCTCCGGCTTTTCGTCGAGCAGCGCGAACATCTTCTCCATGTCGATGGAGGACTGCTTGATCTCGCGGTAGGCCATGCCGAGAATGTTCAGCGGTGCATAGAGATTGAGCATGATGAGGATCACGGCGGTGACGTCGCCCGGCCCCATCCTGCCGCCCGTGGACAGCCAGCCTGCGCCGATCACCATGGCCGCAAGGCCCACGTTCATGATCAGCGCCTGCGCCATGTTGAGCGCGACGAGCGAGGTGTTGGCGCGCACCGCCGCCTGCGCGTAGCTGGCGAGCGCGCCGTCGAACCGGTCGGACTCGCGCTTCTCGGCGGCGAACGCCTTCACAGTCTCGAAGTTGAGCAGGGAATCCACTGCCCGGCCTGCGGCCTCGCTGTCGCGGTCGTTCATCTCGCGGCGGAAACGCAGGCGCCAGTTGGTGATGGCGAAGGTGATCCAGGCATAGATCGCCACGGTGGCCGCCGCGATCACCGCGAACATCGGCCCGTACTTCCACGTGAGCACCGCCGCCGCGAGCGCAAGCTCCACCACCGTGGGCGCGATGTTGAAGCCGAGGAAGCGCAGGAGAAAATCGATGGCGCGGATGCCGCGCTCGATGGTGCGGTACACAGAGCCCGTGCGCTTGGACTGGTGGAACTGCACCGAGAGCGCATGGACGTGCGCGAACACCGCAGCCCCCGCACGCCGCTGCGCCTCCTCGCTCACCGGCGCAAACAGCGCATCGCGCAGCTGCGGCCCGGCGGTGGACGCAAACCGCAGCGCCGCCCAGAAGGAGATGGCCCCGAGGAACACCGGCATGGCGCCGGCCGCGTCGCCCGCCGCCAGCTTGTTGATGCCGTCCGCCAGCACCAGCGGCGCCAGCACCGCGATCACCTTGCTCGCCAGCGTCAGCCCCAGCGCCGCCCCGATCCGCAGCCGCACGCCGGGCGCATCGAGGCCACCGATCAGCTTCAGGATGCGGCCGATGGCGGCGGTGATGCTGGCGGTGTCGGAGACCTCCCCCGCGGGGGGCGCGGCGGGATCGGCGGGTGGCTTGGGGCTGGGTCGCATGGGCCCACCAGACGTAAGCCCGACGGCCCGCCATCGCAATCGCGCCGCCGCGCCGCATGCCCCCTTTGGCGGCGGGCCCCCGGCGCCGCTATAGGGAAGCGATGACATCGATTCAGTCCGTCTGCGTCTATTGCGGGTCCTCCAACACCACGCGGCCCGCGTACCTCGATCTCGCCACGCGCACGGGTGCGGCGCTGGCGGCGCGCGGCGTGCGGATGGTCTATGGCGGGGGCCGGGTGGGCCTCATGGGCCGGGCGGCGGAGGCCTGCCACGAGGCGGGCGGGACCGTGCTGGGCATCATGCCGCGGTTTCTCGCCAGCCGGGAGATCACCTACGAGGCGGTGCCGCACGTGATGGTGGACACCATGCACGAGCGGAAAATCCGCATGTTCGACGAGAGCGACGCGTTCCTGGTGCTGCCCGGCGGCATCGGCACGCTGGAGGAGGCCATCGAGATCCTGTCGTGGCAGCGCCTCGGCCTGCACGGCAAGCCCGTGGTGTTCCTGTGCGAGGACGGCTTCTGGGACCCGCTGTTCGAACTCTTCCGCCACACCATCGACGCCAACCTGACGCCGCCCGCTTTTCTTGACGTGGTGAAATCCGCCGACACGGTGGATGGCGCGCTCGATCTCCTCGGCGCGGCGGCGGCGTGAGATGAGCGATCTCGAACTTTCCTTCCGCCAGCGCCTCGGCTGGGTGGCGCACGTGTTCAAGGCGGCCACGCAGAACCACCACCCGGAGCTGGAACGGCTCTTTGCACCCATGATCGCAGCCGACGCGGTGATCGCCGATGTGGGTGCGCATGCTGGCCAGTTCGCCAAGATGTTCGCGCGGCTGGCGCCGCAGGGCCATGTCCATGCCTTCGAGCCTGCGCCCTACGCACGCGCGGTGCTGGCACCGGCGCTGCGCTGGAACGGGCTGGCGCATGTGAGCGTGCACCCGTTCGGCCTGTCGGACGCGCCCGGCCATTTCACGCTGTCGACGCCCTTGAAGCGCGGACGCGCGGAGGTGGGCTTCGGTCTGGCGCACCTGGGCACGGACGCCGATCCCCGCCCCATGCGCACCGAGACCATCGAGGTGCGCACGCTCGACGCCTTCGCCGCCGCGCAGAACCTCACGCGACTCGATTTCCTCAAGGCCGACGTGGAGGGCTGGGAGGCGCGGATGCTGATGGGCGGGATGAAGACGCTCTCGGCGCTGAAGCCGAAGCTGTTCCTCGAGCTCGTGCAGTCGAGCCTCGCGCGCGCGGACACGAAGGCCGAGGACGTCTTCGCGCTGCTGGCGCCGCTGGGCTACCGCGCCCGCAAGCTGCGCGCCGACGCCACGCTGATCGAGACCGCCGCCTTCGACGGCGACAGCGACTACCTGTTCGAGGTTTAGCGCCGACACTTCGTCATTCCGGGGCGGCCGCAGGCCGAACCCGGAATCCAGTCAGGTCTTGCAATGCCGGGCTGGATTCCAGGTTCGCGCGTCGCGCGCCCCGGAATGACGAACAATCATGTCTTGCCTACCCCGGCGTGAGCTTCAGGATCCGACCGTCCGCCGCGCCCACCGCGAGATAGACGGCGCCATCCGGCCCCTCGGTCACGTCGCGCACGCGGCCCTCGATGGCGATGCGTTCCTCCGCCACCACCTTGTCGCCCTCGAACACGAGGCGCGTGACGCTCTGGCTGGCGAGGCCGCCGATGAGCGCGTTGTCGCGCCAGGCGGTGAACATGCGCCCCGAGTGGAACACCATGCCGGACGGCGCGATCACGGGGTCCCAGTAGTAGACGGGCTGTTCAAAGCCCGCCCGCGCGGTGACGCCTTCGCCGATGGGCTGGCCGTTGTAGTCGATGCCGTACGTGATGACGGGCCAGCCGTAGTTCTTGCCCGCCTGCGGTTTGTTCAGTTCGTCGCCACCCTTGGGGCCGTGCTCCACCGTCCACAGATCGCCATTGGCGCGCAGGGCGGCGGACTGCAGGTTGCGATGGCCCATGGACCACACGAGCGCCGCGGGGCCGCCCTGCGCGGCGAAGGGATTGTCCGCGGGCGCCGAGCCGTCGAGCTTCACACGCACCACCTTGCCGATGGTGGAGCCCACGTTCTGCGCATTGACGCGCGCGTCCGTCTTCTGGCGTTCGCCAGTGGTGACGTACAGCGTGTCGGCGTTCGTGAACACGATGCGCGACCCGAAGTGGCCGCGGCTGTCCCAGGCGGGCTCCTGCCGGAAGATCACGCGCATGCCGTCGAGCGTGAGGTTTTCGGCGCCGCGCGCAACGCCGCACGACACCGCCGTGGCGCTCAGCGCACCGCCGCGTGGCTCGGCATAGGACACGCACAGCGTGAAGCCGTCTCCGGCAGGGCGCACGGCGACATCGAGCAGGCCGCCCTGCCCGCGGGCATCCACCGCCGGCACGCCGGCGATGGGCGCCAGCACCCGGCCGTCGGCGGTGACGACGCGCAAGGCGCCGCCCTTCTCGCTCACCACCAGCCGCCCGTCAGGCAGCACCTCCACGCCCCACGGCTCGGCGAGGCCCGTGGCGAACGTGGCGACCTTGATCTTGGACAGCGTCTCCGGCTGCGGGGCGCGGGTCTGCCCCGGGAAGGCGGGCGCCTGGCCCTTGCCGTCCGGCTCGGCCGTCTCGAACGGCGCGCGCGCGACCGCCACGTCGCCCACGGCGGCGGTGGTGTTGTTGCAGGCGGCGAGCGCAAGGCCCGCGGCGACGATCGAAAGGCGCAACGCTGTGTGCATGGTGATCCCGTCTTGCTGGTTCTTTGGCTGGTTGGGCGGTTTACGCGCCCGCGTCGAGACCGGTTCCCTCGTCGAGGCCGAGCGCGATGTTCATGTTCTGCACGGCGGCCCCCGCGGCCCCCTTGCCGAGATTGTCGAGCAACGCCACCAGCCGGACCTGGCCGGCGGCGTCATCGCCGAACACGTACAGGCGCAGGCGGTTGGTGTCGTTCAAACCTTCGGGATCGAGCGTCTTTGCCGCGTCCGCCGCCGCCAGGGACGCCACCTCCACGAACCGCGCCCCGGCGTAGTGCGCCGCCAGCGCCTCGTGCACGGCCGCCCGCGTCGGCGCGACCGGCATGGCGCGCAGCTGCAGCGGAACCTCCACGATCATGCCCTGCGCGTAGCGGCCCACGGCGGGCGCAAACAGCGGCGGGTGCGCCAGCCCCGCGTGCGCCTGCATCTCCGCCACGTGCTTGTGCGCGAGGCCCAGCGCGTAGATGCGGTACGGAACGCGGGTGTAGGTGGGGCCGGCGGCGTCCTCGAACTCCGCGATCATCGCCTTGCCGCCGCCGGAGTAGCCGCTGACGGCGTTGACGGTGACCGGCCAGTCCGGGGGCACGAGCCCCGCCGCCACGAGCGGGCGCACCAGCGCGATGAAGCCCGTGGGATAGCAGCCCGGATTGGAGATGCGCGTGGACGAAGCGATCGCTGCGCGCTGGCGGGCGTCCATCTCCGGAAAGCCGTAGGCCCAGCCCGGCGCGGTGCGGTGGGCGGTGGAGGCGTCGATGAGGCGCGTCTTCGGGTTCGTCACCAGCGCGGCGGCTTCGCGCGCGGCGTCGTCCGGCAGGCACAGGATCGCCACGTCGGCGGCGTTGAGCGCTTCGGCGCGGGCGCCGGCGTCCTTGCGCCGGGCGGGATCGAGCTGGATGAGCGCGATGTCCCCCCGACGGCCCAGCCGCTCGCGGATCTGCAGGCCCGTGGTGCCGGCCTCGCCGTCGATGAACACCGCATGTTTCATGGACTGTCCTTCAAGTGCGCCGCCCAGTTCATCCGGACGTGGAGCACCCTGATGACGTCGATACCGTGGACGGCGGCGCGATAGAAGATGACGTGGCTGACGCAGCGCTGGCGAAAGAGATCGGGATCGACCTCGCCCGTCCGGCGGCCGCGCGCAGGGTCCTTGGCCAGCATCGTCATCGCGCGGTCCAGCGTATCGACGTACGTGTCCGCCTGCGCCGGCGACCATTGCGCGCAAGTCCAGCGCCAGATCGCTGCGAGATCGGACTCAGCCTCGGGCTTGAGCCGGAATTCCGGCATGTCTACTCGCCGGCCTCGCGCCGTCTCGCCGCCAGGAACGCCGTGCGGTCATACGGCCGCGAGGGCCCACTGGCATCGCCGACCGCGATGGCGGCGCCGAGTTCGGCAAGGGCCGCCTCGCGCTCTTCGAGCAGCCGCAAGGCCGCCTCCACCACCGCCGTGGGCGTCTGGAACTGGCCGGACGACACCTGATCCTCGATGAAGACCTCGAAGTGACGCGCGACCTTGATCGGGGGCGTAGCGGTTTTCGTCATGGCGCGAGCTTACCACAGCGCCCTGCGCCGGAACACCGGGGCAGCGTGCGCCATCAGGCCTGCGCCTCCAACCATGCGTCGAGATCCACATAGAGCAGCACGCCCGGAAAGTCCGCCGTGGTCTGACGCGCCCACGTCATGTGCATCTCCGCCACCTCCCCGTCGTCGAGGCGCAGCAGCACATCGTCGGCGTCGTCGCGCCGGGCGATCACGGCGAAGGCGCGCCCATGCAGGATGTGCGCGGGCGCGAGCTCCCCGCGCAGCGCAGCGACCAGGCCGGCGGATTCGTCCGCGCCCACGTCGCGCCAGCCGGGGGGCCAGGACATCGTCATTCCTCCAGCACCGCGCGGTCGCGGGCGACCTTCAGCGTCTGCGCCGCCAGCGCGGCGAGATCCACCGGCTCCTGCATCAGCACGCGTTTCAGGATCATGGTCATGGCGTTGATCTGCACCGAGGTTTCGTTCCACCGCAACGTGGGATCGCGGCCGAGGTCGTCGTCGATGATCACCCAGCGCAGGTCGCTGACGGAGGCGAGCACAGTGACGCGCGACCTTGATCGGGGGCGTAGCGGTTTTCGTCATGGCGCGAGCTTACCACAGCGCCCTGCGCCGGAACACCGGGGCAGCGTGCGCCATCA